>JAFLRO010000143.1 GCA_022511425.1 Acetatifactor sp.
CACCAATGGCACGGACTTTTCCTGCTTTTACCAGGGAATCCAGTGCTTCCATTGTCTCCTCAATCGGGTGGCCATAATCAAAGCGGTGTATCTGATATAAATCCAGATAATCGGTATCCAGACGTTTCAGTGTACCCTCAATCTCTCTTGTAATTGCTTCTTTGGAAAGGCATCCCTCATTAAAATAGACCTTAGACGCTATCACAACCTTATCACGGGCTACATTGAGATTTTTTAATGACTTTCCTATGTATTCTTCACTTGTTCCTCCGGCATAAACATTTGCGGTATCAATAAAATTCACGCCCAGATCCAAGGCTTTCGCAAGCATTTCCTGCGTCTGTTCCTGATCCAGCGTCCACTGGTGCCCTCCCTCTTTTACTTCACCAAAAGACATGCCTCCGACACAGATCTGTGATACCCTGATATCCGTATTTCCAAGATTTGTATACTTCATTACCTTATTTACCTCCAAAATTTAAATGCTATCGTATGCATACACACTATTCCAAGACTCCGGCACAATCTTTCAGAAGTTTAATAATTTTAAGCTGCTGAGGACACGCCCCTTCACACTGACCGCATTCAACACATTCGGAAGCCTTTCCTCTGTTCATTGTTGCGATAGTATATTCATTTTTACCTTTATCCCAGCCGGGATACACAGCCTGTCTGTTTTGTACTGAAAAAATTTCGGGAATAGGAATGTTCTTAGGGCACCCATCTGTACAGTAGTGACACGCTGTACAGGGAATAGATCCGTCCTTATTCAGAGCTTCCTGTGCCTGTCGTATAATCTGCTGCTCCTGTTCAGTAAGCGGCTGGAAATTTCTCATGAAACTTAAGTTATCATCCATCTGCTCCAGATTGGACATTCCCGACAGCACTGTGATAATACCGTCCAAAGATGCGGCATAACGAATCGCCCATGAAGCATAAGAAACTTCCTTGTTTGCCGCATCGAAAACCTCTTTCACTTTCGGGATGGGATCAGCCAGAGCACCGCCTTTCACCGGCTCCATGATCGTAATGGGTATGCCATGCTTTCTGGCAACTTCATAGTTAGCTCTGGACGCAATCCCCGGATTCTCCCAATCGGCATAGTTTATCTGGAGCTGAATGAAATCCATCTCAGGATGCTCGGTTAGCAGCTTATCCAGAAGCTCCGGACCTGCGTGATATGAAAAACCTATATGTTTCAGAAGCCCTTTCGCTTTCTGCTCCTTCACAAAATCCCAAAGATGATACTCGTCATATTTCGTCCAATTCCCCGGCATAAATCCATGGAGCAGATAATAATCAAAGTATCCCGCTCCGGTTCGCTCAAGACTTGTATAGAACTGCTGCTTCGCACTAGCCTCATCGTGCGCCTGATTCCATGCGTTCAGCTTAGTACACAATGTGTAACTCTCCCGCGGATACCGGTCTACCAACGCTTTTCTGGCAGCTTCCTCAGACTTACCGTTATCATAAACATAAGCCGTATCAAAATAAGTTCCACCAGCCGCAATAAAACGATCAACCATCTCGCTAGTCTGGGCAATATCAATGCTGCCGTCCGCATTTTTAGGCAGCCGCATCAGCCCGAAGCCTAACTTAAACACATCTTTCCCTAAATAATCTGACATAATAAAGCCTCCTTTATATAATTTATTTATAAGTATTTAAAAACACAATACTTTTTGTTTCTACTGATGAGAGTTTTCCAGTTCCAAACTATTGCGTGATTTTTTCCAAAGATAAACGGCAAATGGAATCCCTGCAAGTTCAGCCAGAATAAATGCACACCATATAAAATCCAATATGCCAAAAACTCTCAAAATCAAGGCAAATACAACAGGAAGAATTGCCTGTCTGGTCACCGTCAGATACATGCTTTTTGTTCCAAGGGATAACCCCTGCAATGCTGCGGCAAGAACCAAGTTCGGAATGGAGACAAAATAAGCGACTGCAAGAATACGAAGTGCCGGAATTCCTATTGCCAGCATATAATCGGATGCTTTAAATACTCTTAACACTAAACCCGGAACGCATTCCAGTCCAATAAAAAATACGACATATAAAATCGTTGAATAGATCAGCGTCCATTTAATCGCTTCGTCAATACGTTTTCGTTTTCCTGCCCCATAATTATATGCCACAATCGGAATCAATCCATTATCAATCCCATGAACACCTACAGTTACAACGCTCTGAATCTTCACACAGACACCATAGACAGCCACCGCAGTCGTGGAAAAAGCCAACAGTATGGAATTCATCATTATGCTGACAACAGAAGTTAGAACCTGAACCATCGTAGACGGAATTCCTACCTTAAGGATTGCCCATATACACTCCCTATCCGGATGTAGGCTAAAGGAAAACGGGATTTCTTTATTCCACCTCCGGTTAATAAAAATACCGGCAATCATGCCGACAATCTGGCCTATGACCGTGGCTATTGCGGCACCCAAAGTTTCCATCCTCGGAACGCCGAACATACCAAAAATGAAAATCGGGTCTAAGATGAGGTTGGTCAACGAGGCTGCTGACAAGGTGAACAGGAAAAGGTTAGCCTTTCCGCTGGCTATCACAAAACGGTCAAACACCCACTGTCCCATCTGTCCAAAGGAAAATAACATACAAACAGTGAGATATTCCCGCCCGTATGCTGCGATTGTCTCATTTCCTCCTGACTGCCATGCGAAATACGGCTTCACAAACAGAATGCACATAATGGCAATCAATATCCACGAACACAAACCAATGAAAATCGCCGCATTGGCTGCCTTTTTTACTCTGTCCGACCTTCCTTCTCCAAGGGCTTTTGATATTACCGCATTCAAGCCGACTGCATTTCCAAATCCAAGCGCCGATACAAGAATCTGAACAGGTGATGCCAATGACAGGGCTGTCAACGCGTCCTCTGACACTCTGGATACAAAAACCGAATCCACAAAATTATAAAGGGAATTGATGAGCAGGCTTAACATCAGCGGAATACCTGTCACAATGATAAGTTTGCTCATTTTCTCAGTTCCCATTTTATTTTCATTCTGCCTGGTAACTTCATCCATAAACTGCTTCATACTCACTTTGATATGTTGTTTATCAATTATTTAGTCATGTTTTGACCAATCTGGTATGCCTTATCACAATCCGTACCAAACTGGCGATCCCGATGCAAAGCCTTGTCTTTTTCGTCAAAACAGTCGGACACATACTTTGTATAATCATCAAATTGGTAGGTATTGAATGCATACATTACTTCTGGTTGACCGAAAAAACCTTCAAGAAAACGCTCCCACAATCCAATATACAAGTCGTATCTATCCTGTTTGAATTCCGCTTCCGTGACATTCATTGTGTAAATACAGGCTGTTGGAATATACTTTCTCTCAATTCCCGACGGATGTGATGAGTACACTGTATAGGGAAAGAAAAGCCTCTCATAAAAGGAATGTAGTTCTCCCGTGATATTTCGATAATAGATTGGCGAGCCGATAATGATGCCATCAGATGCAAGCAGTTTCTCCAGTACATCATGGAGGTCATCCCTTACAGCACATTTCCCATAGCTTTCTCCTCCAATCCTTTTACAGGCGAAACAGCTTCTGCACCCGGTAAAATTTAAATCATAAAGATCGATGCGCTCTGTAACAACCTCATACGGATTAGAAGCTTTTGCACCCTCCAATGCTTTATCAAGGAGAGTGGCAGTATTCCAGTTTTTTCTCGGGCTGCCGTTAATGGCATATATTTTTTTCATATATCAATATCTCTCATGATGAACTTTGGGTTGAATGGTTCTTTCTTCCGATGGCTTTTTCTTCATGCCAAGCGACACTGCATTCAAAATCCCATAATAATCAGGAATCCCCAGCAACGATCTTATATCGTCCTCAGCCATATTCGTGTGCCCCCTGCGGTCTTTCATGTGAATCCAGCAAGCTCCTACACCGTAATACTCTGCAGCAAGGAGAATATAAGTCGAGGCAACGGCGGCATCCTCTACCCAAAGTTCTAAATTGCGTTTGTCGATAATCGGCACGATTGCAGCTTCTCCGTATGCAAGCGGACCTGCTCCCATCTGCTTACATCTGGCAAGCTCAGCCATAGTCGTTTTGTCCCGGACCACAATATATTCAACCGGATGCCCACCCCATGAGGAAGGTGCATATGCCGCCATATCCAATATCTTTTGTATCGTCTCATCACTGACAGATTCATCCGAAAACTGCCTCGTAGAACGTCGGGATTTTACAATGTTTATAAAGTCTTTTTCCACCTTGAATTCTCCTGTCTTCCTATAAAATTAGTAAGTAATCTCTGTGTCTTTCTTTTCGGTATACAGTTGATAAAATTTTTCTGCAATCTTTGCAGGAGCATAGTATTCGTCTGAACCAATATTACCTTTGATATTGACGATTCCAACATAAATTCCGTCATCCTTCAACTCGTCATGCATGGCAATGGCAAGTGCCCACGCTACAAAGGAAGCCAAGCGAAACTCGGCAAGGATTTTGGATAAGATGGCAGGCTCTGACAGCCTTTCACTTTTAATTTGCTTCGATTCTTGCAAGTAGCTTTGACAAATAATATCCAAG
>JAFLRO010000144.1 GCA_022511425.1 Acetatifactor sp.
AGAGGTGCAGTATTAGAAATACAAAGGAAGTAAGTTACCGCTCGCGGAAACCGCGAGTCTGTATTGGAGGTGCCTTCCAGACAATAGTGGAAGTTTAAAGGAATAATCTTTGAACACGAGCAGTGTGTGGCTCATTGCTTAGGGGAATGAGACAAATCAGAGTAAAAGGAGAGGATTAGGAGAGTAATTGCCATGACTTATGAGGAATACAGACAATATATGAAGAACTTTTTTGAAAAGTATTATACGAAGCTTTCTCAAAATGAAATCAGTATTAAGCTTCCTCTTGACGAATCACAAAAAGAAATGTGGAGTGACGATGCAGCCCCAAATGAAGAATGGAAAAAATGGAAGCTGGTCTCGTCTGTGGTCAAAGAAGATGAGTTAGAAGCGTTAGAAAAGGAAATCAGTGTAAAACTTCCGCTTTCCCTGCGGGCGTTTCTGACTGTTTATCATCATTATTTTGAAAACCCTATTGGCAGAAATTCTCTCTTTAAGCCTTTTGAAGCCGTAAAGAGAGCCTGGAATCCATTGCTGGTCAAATTTGGATATTTACCCTTTACATGGGATGGGGAAGGCTATCATATACGGTGTATTAAATTAAAGGAAATGCCTGAGGAAGAAAAGTGCGGTATCTATCAAATCGACCATGAGATTTTATTTAATTTAGATGAGGATACGGCTGCGCAGGAGGAAATAGACGAAAATATGAAGTTTGTTTCCGAAAATCTGCTTACTTATCTGGATGAGATACTAAATGACAGAGACCGTGATTCCATGTATGAGGCGGCGAAAGCTGCCATTGCGAAGACATTAAAGGAGGAGTGTGGAATTACGGATTTTGACGGTCTGGTGGATATAAGCAACGAGGATCCTGACCGCCTTTATACAGCCTTGGAGCCCATACAGGAGCAGTATTCCTTATCAGATGATGATATGGAAGATATTCTGGATATGATGGAATTTATTTTATAGAAATGCAGATGGAGGAAAAACAATGCAGTTGAACGGTTCTGAAATTGTCGTAGAGTGTTTAAAGGAGCAGGGGGTGGACACCGTATTCGGTTATCCCGGCGGCTCCATACTGAATATATATGATGCCCTGTATCAGCACAGCGAAGAGATTAGGCATATATTGACATCCCACGAGCAGGGCGCTGCCCACGCAGCGGACGGCTATGCAAGAGCCACAGGTAAGGTGGGCGTGTGCATGGCTACAAGCGGTCCCGGTGCAACCAATCTGGTGACGGGCATTGCTACGGCTTATATGGACTCTGTTCCCATGGTAGCAATTACCGCTAACGTGAACCTACCAATGCTTGGAAAGGACAGCTTTCAGGAGGTGGATATTGCCGGTGTCACCATACCAATCACAAAGCATAGCTATATTGTAAAGAATGTGACTGAGCTCGCACCTACTCTTAGAAAGGCCTTTGATATTGCCGTAAGCGGCCGTCCCGGCCCTGTGCTGGTTGATATAACAAAAGACGTGACTGCAGCAATGTGTGAGTACACGCCTATGCAGCCTAAGACAAAAGAGCGGAAAGTCTCCTATACTAAAGAGGAGATGGAGCAGGTGGCGGAATATATCAAAGCTGCAGAAAAGCCCTTTATTTATCTAGGCGGCGGCGCCATCATTTCTGAAGCCTCTGCAGAAGTGGCAGAGTTTGCGGAACTGATTGATGCACCGGTCTGCGATACCTTGATGGGAAAGGGCGCTTTCGACGGAAACAGCCCCCGCTATACCGGTATGATCGGCATGCACGGCACTAAGACTTCCAATCTTGGAGTGAGCCAGTGCGACCTTTTGATTGCCCTGGGCGCAAGATTTTCTGACCGTGTCATCGGCAATCCGAAGAAGTTTGCCGAAAATGCTAAGATTGTGCATATCGACATTGACGCTGCTGAGATCAACAAGAATATCCGTGTGGATGCAAGTCTGACGGGAGATTTGAAACTGGTGCTCACGGAGTTGAATAAGCTGATTGAGAAAAAGCAAAATACCGAATGGATGAATACCATAAGGGAACTGAAGGCAAAATATCCTTTAAAGTACGATGATAGCCAGCTTTCCTGTCCTTATGTGATGGAGACCATCGATAAGGTGACAAAGGGAGATGCCCTGATTACTACAGATGTGGGACAGCATCAGATGTGGGCGGCACAGTATTATCACTACACAAAGCCCCGCACCTTCTTGTCATCCGGTGGCCTTGGGACCATGGGTTATGGTCTTGGAGCATGTATCGGCGCCCAGGTGGGTCAGCCTGATAAGCTTTGCATTAACATTGCTGGCGACGGATGTTTCCGCATGAATATGAATGAACTGGCTACTGCAAGCCGTTATAACATTCCTATTATCCAAGTGGTGATAAACAACCATGTGCTGGGGATGGTGAGACAGTGGCAGACTCTTTTTTATGGAAAGCGTTATTCTCAGACTGTATTGAATGACAAGGTGGACTTCTGTAAGGTGGCGGAAGGCCTTGGATGTGCGGCTATCCGGGTGACGAAGAAAGAGGAGATGGCTCCTGCACTGGAGAAAGCCATTGCCATGAAAGCACCTGTTCTCATAGAGTGTGTGATTCCCGAGGACGACAAGGTGTTCCCCATGGTTCCTGCAGGGGCACCCATTGCAGAAGTATTTGACGGAGATGATCTATACCTGGATTAACGGTATTTACTGCACCGGTAAGACCGTGGAGGAAGTAAATGCGGAGCTCATGGCAAATGTGGAAGTCCCGGTCATTGTGATTTCTACCAATTCCGGATGGGATTATTATGACGGCCTGACAAACAGGAGCGACATGGATAAGGCGTTCGAGCTGGTTAAGAATGCCATAACAAAAGGGCAATATGAGATCAATATTGACGAGCTGGACTGCTTTTACGACATCCCTTTCACGGAGGAACATACTATGTGGACTGGGAGCTGGCGTTCAAAATTTGGCGGTGAGATCTATAAGACAAACGGATCCCACGGATGTGTCAACACTCTTACAGATATTATGGCCCAGCTGTATGATATGTTGGAGATAGGAACTCCGGTCATTTTATTTTATTGATTTTTAAATCTATTATGTTTGTAAGTGGACAAATTAAGACCGATTTATGCTCGTGAGCGGACAAATAAAGACAAATGTACGTGATATGCGAACAAATTGTAAATAATTTAACAATGTAGTTGACTAAAGCAAAGGGAACGATTATTCTATACCTATGCCTTGAAAGTGTTTTAGGCATAGATACATAATTTGAGGAGGAAAATCATGTCAAGAGTATATAATTTTTCAGCAGGTCCTGCGGTTCTGCCTGAAGAAGTTCTGAGAGAGGCTGCCGACGAAATGCTGGACTATAAGGGAACAGGTATGTCCGTCATGGAGATGAGCCATCGGTCAAAAGCATACGATACCATTATTAAGGAAGCGGAGGCGGATCTTCGGGAGCTGATGAATATCCCCGACAACTACAAGGTTCTGTTTTTACAGGGCGGTGCAAGTCAGCAGTTTGCAATGATTCCTATGAATCTGATGAAAAATAAGAAAGCTGCTTATATAGTCACCGGCCAGTGGGCAAAAAAAGCTTACCAGGAGGCAAAGATCTACGGTGAGGCAGTTGAGGTAGCTTCCTCTGCAGACAAGACTTTCTCTTACATACCGGACTGCTCCGATCTGGATATCCCCGAGGATGCAGATTATGTTTACATCTGTGAGAACAATACAATCTACGGCACCAAATTCTGGAATCTGCCCAACACAAAAGGGCATACTCTTGTGTCGGATGTCTCCAGCTGTTTTTTGTCAGAACCTGTTGATGTGACAAAGTATGGTGTGATCTACGGCGGAGTCCAGAAGAATGTTGGTCCCGCAGGCGTGGTCATCGTGATTATCCGTGAGGATTTGATTACTGAGGATGTGCTTCCTGGCACCCCTACCATGCTGCGCTACAAGATTCATGCAGACAATGAGTCCCTGTACAACACCCCGCCTGCTTACGGTATCTATATCTGCGGTAAGGTGTTCAAGTGGATCAAGAAGATGGGCGGCCTTCAGGCTATGAAGGAGCACAATGAGAAGAAGGCAAAGATTCTCTATGATTTCCTGGACGAGAGCAAACTGTTCAAGGGAACAGTGCGCAAGGAGGATCGTTCCCTGATGAATGTTCCCTTTGTCACCGGCAGTGAGGAGTTGGACGCGAAGTTCGTGAAGGAGGCCAAGGAGGCCGGCTTTGAGAACTTGAAGGGTCACAGATCCGTAGGTGGCATGCGTGCCAGCATCTACAATGCTATGCCTGTTGAAGGTGTGGAGAAGTTGGTGGAGTTTATGAGGAAATTCGAATCTGAAAACAGCTGAGAAGCATTTTATTTGTGCCTTTTACATTGTTAGGAGCTTCCTGTATGTTTAAAGAAATATCATTCCCTGAACATGAATATGACTCAATTCAAAATTATTTAGATAAACTAGGGTATTGTTATACCACGAGAGTATATAAAGAAATCGGGAAATATAAAGTCGGGGAATTATATACTGCTCCATGGGGTGATGTATTGAAAATAGACGAAGTTAAAACATACTGGAAAGTATCAG
>JAFLRO010000145.1 GCA_022511425.1 Acetatifactor sp.
TCCTCTAAAGTAATAAATTTCTTATTCCTGCAGCCCTCCGCATATCTCTCTGCCGTTTCCGCATCCTTCCAGAGCTTATCTATTTTATCGGTAAGCTGCCTCTCATTACCGCTTTCAAACAACTCTCCCGTCACACCGTCCTCAATCAGCTCCGGTATTCCCCCGATATCGGCGCCCAGTACCGGGGTGCCGTACTGGATGGACTCCATCACGGAGAACGGACAGTTCTCATACCATTCGGAAGGATATATGCTGAATTTAGCGCCCGCAATCAGTTCTATTAGAGCATCTCCCTCCAGAAAGCCTTTATTATCAATATTGTCAACCCGGTTTACTTCCTCCTCCAGAGGTCCCTTTCCCGCAAAAATGAAAGGAATATGGGGCAGCGCCTTACAAGCCTTTAATAGAGTCCCAATCCCCTTTTCCTCGGAATATCTTCCGAAATACACTGCATATTCCGCCTGCGCCTTATTCCTATTATTCTGCTTGTCCTGATCTACCGTGAGAAAATTAGGAAGCAGGATTGTTTTGCCCCGCAGCTGAGGATTGTGCTCCAGCTTATCCCTAATAAATGCGCTGGGACAAATCACCGTATCAATATATCGGTAGGCCTTGAAGATTCTATAAAAAGAGCCTTCCACCGCCCCTAAAATACTCTTAACTGTGGAGCCGTGGATGCAGCGTCCTTTGATACAGTTCGTATACGCTCCATCGATGCATTTAACGCAGTTGCTGCCTGACTTGGGACAGCGCAGCATATGATTGGGACAAATCAGTTGATAGTCATGGGCCGTAAATACAATTTTTACTTTGTGCCCCGTCTGCTTCTGATACTTTCTTATTTCATAAATTACGGAAGGAGTTATCTGAAAATTAAAGTTGTTTAAATGCACTACATCCGGCATAAAATCGTCAAGTACTCTGCGAATCGCCCGCCGTGCCTCCACTGAATATATAATTTTAAAGGGATACAGAAGCTTGGACAATTTACCGGTATGAAAATCCATATTGCCGGTATAGCTTGCCGCCGTATTTCCCACGATATTTCTTTCATCCCACATGCCGAAATACTGAACCTCGTGAGCCTCTTTTTGCAGCTGTTCCCCCAGCTTAAAAATATAGGTTTCAGACCCGCCATTGGGATACAAAAATTTATTTACAATCAAAATACGGCTCATATATCTCCATGCCCCTTTTTCCTGTCATCATTTCTGCCATAATACAGCAGGCATACTGCCGCAGCAAACAGCGCTCCCAAGGTGATGCCGCTGCAAATAAGCCCTCGCACATGCTCCATCCAAACAATACCTCCCGAATAAGCAATCATCCGAGTCTCACTGTTTACATATCCCACAACTACATCCGTAGATTGAGGGACCTCTTTTTCCGATGCCAGATAATAGGAAGATAAGCTATCTTCGTTTACCTTAAGCACCCACTGATCGCAGGCATTCTCAGGAACCAGAATTCTTTGGGGTTCCTGCTTCACGATCTGATATGATAATGCTCCCACCAGGCAGCCTGTAAGTGATGCAATGATCAGCAGCCGTCTTTTATCACATATCACCGCCGCCATATGCCGGCCCGCATTGACTATTCTCCCGAAAGAAAATTCATGTTGTCTGTTAATACCGGAAAGCAAATACAGCCTCGCCTCTTTATCTTCCTGAAATAGAATATCCTTCATAAACAGCAGTGACAGGTTTTTGAAGGAGGTATTGAACATAAAAGGCTCCGTAATTCCTGCGGCGAAACAGCTTATCATTACACACAGCTCCGCCCCCTTCTGCTCTTTGCAGTATTTATGAATTATGAGCAAATACGCACATATTATTACCGTAAACAATACGATGCCATAGGTTACAAAAGCAAATACATAGGAATTGTCCATGGTGAGCTGTGCGGTAATAATTTCCGAAAGCCTGACACCGAACAACGTAGGCGGTTGAAGCCGGAGAAAGTGCTCTGCCAAACGCAATCTCGTGTTGGTAATGTCATTAACGACCTCATACGCCTTTCCTGTCAACAAAATCGGTGCCAACAAAGAAAACAGTACACAGACAGGCAACGTCAGCTTAATCAAGAACTTATCCACCGCCTGCAGCTCTCCCCTATATCTCCGGTACAGACTCAGCAGCAGGTACAATGTCACCGCGAGCACTCCTGTGTTGCTGACGGAATAACAGAAAATCAGCAGATTTCCCAGCATGCATATGACTGCCCATTTCCAACTGAATTTATCGCCAGCCAAATAGACCAGAAACATAATAAAAACCAGATAGGAAATATGCAAAACATTAGGGTGACTATAGCCAAGTCCCCATCTGATTATCATGCCCATACCCAGTTTTTCGTGTACCACGAAGGGGCCTTCCGTTAAATGCAGAGCATTCAGCCAAATCAGCCCCACAAAACACAGCGACCATACACAGCAGCCTACGGTGAACACCCTTTTCAGAGATATGTTTTTCAGTCCCGTTATCATAAAGATATAGAGCAGCGCTCCCTTTTCTCCGGAAACCAGATAGCTGACGCCGCCTAACACTAACAGCAGCCCCACAATGAAAAACTCCCGCCATGTATAGGCAGTCAGGCACATCTTCCCTGCCCAGAACAAAACGGCCACAACAAGGAGGGCCCTGAAAACAGGCTGTCCGTCATAGAATCCCAACCCTTTCAGCGCCAAAAGGATTGAGAAATATACATAGTATAACATCTCAGCTGTAGAAAAACTCACCTTACAATCACCGGACACTTTCATTATTTCCAAACCTTTCCTTAACCTGCAGAATTACACTCCAATACATCCCCGTCAGAATACAAACATATTTCTCCCTGCGGTGTAACCAATGTCCACCCCTGCCATAACTCTTTCATACGCTCCGGAGGGCGGATCTGATTATTCCTGTGAATCGACGGACGAATCATAACCTTATCTGTATGCGGATTAAGTCTCGCTCCCCAGAAGCTGAATGTACTGTTGGCACAAATATTATGCCTGCACCGGCTCATTAACATCATATCATAGAAGCTGTTACTGCCGTGATTCCAATCTATCATCTCATAATCTTCGGATCGGTAATGTTCCCTCACATAAGGAATATCATCGGAGAAAAAGAAAAATTTTGCGGAAGGAAACTTATCTTTCATATGGGCAATCGCCGCATCATAATAGTCTTCTGTGCAGATATTGCCGTAGAGTGCGGCATTCGCACCCTCCAGATAATCTCCCCTGCGAACGTGAACGCTGACGGACTGCGTCTGCTCCATTCTGTCCATCACAGCCTTGTTCTTATTGTTAAGTTCTGTATTATCACTTAGCGGAAAACATATTTCGCTGCGCAATTTCCCTAAAATATCCGCATAATACTTTTCACACGCCCAATATCCTACCAGATACTTATTGTCTAACCCAAATATCTCCTCATGGTACATATCGCTTTCCAAAAAGCATGGGGCGGAAGCGGGCAACAGTTTTCTTCGCACTTTGGAAACAAAAGTTTCCTTCTCATCCCACAGTCTTCCGAGTACACCTCTTATCTCTTCCGGTTCGGCAAACCGGTAGGATATACCTTCCAAATGGTCCAGTTCCAAATCTCTTGGTTTCAGCATCCTGGCCTGTGTGTCGGTGTTTCTGAACCACGAGATATCCATCCGGACATCTATGCCGATGCTCTCCAATTTCTTATACAGCGCATATTGTTGGAGTTGATTTCCCAAGCCTCCCATAGCCCTGATAATAATCATATCGTTTCCTAATACCTTTCACTCAACACTTATTTACCACTACACATTGCTATTTTCTCAACTTACTTCCGGTTAAACCTTCTCAGAAACAGCAGTTTTCCTGAAATCAATTTCCACAAATAATCAAATTCCGCCGTCTTTCTGAAAAGCAGCAGGAAAATCAAATTATAGACTGCCGTGACGATTAGTGCCATCAAAACAAATGTTAAAATGTTCACCTGTGCAAGCACAGCGTTTTTAATGGGAACCAATAATACGGCAATCCCCAGCACCGCACCGAGATATTTCAAGGAATCTGTAAAATAATCACGTACACTTCTGGAAAAACAATCTCTGTAAATAATTACGGGACGGACCAGATTGGCTATAATACCGGAAACCACCGTTCCCACATATACGCCCGCCAGACCAATCCATTTGACTCCGATTATGGAAATTATCAGATTGACAATTCCCTGTATAAATGCCAGGTACTTATCCTGTTCAAAGATGCCCGCAGCTGTCTTGAAGTTAAACAGAACAATCCTGCTGCCCTTCAAGTAGAAATCTACCAGAATCAATGTCAGAATAACCGCTCCCAATTCCCAGCTCTTATCCAGATACAGTCCCGTAATAAAGGGCGTTAAGAGCAACCAGAATCCAACGGCCGCGAAGCCGTAGATCCAACAGGCAAAGAATCTGTACACCTTAAACAGGCGATACTGCTTATCCTGTGTCTCTGTAGCTACCAGATTACCGAAGCCGGAAATCGCAGAATCAAAAATAATATTTACAAAAGTGGACGCATAGTTGATCATC
>JAFLRO010000146.1 GCA_022511425.1 Acetatifactor sp.
TAAAATGGCTTACAATAAAGCAGAGAAACCCGATGCTCCGGTTAGAAAGAAGGGCGGAGTTCGCAGAAGGAAAAAGGTTTGTGTGTTCTGCGGCAAGGATAATGTGATTGATTACAAAGACACCAACAAGCTGAAGAGATACGTTTCCGAGAGAGGCAAGATCCTTCCCCGTCGTATCACCGGCAACTGTGCAAAGCATCAGAGAGCGCTGACTGCAGCTATCAAGAGAGCGCGTCACATTGCACTGATGCCTTACGTACAGGACTAAGATTCATATGCAAAAAAACGCAGCCGTTCATGGAATACCATGAACGGCTTTTTGCAAAGGCTGTTAATTTTCGACAAATTATCGTGTGGCATATTGAATGATAGTGTGGTATACTGTATCTAAAGGTTTGCTTTTTGGGGCCTGGCACGTATTGTGTTACAAAGAGGACTACTACATGAAGAAGAGAATCAAGCTAAAGGGTCGTATTAAGACCTACATACAATTTTGTATTTATCTGGGAATATTGCTTGTGGTAATCGATGCAGCCATGTTTATGATCGATCTTCGGGCAGGAGCGCTCCTGTCGGGATTTACCATATTCTATCTCACAATTACCTTGTCCCTGTATTTTTACAACAAGCCCATTCTGATGAACGAGCTCGTCAGCTTCGCCACGGAGTATGGTCAGATTCAGAGAAAACTTCTGCGTGAGATGGACTTGCCCTATGCGCTGCTCGATGACGGCGGCAAGGTGATATGGACGAATATTGCTTTTGAGGGCTTGGTACATCAGCCCAAGGGGTACAGTAAATCCATCACCTCCCTGTTTCCTGCTATAACCCGTGACAGACTGCCCGACGACAGTGGCGTGGACGAGGCTCAGTATGAACTTGAGTATGAGGGCAACGAATATATAGCCAAGTTCCGCAAGATTTCCCTGCGAGATATGGCTGAGAATAGCGACATCATAGATGCCAAGGATTACAACGGCTATCTGATTGCAATGTATCTCTACGATGAGACGGCGCTGCATATCGCTTTACAAGAGGTGGATGACCAGAGTCTTGCTGTGGGCATGATTTATCTGGACAATTACGAGGAGGCGCTGGAGAGTGTGGAAGAGGTTCGGCGCTCCCTGCTGATCGCGCTGATAGACCGAAAGGTCAATAAATACATTTCCAGCTTTGACGGAATCTGCAAAAAGCTGGAGAAGGACAAGTATCTGGTGATTTTGCGGAAAAAGGCCATGGCACAGCTGCAGGAATCCCGGTTTGATCTGCTGGAAGATGTAAAGACAGTCAGTATCGGGAACGAGATGGCCGTGACTATCAGTATTGGTGTGGGGCTGGATGGGCTCACCTACGCCCAGAACTACGAATTTGCCCGAAATGCCATTGACCTTGCTCTGGGCAGAGGCGGTGATCAGGCAGTGATCAAGACACCCGAGAGCGTTACCTACTATGGCGGAAAGAGCCAGCAGGTGGAGAAAAACACTCGTGTAAAGGCCCGTGTAAAGGCACATGCCCTTCGGGAAATCATTACAAGCAGGGATATGGTGCTTGTAATGGGGCACCGTATGCCTGATGTGGACAGCTTTGGCGCAGCTGTGGGTATCTATCGCATTGCCCAGACTCTGAGGCGTAAAGCTCATATTGTGCTGAATGATGTGACGCCTGCCATTGCACCCATGGTAGATCTCTTCCGAAACAATCCTGAGTACGAAGAAGATATGATTATCAATAATCAGACGGCCATTGAAGCGGCAAACAGCAACTGTGTGTTGGTGGTGGTGGATGTAAACAAACCCTCAATTACAGAATGCCCGGATCTGCTGCGGTTCTGTAAATCAGTGGTGGTGCTGGACCATCACAGGCAAGGAACCGAGACCATCGAAAATGCCACACTTTCCTATGTGGAGCCTTATGCATCTTCAGCCTGTGAGATGGTATCGGAGATCCTTCAGTACACCTATGACAATATCAAGATTCACACGGAGGAAGCGGACTGCATGTACTCCGGCATTATGATAGACACTAACAACTTTATGACCAAGACAGGTGTGCGTACTTTCGAGGCTGCCGCCTTCCTGCGCCGAAACGGTGCGGATGTGACCAGAGTGCGCAAGCTGTTCCGCGAGGATGCAATGGAGTATAAGGCTCGGGCGGATGCAGTGAGTCAGGCGGAGATATACAAACAGTATTTTGCCATCTCTATCTGTACAGCAGATGAGCTTCCAAGCCCTACCATAATCGGCGCCCAGGCTGCCAATGAACTGCTGAATATTCGAGGCATTAAAGCCAGCTTTGTATTAACGGACTATCAGGGTAAGATTTATATCAGCGCCCGTTCCATTGACGAGGTGAACGTGCAGGTTGTCATGGAACGAATGGGCGGTGGCGGACATATGAGCACAGCTGCGTGTCAGATGGAAGGAGTGGGCATTATTGAGGCCATTGGCGTGCTGAAGCGGACCATTGACTCTATGCTGGAAAGCGGAGAGATCGGATAGAAAGGAATTAATAAGATGAAGATTATTTTGTTACAGGACGAGAAGAAGCTGGGCAAGAAAGGAGATATCATCGAGGCCAGCGAGGGATATGCCAGAAATTATATTATTCCAAAGAAGATTGGTGTGGAGGCCACACCCAAGAACATGAATGACTTGAAACTCCAGAAGGCAAACGAGAGCAAAATTGCCCAGGAACAGTTGGATGCAGCAAAGGCTCTGGCTGCTGAGATTGAATCAAAGCAGGTGACTGTGAAGATTAAGGCAGGCGAAGGCGGAAAAGCCTTCGGATCTGTATCAAGCAAGGAAATTGCTGCGGCTTACAAGGAGCAGCACAATATTGAGATAGATAAGAAGAAGATTCAGCTGCCGGAGAGTTTAAAGAGCTTTGGCTCCTACGAAGTCAGCGTGAAATTGCATCCGCAGGTGACGGGAAAGCTGACTGTGAAGGTGACCGAGGCTTAAAGCATCCGTAAGTGAACCGCGTGTTATACGGTATAGGACAAGCCCGTAAAAAGGCTGTCTGTTGCGACTAAAACAGGTGAGTAAAAGAGGTAGCCGGACATGCCTGCTATGGAAGAAAATGTATTAAAGAGAATATTGCCTCACAGCGTGGAAGCAGAGCAGTCAGTCATCGGTTCCATGATCATGGATCGGGAGGCCATTGTGGTCGCTTCCGGATTGATAAACGGGGAGGATTTTTATAACAGACAGTACGGTATCCTCTTTGAGACCATGGTGGAACTGAATGACGAGGACAGTCCGGTGGATTTGGTAACTCTCCAGAACCGCTTGCGGGAAAAGGATGTGCCCCCTGAGGTCAGCAGCTTGGAATTTGTCAGGGAACTGCTCACTGCGGTGCCAACTTCAGCGAATATTAAATACTATGCCAACATTGTGGCTGAGAAAGCAACTCTTCGCCGCCTGATCCGCTTGAACGAGGAAATTGCTAACACCTGCTACGCCGGGAAGGAATCACTGGAGTACATACTGGATGACACGGAGAAAAAAGTATTCCAGCTGGTACAGAAGCGCACCACAGACGATTTTGTACCCATTCGCCAGGTGGTAATGAACGCTTTTGACAAGATTGAGATGGCTGCCAGGAATAAGGGCAGCGTCACCGGTGTTCCCACAGGGTTTATTGACCTGGATTATCGCACTGCGGGAATGCAGCCTTCGGATCTGATTTTGATTGCAGCCAGACCCTCTATGGGTAAGACTGCTTTTGCACTGAATATTGCGCAATATGTGGCTTTTAAAAAGGATTTACCTCTTGTGATTTTCAGCCTGGAGATGAGCAAGGAGCAATTAGTAAACCGTATGTTTTCTTTAGAGTCCAGTGTGGATGCTCAAAAGCTGCGCACCGGTCAGTTGAACGATCAGGAATGGGAGCGGCTGGTTGAGAGTGCAGGTGAGATTGCAAAGTCAAACCTTATCATTGACGATACGCCGGGCATTTCGGTGGCGGAGCTGCGCTCCAAATGCCGAAAATATAAACTGGAGCACAACCTGTCAATGATTATCATTGATTATTTGCAGCTGATGACGGGAAGTGGCAGATCTGATTCCAGACAGCAGGAGATTTCTGATATCTCGCGATCGCTGAAATCAATTGCCAGGGAGCTGAATGTTCCGGTGATTGCCCTGTCACAGCTGTCACGAGCGGTGGAGCAGAGGCCGGATCACAGACCCATGTTGTCTGACCTGCGTGAATCCGGTGCCATTGAGCAGGATGCCGATGTGGTAATGTTTATTTACCGAGACGATTATTATAATCATGATACCGACAAGAAAGGTATTTCTGAGATTATCATTGCTAAGCAGAGAAACGGTCCTATCGGCACTGTGGAACTGGCATGGCTGCCTGAGTATACCAAGTTTGCCAATCTGGAACCGGAAAGAAAAAACCAGGCAAAACAATAATAATGAGCCATACAAAAGAGAATGGGAATATTTTCCTGTTCTCTTTTCTTTTACAAAATATGTCGAAAGGAGAGGCTATGAGTAACTATCTGTTTATTTCTGACGCTGCAAAAGA
>JAFLRO010000147.1 GCA_022511425.1 Acetatifactor sp.
GAGGAGTTCTGATATAATGTAAATACAGGATCAGATCACGCAGGATAATGTCTGTACGCGGGCTTGTAATACGAAAGGAGTATGACTATACAAATGGAAAACTATAATTTTAAGGTGGATTTAAAAGGAATTATCAGGCTCTTAAGTGACAACCTGTATTCCAGCGACAGGGTCTTTCTACGGGAACTTCTGCAGAATGCCGTAGATGCGATTAATGCAAGAAAAAAGGCGGACTCCGACTATCAGGGCGGAAAGATTATGGTTACATACAGGAAGAAAGGAAACAGTGCGCAGCTTGTCTTTGAGGACAACGGCATAGGACTGACGAAGGATGAGATTCATTCCTTTCTCTCTGTGATAGGGCAATCCTCGAAACGCGGAAATGAAATGCGGAATACTTATATCGGACAGTTCGGAATCGGTTTGCTGTCCTGTTTCCTTGTGACCAATGAGATTAAGGTTCTCACCCGTTCCGCCACGGAAGATAAAGTCTATCAATGGGTGGGAAAAAGCGACGGTTCTTATGTGATCACGGAGCCGAAAAAGAAAATGGAGCCGGGAACACAGGTTATTTTGAAGCTTTCCGGAACGAAGTATGACTTTTTCACAGAGCGGGAGATTATAAATGATCTGTCTGAATATGCTTTTCTGCTTCGAACACCGGTTTCTTTCGACGGTGACGAGCAGAAAAAGGTTGTCAACAGCAATTTCATCCCGTGGCGGCAGTCCTTTTCTGTGGCTGAGGAGATCATGGGCTTCGGTGAGCAGATTTTTGAACAGGAATTCTTCGATGTAATTCCGCTGATTGGGGACGGCATCAGAGGATATGCCTATATCTCCGCGAGACAGACCAGCGCCAGTACGTCCGTGAAGCATAAGATTTTCCTCAAGAATATGTATGTCACGGACGACGGTAAGGATTTGATTCCGAAATGGGCGTTCTTCACACAGTGCATCGTCAATATGGACGACCTGACGCCCAATGCGTCCAGAGAGGGATTTACGAGGGATCATAAGCTCATGAAAGCGAAGAATCAGATAGAGAAGTGTATTTTTGACTATTTTGTATCTCTGTCCCAGTATGATGTTGACAAACTGAAAGTGCTCACCCGCATCCACAATGTGGCGATTAAATCTCTGGCAGTGGAGAATGAGCAGATTTTCAAACTGTTCTTCCCATTCCTGACCTTTCCCACCAATCGAGGCATTATGACGGGATTCCAGATTGTGAACGCTTCCAAGAAGGTTCCGGTTAATTACTGTGTGGAGTTGGACGATTTTAGACGGCTCTGCCCGTTGATCGAGGGCACTGACAGCCTGCTTGTGAACGGCGGTTATATCTATGATGCCGGAATTTTACAGAAACTCCCGAAGTATTACAAGAATGTTCGTGTGGAGATTTTTAACGACAGCTCCTATGAGAATATATTGGCGGATCCGCCCGAGGAATTTGAGAGGGAGATGGAGCTCTTCAGACGCTGTGCCGAGCATGGATTGAAGGACTTTCACTGCGGTGTTTCATTCAAAAGCTTTTCGCCGGACAGCCTGCAAGCGCTGTTCGTGCCGGGACAGGATGTGCTGTTTGAGGAGACGATGGATGAAGGCAGCTTTTCGGGTTTCTTTGAGGGGTTTGATTTCGGAGAAGCGGAGGAAGGAGCGGGCGGAAATAAGCTGTACTTGAACTGCAACAACAGCTTTATCAGAAGTCTTGGGCAGGTGCAGGATGAAGAACTCATCTCTACAATGATACAGGTTGTCTATGTGCAGGCGCTGCTCGCAGGACATTATACGTTGGAAGGCAGAGAGATGGAGCTGATGAACAAAAGCTTACAGCGGCTGATGGAGTATGTTATGAAGGGCGGCAGATAGTATCATTATTTGCTGACCAATAGAGTCAGTGCAAAAGGAAAGGTTACTATGGGAGTATTTTCAGATATTAAGGCAACAGAATTAAAAACAGAAGAACTTACTAAGTTGGTAAGCAAAGTTCAGGCGATTGCAGGTGACGGCTACGAAGTGACCAGCAAGAATTATGAGATTTTTATGAAGCCTATGAAAAAGATTCTTAGGCTGTCCAAGCAGGATAAAGAATGGTATCTGTACTTTGATACGATATACGAAATATTATATTTAAGCTGCGAACATAACAAATTTGATGAGGTGGTAAAGTATGCAGAACTGTATTATAGGGAGAGCGCCCTGTATATGGACATGGAAATCCCCAATTATCCAAACAAGAATATGGCTTACTTAAATACATGGATTTACGGTTATATTTTTAAGGCATATTACCATTATCATCAGATTAACGATGAAAAAATGGATGTCTTTATGGAAAAATATGAGGGAAATGCACTAAAATACGGTAAAACTTATAAATATTATGCAGATGTAATTAAACTTAGTGTTTTATATAGGGATGTGGACGGGTCCAAGGCTGCTGCAAGACATTTCCGGCGTTATGAGAAAGATATGTTTAGTTGCTATGTATGCGGACATAAGCCTTATTTATCCCATTTGCTGCTGGCAGATGAGATAAGGCAGGCGGAAGAGATGATGCTTAATTTTATCAATCAAAATATTCCCCAACAACATTTATGGTGTTATAAGTATTGTCTGGACGCTGGGGCGATAGCCATGTACAGATATGTTTTACATGTGTGTATTGAGTGTGGGAATGAAGAAGCCTTCCGCCATTTCTATACAAAATACTGGCAAAAACTGCCTTATGAAAGCCAGTGGGAATCGGATGCGTATACGTTCAGAAGGCTGTTGTGTGCCTTGTCAGGTGTTTTCCGTAAACTGAAAGATGACATTCGAGAGGCGGAGAAGAATATAAAGGAAGAAAATCATTTTGCCACGGTTGACAATATAGAACTCGCACTTGATTGGTGGTGCTACTTCACGTTACTTGACCGAAGCGGTATCCATGAGGTTGAGATTAAACTGCCGGCGCTCAATACACCGGACGCGAAAACAAAGGAGGATGCACAGACGGCAGATGTTGAGGAAAGCGGGAAAGGCGCAGAAGATGCAGGCAAGGTTTCCACACTGTCAGTAGCTGAATACATGGAAAAGCGGGCGGACGAGTTCGGTGCACTTTTTTCTAAGGCGCGGGCGAGATTTGATTATGAAGGGTTGAAGGGTACATACAGGAATTGCTTTTTGGCGGAGAAAAACTAGCATAGAGGATAGATTGTTATGTCGAGATTTTATTTTGATATAGAAACAGATGGGCTGAAATCAGAGGAACTGGCGAAATTGATACGTAAAGTACAGGCGCTCACGCAGGATGGTTACGAGACTGCCAAGGAAAACTATGAGCTGCTTATGAATCCGCTTAAAAAAATTCTGCGTCTTTCCAAACAGGAAGAAGAGTGGTTCTTATATTTTTGGACAATCTCCGAAATTTTGGTTATGAACCGTTTTCATAGTAAGCATGATGAGATGGTGAAATACGCGGAAATCTATTATAAGGAAAGTGCGCTTCACATGGACAGAGAGATTGCTAACTGCACGGATCCCAGAATGGCGTACCTGAATACATGGATCTATGACGAAATTTATGGAGTATATAGTAACTATCATCAGATTGATGATGCCAAGATGGACAGTTTTATGGAGAAATTTGAGGCAAGTGCACTCAAATACGGAAAAGCCTATAAATACTATGATGATGCAATCAGTCTGAGCCTTTTATATCGGGATGCAGACGGTGCAAGGATTGCCGCAAGAAAATTTAAACAATATGAAAATGAGATGCAAGGCTGTTATGTATGCGGACATAGACAGTATCTGGCCCATTTAATTCTGACGGATGAGAACAGGCAGGCGGAGGAGATGATGCTTGATCTGATTAACAAAAATATTCCCAAACAACGTCTATGGTGTTATGAATACTGTGCAGAAGCGGTGCCGGATCAAATGTATGAAATTGTATTGTACAGATGTGTGGGTGTGGGTAAAGAGAGCGCCTTTCGCTATTTCTATGATAAATACTGGAAGAAAATGGCTTATGAAGTGCAGTGGAATGAATCAAAAACTTCGACTTTCAGAAGGCTGCTGTGTGCTGCGGAGGGAATGTTTGAGCATTTAAAAGAGGATTTGCGGCTTACGGAAGAAGATATCAGAAAGACTCCGCACTTTGCCACCACAGTTAATATGGAGATAGCAATAGCCTGGTGGTGCTACTTTACCTTACTTGACAGAACCGGTGTCCATGAAGTTGAGCTTAGCTTGCCGGGATTGGAGGCGGACGGCAAGGTCCCCACTCTGACCGTCGCCACATACATGGAAAAACGTGCGGATGAGTTTGGTGCGCTGTTCTCTAAAGCGCGTGCACGATTTGATTATGAGGGGCTGAAGGGTACATACAGGAAATGTTTTCTGTCAGAAAATTAATGGTAATAATAGCGAGTTATCTGATTATCAGACAATTCATCAAAAAGTCTATATTTACAACCATTATAAAAAGGTGTATATTATGTTTGCAGGTC
>JAFLRO010000148.1:0-3123 GCA_022511425.1 Acetatifactor sp.
CTTACAGGATGCGGAAACTCAGGGGCAAAGGCTCAGGCAGATGAAAACGGTAATTACGTGGTAAACGGAAGCTTTGAGGAAGCTGATTTCACAGGCTGGAATGTTACCAATATTGATAATGTTACGGAAGAACTTGATATTTACACGCGCGATACAGATTGCTATGCGGGTGTGCAGTCTCTTCATTTCTATTCGGGATCCAATGATGTTAATTTTACTGCGGAACAGACAATTTCAGGATTGGAGACAGGTTCTTACAAACTGACGGGGCATATACAAGGTGAGGCAGCCGGAGATGAAAATGCGTCGGTTTACTTTTATGCGATTGTAGGCGGAAATACTGTTAAGGCAGACGCTTCGCTTAATGGATATGTTAATTGGTATACGGCAGAACTTTCGGGGCTTAATGTAACAGACGGAGAGATCACCATTGGTGTCAGCGTTACGACCGCTCCCGGCGGATGGGGAACAATTGATGATATTACATTGATTAAGGAGTAATAGATGCAGTTTGTCAAAGGAATGGATGTATCTATGATTAAGGAACTTGAGGCTCATGGTGCATCATATTATATGAGTGGTCAAAAGAAAGACTTGTTTCACATTCTGCAAAAATGTGGTACGAATATGATTAGGCTCAGGATATGGCAGGATCCATATGATGAATATGGGAAGCCGTATGGCGGTGGTATGAATGATCTGCATACAACAATTGAACTTGCAAAACGTACCGTGGACAACGGAATGTCATATCTGTTGGATTTTCATTACAGTGATTTTTGGGCAGATCCTGCAAAGCAGATGAAACCTAAAACATGGGAGAATCTCGAAGGTGAGAATCTTGAAACGGCAGTATATTTACATACAGTCAATACTCTGAAAGCTCTGAAAAATGTAGGGTTAATTCCGGAAATGATACAGATTGGAAACGAAATTACGAAAGGATTGCTCTGGCCGGACGGACATATTGATAATACAGAAACAATGGTCATGCTTTTAAAAGCGGGAGTCAGAGGTGCGAGAGAACAATGTCCTAAAGCAAAAATCGTGCTCCATCTTGATTTTGGAACGAATAATGAACAATACAGGCAGTGGTTTGATAAAATACAGCCATTTGATATTGATTATGATGTGATTGGAATGTCATATTATCCACATTGGAATGGCAGTCTGCAGCTTCTTCTTGATAATATGAATGATGTGAGCAGCAGATATGATAAGGATATAATCGTTGCCGAAACATCAATTGGATACACAACAGATACGCTGGGATGCACAGGGATTGTTTTTTTGGAGGAACAAGAAAAAGCCACCGGTTATCCGGCAACAATGGAGGGCCAAGAGAGGTTTTTGAAAGATCTGTTTGCCACAGTCAGAAGCGTAAACAATAACAGGGGTATTGGCGTTTTTTACTGGGAGCCTGCATGGCTTCCGATTCCCGATTGCAAGTGGGCTAACCAAAACGGTTGTGATTATATGCAAGATAAGGTAGAGGCAGGGAATTCAATGGCGAATCAGGCGTTATTTGATTCTAAAGGAAATGCTAACAGAGCTTTGTTGAATCTAAAAATGATGTAGGGAGGGCACTCAATGAAAAAGAAAATAACAGTTGTATCTATGGTATGTGTGCTGGTTGCCTCAACTCTTTCAGGGTGCGGAGCGTCCAAAGGTCCGGACAATAAGCTCACCATATGGACTAACATGGATGTAGAAGCGGAAACGATTCAGAAGTATGCCGATGAGTGGGGAGAGGCAAACGGATTTGAGGTTCAGGTGATTCATCAGTCGCCGTCTGTGCAGCAATTTGCTCAGGCAATCAACAGCGCAGATGGACCGGATGCGGTGGTGGGAATACCGAACGACCAGCTTGCTGATTATATCAATGCAGGATTGGCAGCAGAAGTTCCTGATGAACTTTACAATAACGAAGACTTTTCCGATGCCGCCATACAGGCATGCTACGTAAACGGTATTAAGTATGCTGCCCCGCTTTCCGTTGAGACAACGGCGCTGTTCTACAATACAGATATGATATCCGAAGTGCCGGATACATGGGAGGAACTTGTTGAACAAGCCACAGAAGGCGGTGGTGTACAGTTTGATGCCACAAGTATTTATTATGACCTTGGATTTGTAAGAGCATGTGGGGGATACATTTTTAAATACGAAAATGGAGCATATGATGTGAAAAATATTGGTTTAGCTAATGGCGGGGCCGTACAGGCATATGAATTTATTAACGATTTGTGTAATGAATATCAATTGCTTTCGGCGGATGTTACGGCTGATATAGCGAGGAGTAATTTCCAGAATGGGCAGACTGCATACTACATTGGTGGCCCGTGGGATATTGATGGATTTACGTCCGCCGGGACGCCGTTTGCTATCGTAGAGATGCCGACATTTAACGGTCAGCCGTTTGTTACACCGGTAGGAACGCAGATAAGCTTTGTAAGCAATAAGAGCGACAGTCAGGATAAGGCATGGGACTTTATTATGTATCTGATTGATAACGGGGCTATGGGAATGTATGAGTCAGGTGACAGGATTCCGGCAAAATTATCTGATCAGCAAGACGAGCAGATACAGGGTAATGAATACTCAAAGGCATTTATAGCCCAAATCAATAATGGTGAACCGATGCCTACCGTTTCGGAAATGGGACAGCTTTGGTCGATACATACGAATAATATCCGTTCCATGTGGATGGGAGAGCTTACGCCGCAGGAAACTGCAGAAAATATAGTAAACCAACTGATGGAAGCTGTTGAATTAATGAATTCAGGAAAGTAGTGATATTATGAAAAAAAGGAATAATGCAGGAGCATATCCATACCTACTGCCGGCGTTAGTGTCAATCTTTGTTGTGACGTGCCTGCCGATTGTATATACGGTTGTCATTTCGTTTACCAATTATAATATGTATCACTTAAGCGATTTTTCTTTTGTGGGATTGGAGAATTATCTTACAGTTTTTTCGGGAAGTATCAAAAATGTTTTCTTTCCGGTGCTTGGGTGGACGGTATGCTTTGCGATTTTCAGTACAGCGGGTTCGTATGCTACGGGACTTATTCTGGCGATTTTGTTGAATAATCCGCATATGAAAGAGTCGAAAATATACAG
>JAFLRO010000148.1:3223-4494 GCA_022511425.1 Acetatifactor sp.
TGCAGGCGATTTCCAATGATTATTATGAGGCGGCAAGGATAGACGGTGCATCAAAGTTTCAATGTTTTAAAAGTATCACGCTGCCCATGGTTACAAGGCTTTCCGTACCGTTAGTAATCTCAACTTTTGCTTCTAATTTTAATAATTTTGGAAATATCTATATGATTACGCAAGGTGGTCCTGCAAGAGTGGATAACCAGTTTGCAGGATATACGGATATACTTGCAAGTACTACATATAAGATGACGACGTGGTCAAACAGATATGAGCTTTCGGCAACGTTCAGCGTACTAATATTTCTTATTGTTGGTACATTTACACTGGTCAACATGCATTTATCCGGATCATTTAAGGAGGTGGACTAAAAATGAAATATAAAGAAAAAATGTCTCCTTCGGATTTAAGGAGCCTGTGGATCAGCCGTGTGGTCATATGGATCACTATGGTTTTAGTAATCTTTCCGGCCTTGTGGATTGTCATGTCATCATTTTCGGCGGGAGATAGTTTCTTTTTGTCGTCCCTGTTTCCGGATAAGTTGAGCACGGAACATTATGTTAAATTGTTTCGGGAAACAAATTTTACCAAATGGGTGTTCAATTCATTAAAGTTGTGCCTGATTGTTGCAATAATTCAGTTAGCATTGACTTCTCTCGCGGCATACGCGTTTGCAAGACTTCGCTTTACAGGCAGGAAATATGGATTAATGTCGCTTTTGGTGCTTCAGGTTTTTCCTAACAGCATGGCGGTGGCCGGTTATTACATCTTGATATACAACTTTGGGCTTGTTGACAGCAGTATAGCACTTATTTTTGTGCTTGCCGGAGGGAGTGCATTCAATATATGGCTTTTAAAGTCATACATTGACGGAATTCCCATAGAGCTTGACGAGGCTGCGCTGGTGGACGGAGCAAACCAGTTTCAGGTTTTTTATAAGATTGTCATGCCGTTAGCGATGCCTCAGCTGGCAGTGCTGTTTTTGTTTTCATTTATAGCAACGTACAGTGAATATGTAATTACTTCCATATTTTTACAGACGCCGGGCAAAATGACTCTGGCATTAGGATTACAGTCATTTATCAGTGACCAGTTTGCTGCACACTGGACGATGTTCTCGGCAGCAGCGGTTATCTCATCCTTACCGATTATGGTAGTGTTTATGGGGTTGCAGCGATTTATTCAGAATGGGTTGGTAGCCGGAGGCGTGAAAGGCTGACGTCCTGCATATACTTTAGTAACTATCATATGCAGGGTATTATTATGAGCAAATACGA
>JAFLRO010000149.1 GCA_022511425.1 Acetatifactor sp.
TCAGCCACACGCTCGGAACCTTTGTTGATCACAAGGAACTGGATCATGATCAGAATGATAAAGATGATAGCTCCTACTATCAGGTCACCGCCTCCCACAAACTGACCAAAGGTCCGCACCACGTTACCGGACGTTCCGGTGGTAAGGATCAGTCTGGTGGAGGACACGTTCATTGCAATACGGAAAATCGTGGTGAACAGCAGGATCGTAGGGAAATAGGAAAGATCCAGCACTTCATTGGTAAACATGCACGCAAAGAGGATGGTAAAGGCGACGGCGATGTTGAAAGCCATGAATATATCCAAAATCCACGCGCCCATGGGCACGATGAACATGATGAAAGCAATCAAAACATACATAGCCACAATAGCATCCGTCTTCTTGAGCCTTGCTAAATTAAAATTCATATGCCTTTACCTCCTTTCCTTGTAAATTTCGCTAAATTTATTCTTCAGGATGTGACTTGATTTCACTTGACCTGGTTATTTATTAGGCTTTGAATAACTTCACATCCTTTTATATTTTTCCTTGTAAATGATATACAAACGCCAGCACCTCCGCCACAGCCTGATAAAGCTCCGGCGGAACAGCCTGTCCAACATCAACATTGGCATAAAGCATTCTGGCCAACGGTTTATTTTCTACAATCTCTATCTTATTCTCTCTGGCAACTTCCTTGATCTTCTGTGCCAGATAATCTTCTCCCTTGGCGATCACCAGCGGTGCATCTGCCACCTGGGGATCGTACTTGATAGCCACCGCATAATGGGTGGGGTTCGTAATGACCACATCTGCCTGGGGCAGAGCCTGCATCATACGGCGTCTGGAGACTTCCATCATTTTATGCCGTATTTTATTTTTGACCTGAGGATCACCTTCCTGCTGCTTGTACTCTTCCTTGATTTCCTGCTTGGTCATCTTCATGTCGTTTTTGAATTTGAACTGCTGATAAATAAGATCAGCCAGTGCTATGATCATATAGACAGCAGCTACACGGATTCCCAGGTCCGTAACCGTCTTTGCAACCAGCTGTAATCCCTGCATCAAAGATACATCATACAGATTCAGCAGAATTCCCCACTTATCCTTAAGATAGCCATAACATACATAGCCAATCAACAGAATCTTCGCTATGGATTTGACCAGTTCGACCAATGAGTTAGGGGAAAAAAACTTCTTAAATCCTTTGATTGGATTCAGCTTACTGAATTTCGGTCTCAGAGGTTTTGTCGTGGGTTTCCACTTCACCTGCGCCAGGTCGCAGATAAAAACAACAACCGCACCTATCAGCAATATAGGAGCCACAATCAGGAGAACCTGTATCAAAAGCTGACGGAACACAATGATTGTGTCAGTCTGCGGCATCATTCCCTGCCAAAAGGTAACCGTCTCGGGAATCCGGTTGTAGATGCCGGGAAATACTGACATCATCTGGGCTCCCATGTTTCCCACCCAGAACTTTAAGACCAGAAACAGCACCAAAAGACTGAATCCATTAGCAATCTCCCGGCTCTTTGCGACCTGTCCTTCCTTGCGGGCATCACTCAATTTTTTCTGTGTGGCTGGCTCGGTCTTCTCTCCGCCCATGCCTTCTTTTGCAAAAAACTGCAGGTTATAACGAATCATCGCATGCCCTCCACGAAGGCTACTATCAACTCTCTCATTTCTGTGAAGATCAAATCCGCTGCCGACGGTAACATGCTGGTTATAAAAAAAATCACCGACAGCCCCACCAGGACCTTCAGCTGCATACCCACCGCAAACATGTTCATCTGCGGTGCAACCTTTGCCAGAATACCCAAAATAGCGTTCAAAAGAATCATCACACAGAACACCGGCAGAACGATCCGAAAACCAATAATCACATACTCTGTCAAAAATCTAACTACAGAGTTAGCCAATGATTCCCCGTTAAAAACTGCTCCGTTCACAGGAATCAGTGTGAAACTATCCGCAAGCGCACCGAAAAGATACCGATACATTCCTGTGGCCACCAGCATCATCATCAGTGCATACTGATAGAGAACGCCTGTAATACTGGAGTTCTGTCTGGTGGCAGGATCCATAAGGTTCACCATTGACAAGCCGATTTCCATGTCCGCAACAGACCCTGCAAAGTTTACAATGGAAGAACAGGCAGTGGCCCCAAAGCCCAAAAGCAACCCTGACACAGCCTCTTTGATGATGATGATAGCATACTCAAGTACTGTACTGTACTCCACAATGGGAGCAGGTGTCAGGGTCTGATAGAGCAGGATGGAAGTAAAAAAGCTCAGTACTATCCTCACATTACGCGGTGTATTCCGCATGCTGAAAAAAGGAGCTATGAACACAAAGCAAGATACTCTGGTCAATATCAGCAGAAAATACTCCAAATCATAAATGGAAAAAGAGTAATTTATCATAAACGCCCCGCTCTGTCTCCGCTACCTGTGCACATAAACGCTGAAAGTAGACCAGAGACTCGTCATGAACTCCACCATGGAATTCATCATCCACGGTCCAAATATTACCAATGCTGTAAATACGCAGATAATCTTCGGTACAAAAGTCAGGGTCTGCTCCTGAATGGAAGTAACTGTCTGAAAAATACTGATGATCAAACCTACGCATAGTGACACCAACAGAATGGGCAGTGCTACTCTGATAATAAGAAAAAGCGCCTCTCTCACCATCTCGGATACCGCATCGACCGTCATATGCCAGACCTCCTTTCTTCACAGTAAGACAGAATTCACATCCACACAGACACTGTTAGTAGAATGTCTGCACCAGATTACCAATTACCAGCGCCCAGCCGTCTGCAAGCACAAACAGCAATATCTTGAAAGGCATTGATATGGTAGTGGGCGGCAGCATCATCATACCCATACTCATCAGTGTGGAGGCCACTACCATGTCTATTACAATAAATGGCATATAAATCATAAACCCGATCCAAAATGCCACCCGCAGCTCACTGATCATAAAACTCGGAAGCAGGACGGAAAAAGGAATATCGTCCAGATCGGAGCCATCCCAGGTCAGACCTGCAATATTCATAAACAGATCCACATCTTTCAGCTGCGTTTGCGGATACATAAATTCCCGCAGAGGCTGAATACCCCGCTCGAAAGCTTCATCCTGCTCAATCTGACCGGCTTCAAAGGGCTGAATAGCCTCTGTATTGATCCGTTCTATGGTGGGTTCCATAATAAAAAAGGTCAAAATCAAAGCAAGGCCAATCAAAACCTGATTTGGCGGCGCTGTCTGTGTGTTCAGCGCGGCTCTGGTAAAGTGCAGAACAATGATGGTCCTGGTAAAGGAGGTCATCATTATGAGCAGAGTTGGAGCCAAAGCAATCAGCGTCAGCGTCAACAGTATTCGAAGTGCTCCGTTCAGATCACCGTTATCTCCATCCATGGTAATGGTAAACATATTGCCTGTATTCGGTGTGCTGTTAAACAGGTCTTCCGGCGTATCTGCTGTTCCGGATGGATCCCGAACAGTTGATAACTCGGTATCTCCCGTATTCAAATCGGAGGCAAATACTGGAAGTGAGTCTTGAATACACAATATGCCCACCGTGACCAGCAGGCATATTATCGTTATTATACGCTTAATTTTAAGCTCAATGTTCATCATGTTCCCGGCTTTCCTCTGGTTCTTCTGCGGTATTAGCCCGCTTGCCAACAGCTTTTTCGAGGAGTTCCTTAAAGCTGAAACTCTGGGCGGGTCCATTCAGGTTCAGCTGATCTGCCGGCACTTCACCCAGCAGGGTTACAGTATCCTTGCACACCGCGATTGCCATATAGGTCTCACCCACCCGCAAAATCTGGACATACTTGTTGCTCGAAATGCGGACAGTCTCTACCACCTGTATATTTCCGCCTGCACCCTGCTGTTTTTGGTAATTAGCAATCCACTTTGTAGTGATCGCAGTAATTCCCAGTACCAGCACGAACACCAACAGCACGGTGATCAGCTGAACGTAGCTATCTACGTTCCCTGCTAACAAAAGCACCATTAGCCTACGACCTTCTTCACGGCCTCCAGAACACGCTCAGCCTGGAAGGGCTTCACGATAAAGTCCTTTGCTCCGGCCTGGATGGATTCGATAACCATGGCCTGCTGACCCATTGCAGAACACATGATGACCTTTGCTCCGGCATCCGTCTTTCTGATCTCCTTCAGAGCCTGAATGCCGTCCATTTCAGGCATGGTGATGTCCATCAGCACAAGATCGGGAGAGACTTCTTTGTATTTCTCCACTGCCTTCATGCCATTCTCGGCCTCTCCTGCAACATTGTAGCCGTTCTTTGTCAGGATGTCCTTGATCA
>JAFLRO010000015.1 GCA_022511425.1 Acetatifactor sp.
TTATCAGCAAACTGAATCTCAAAAGCCTTTGCAAAGCCGTCTCCAAAATTATGGCTGGTACCGGATTGCAGAGCCTTGCCATCGTGCATCAAGGCCTCAATGGTATAGGTAGAAACCGCACCGGCAAACTTTTCCTTCTCCGTCTTCTGACCTCTGATTACCGGAATTGCCAGCACCTCTTCACAGAAATCCGCATACACGTTCAGCATCTGGATCGTGCGCTCTTCCGCCTCCTCTGCAGTAGCGTGAGCGGTATGGCCCTCCTGCCAGAGGAATTCCCTGGAGCGCAGGAAAGGTCTTGTCTCTTTCTCCCAGCGCACCACCGAGCACCACTGATTGTACACCCTTGGCAGATCCCTGTATGAATGAATATCATTCTTATAAAAATCGCAGAACAGTGTCTCGGAAGTAGGGCGGACACAGAGCCGCTCCTGCAGGGGCTGAAGGCCGCCGTGGGTCACCCAGGCAACCTCAGGAGCAAAACCTTCCACATGATCCTTCTCTTTCTGAAGCAGGGATTCCGGAATGAACATGGGCAGGTATACATTCTCCACACCTGTCTCCTTAAACCTCTCGTCCAGCTGCTTCTGAATCAGTTCCCAGATTGCATAGCCCGCAGGTTTGATGACCATACATCCTTTTACGGAGGTATAGTCGATGAGTTCTGCCTTTAACACCACATCCGTGTACCATTGGGCGAAATCAACATCCATGGATGTGATTTCTTCCACCATTTTCTTGTCTGCCATTTTTCTCTCCTTCCGCCATCTGGCTATAAAAAATAAAAGAGCCGAACTTCCAATCCCATAGGGACCGGAAATCCGGCGGTACCACCCTGTTTGACGCCTCTGCGCCCAACTCTCATGCCGTTAACGCCGGCTTACGCTGTGCTTTCCCGGCATATGCCAGATCACACAGGACTCCGGGGCAGGTTCCAAACTCTCCGCATAAGGACCTCTCAGCCGCATGCTGCGTTTTCACGACAACATGCCATGTCCTCTCTCTGGGATGCTTCTGAATCTGTACTAATCCCCTTCTTCGCCATTCTCAATCTACAGGAGCTTTCACCCCTGTTTTGTATAATGGAATTTTATTGTATAGACATATGGTTTGTCAAGATGTTTTATCCTTCCAGATACTCTTTCAGCATCCGAAGATCGAGTTCCATATCGTCATAAATCCCCACTTTCACTGTGTCCTCAAAAGAATAATCTCTCCCTCGGTCATCCTCTGAAAAGCGGTACACTTTTATCTGTTCCTTCTCCAGATCGACAATCCAGTATTCCTCCACACCGCTCTCCTGATAGAGCTTCTTTTTTTCTCGTAATCCATCTTGACGCTGGAGGGCGAGACAACCTCAATGGCCCATTCGGGAGCTCCATTGCATCCCCTCTTGTCCAACTTATCCCTGTCGCAGACCACCGTTACGTCCGGTTCCACATAATTTATATTATCTTTTTGGGGAAACACAGCAAAGCCCGATGCGTATACTCTGCATTTTCCCTTCTTATCATGTATGTAATTGAAAACCTGAGATGACAGCCAGATGACAGCGTCCTGATGCCCTCGGGTGGGCAATGCCATCATAAACATCTCGCCGTTAATCAGCTCCGCGTGTTCGCCTTCCGGCAGTTCCATGGTGAACCTTCATTTACAATGGTTTTTCATCTTATCTGCAACCTTTGTCACTGCCAATCCAAATTATACCACTGTCGATAGCCCCCATAAATCGTCACAATATCCCCTGTTTCTATTTCATATACCCGATAATAGCAGTACTCATCATCCGTGACGTCCGATCTATAATAGTTATACTCGATTTCGCAATAAAGAATATATTTTCCATCGGGAGATGCAACCGCCTGCCTGATACCATTTTCAGTTTGTACATATCCTTTCAGCTCAGAAATCATCCGTATTCGCTCAGGCTCATTCTGTTCCCTGAATTCTATTGTATCTCCTGCTTTCCTCAAGCCCCAGAAACATCTCTGATATAAATGCTTTCCCCAGTTGCTTTGAAACACAATGTTTTCTACACCTTCTATTTTATGATAATTTAGAGAAAAATCCAAACCTAGAATTGTCTTGGTTTCCCAATACACGATGCTAAATGCCACCATGACCGCAATGGTAGCCAACGTCAGACACACTATTTTTTTCGCTTTTGCACCTGAACTTACTTTCTTCTGTGGTTCCATTCCTAATCCCCCTTCTGCCGGCTAATCTCTCTATCAGTCATGTATCCTGCAAATCAAAATCCTCATTGGTTAGGCACTTATATGATTCTTGTCAATGGAGTGACAATAATTTTCGCTTGCCCTGTGATATACTGGATCAAAAGGTATAGGAATACCTCCGGCTTAATATGTTTACCTAGTAATTCACAACTATCATCATCCTAAGAAGACGTTTCCATACCTTATGATGTTATTATACACCCCTTATATAAAAATTCAAATTTTACCTTTTATGTGAGCCTTCGTAAAAACTATTAGATACTTGTTCAATTACAGAAGAGTATGATATAATGTTTCTCGAAATTGTGCTGTATATCAAAAAGAACTGACTCAGGGAGATAACAGGGATGGTGCAGGATAATAACCAAAAGAAAAGCCTTACAAAATACGCTGTGGTTGCTTTTGTTTCTGTAATGATATTTGGTCTCATATACAAGTACACGTTGAACCAGCTGTACATAGGCGGCATCACTGATACGAAGGAACACACATGGATTGCCGAAGCCATTTATCTTGACAGATTTTGGGATGCATGGCTGAAAAGACCATATTTGTTCTGGCATCTCTGCGTTAAGGGATGCATCAAATTCTTCCTGATGCCAGTGGACGCAGCAGCAGCGTTCACCAATGGCTTTTTAGCCGGACTTACCTGCCTGTTAACTTTCTACATGCTTGATCGCATCGGCGAAAAGTTTGCCGGAAAGGATGTCGGTATTCCTGCTGCTCTGGCAGCTGGGGTGCTTGGAATTGTGAATGCTTTATATGTACCTTGGTTTAATCAATATCAATATATCGGTCAGTTTTCCATAAACCCGATTAGCAACCCTACCCATATGGCAGTAAAGCCTTTCGGACTTATATGCTTTATGCTCGCAGTGGAGCTTATCCTGAATTACAAAGGGCAGGAAGCCATTTACTTTAGTAATATTAAAAAGCCCCGTTGGCTGTACGTCTTGTTCTCTATATTCCTGTTTTTATCTACCTTTACAAAACCTACTTTCATGTATATGCTGGTTCCCGCAGGGGTAGTGTATCTACTGATAGATTTGGGGATTGCATTGGCTCGAAAAGATGGAAGCTGGAAAAAAGTCTGGAGTTTCATGTGGAGGATTGCCTGTGCTTGCATCCCATCGTTGTTATACTTGCTGTTTGAGTATCTGGCTTTCTATTATTGGGGTGGTACGAACGAAGATTCTCAAGTAGCAATATATCCTTTTTTGACTGCGTGGCATCTGTTTTCTCCGAATGTGCCAAGATCCATTCGACTGGCTATGGCATTTCCCCTCTGGATGGTGTTGACAAACTTAAAGTACTTTTTCAAATCGGTGGAAGGACGTCTTTCATTAATTGGTTATGCAACAGGCACGTTGGAATTTGCATTCTTTGTGGAGACCGGCGCCAAACTGGCACATTTAAATTTTGCCTGGCCAATGATGTCAGGGATGCTGCTGCTATGGGTAATCAGCACCGCAAAGCTTATTGGGATCACAGCGAACCCTTCAGAACACAGAGGGAATTCCGTAGTGGTTTTGGTAGGATGGATTCTTTTGATAGTACATTTCATCAGTGGGTTATATTACATTAATCCAGGCGCATATATCATTTAAGATTATTTGCTTATACCATGACGTTTGAAGCTAGCAAGAAACATTTAAAGTATCCACACTTTTTAGTCGCGCAAAAACTGCATGGATGAACTGCTACATTAATTCAATGAAGCATAATAATTTGTCGCCAGACAGACAGGGACTCAGGGTACCAATGAGTGTAATTATAATCATCTGGAAACAAGAGAAATAAGGGACAAATCAACATTACTTCCAGACATAGCAAACAGATAACCGCCCCCCATACACCTCTTTTTTCTTTAGAAACGGCTTCATTTAGAAAACCAATCACAAGAAATGCAAAAAGAGTCAGTATGGAATAAATATCCATGCGATAACGCTCAGCAGATCCATTCCCGGGTGCCCAGGCAATCTGTATGACCGTTATAAGAACAGGTAATATGAATAACGTCATCAAGAATAATCTCATTTTGTATTCTTTCACCTTTTTCCATACATTCCCGGAAATAAAGGCAAATCCAATGAGTAATATAGGAAAATTAACAAAGGCACTATTGTAATATACGTAGGGAAATTCCCCAATAATGGGCGTGAATCCAATGAAATTATACAGCAAGCCGTTTACGGTTCTAACCGTGCTGAAGTTCTCAAAAAAGTTGCCATATTGACTTTGGTCAGCAGATGTGAGCTGATACGCCTGGCCGAATTCAAATGGATTTTCAAAGCGAGAAAAATTGTATAACATGAGCAGCACACCCACAATCACATATGGCAGAGCAATGATGCAAATCCGTCCAACCAACTGCAATATCTTTTTCCTGGAATTGGAGCAAGCTAGTTCAGTCCTCAAATATTCTAAAAAAAACGGTATGAGAATAAGATTAGCCAATGCAGCAGTGGGTCTGCACCCAAAAGCAAGGGCACCAAACAGTGAACCTAGCGCGGCCAAACTCACTCTCTTCCATCGCTTTTCTGCAGGGGTTAGATAGATTGCCCGAATAAAGAAATAAAAACTCCAAACGACCATACAGACGGCGGAGGTGGTTGCAGTACAGTACAATGCCGGCGTACCAACACTGAAATAGACACAGATAGTAGCGAAAGCTGTACTTAAGGACAACAACATAACAAAAGACATGGTTGGGTAGTATTTTTTTGCCAGCTGACGAAAAAGCAAAAAAATACCAATGATCGCAAAGGCAGCAAATATCTGGGTGCCATGATAGGTGGTCAGATCCTGCCCTGTGATAAGCAGATACGGCAGAAACAGCAAGATCACAGGAACCACTCCAAAATACATATAATAATGACCCTTGTAGTAAGCATTGTCGGAGTGATAAACCGCGTTTGCTTCGATTCGCTGTGCCGGATCATACGGATTGATCTGCTCCAATACGGGGTCCACGTCATCATATTCAATATAGATATGTCCGTTCATCATGGACCGAGCCAGCAGCTCATATTGATTCCTGTGCTGCGGAAATTCTCCGTTATAAGCCGGCGCTGCTCCCATAGGAATGATACAAGCCATAATAAGCAGCGTACACACAGAAGCAGTAATGATGTTTTCTCTTTTCGCTCTGTGTTTATCCGCTGTAAGAAAAGGCTGATGGTGAAAAGGAGAAAAAGGATTGATGATGAATAGATAGCATAGAACCATCCCCCAGAGAAGGCATCCAAGCGCCTGATAAAAACGGGATGTTACTAAAAAAAGGACTCCCAAAAGTATGATACACGCTTCCACGGCAATAAATAATGCGGCTATAACTTTTGATTTTTCAAATCCTTTAAACAATTTCATCACGTTTGCTCCATGTTAATGTATAAGTATTTGTACCTTCATAAGAGGGTGACTGTCCTCGCGGTCATGTTTCCTTCTATACCAATATAGCCTTCTCTAAAAACTCTGTCAACTTATTTAATGTCAGCGGATGATCCAATCGCCCGATCCAGCTGCTCCTGCTGCCATCTTCTGGCCATAGCTCTCCTGCTCCGTGGCGACAAAATGCAGGATGGAATATCTGAAACTGAGTGCTTTCTGAATATTCGACATGCATTTTATAGGATATTAGTTTGATGATAAAATGAGCGAAAACGATACAGCGCAAGCTGGGTTATTATATAGCGAAGAGTGCCAAAGGGAGATAATCATGTACAAGCTTGAATTTTAAGAAGACGCTGTTTGGCTGGAATAGGGCATAATCTGTTTTTACAAAATAGAATCACATTCAGAACAGCTTTATCTTTTGTAGAAGTTTTTCTTTCTTTCTGCTCTGAATGTGATTCTACAATTAAGGATTATATCACACTTGTCACCTTTGTTCAATAGTTTATTGTTATCATATCACAAAAATCATGTCACATAAAATCATAACATATATCCATTTTAATCATACACTCACTTGATTCCGTGTTGACAATAACTAATAGTAAAGAAACCGCTAGCAGTTCCTTAACAGACAATATATCAAGCCCTCTATGGATAGTCGCACATGGGAATTGATAGCCGCTTGGCAGAGGACTTAAAAATTTTACGTATTATCATAAGAAAGTTGCTCAACCAGTGTCTTCAGACGCTGGATTTCGGCATCTTTATTCTTTATTTCGACATCTTTGCTCCTTAATTCCAAATTCTTATCATCAAGCAATAGCTTCTGGTTAGCAATCTCAGCCCGTAACTCATCCTCAATCACACTGGGCAGCTTAATCAAAGGCTCTGTCATACGATGTATCTCCTCTCGCATCTGCTGATGCCTCACCAGCACCCTGTCAACGGCAAAATGGAACAGTCTCACATAGTTGCGATACTCCCGCTCCGTTAAATACCCATCGGACAATTCTTCCTTCAATACAAATATAATCTTCTCTACTAACTCTGTCAACTCCTTTTGAGTCAGTGGATGCTTCAGGTCTGCTTTTAGTCGCGGACGCAGACGTAGGATGGTATAAGGGATAAATAAGGTAAGATGTTTTTCTTTGATTTCTTTCAGGGAATACGTCTGAATTTTGACTGTTGGAATTTTGTAGATATGTTCGCTGTTGTCCTGGTTGTTGCTTCCCTTCGTTTCTTTTAATATAGCACAATCTATGAGGACAGAAAAGCTATCATTGCCGCTTTGCAATTAGGAAAATTGTGTCACGTTTTCTATATTCAGATAACATCTCTCTTTGTCACTAGAATACTCCTCTATTTTTTCTTTTAAAGAGCATCCTGCCAGAGAAAAGCATACACCAAAAGCAAATAACAGTACTATCATTATTTTTCTACTCTTTTTCGAAATTTTTCCATCCCTCCCATTGAGAAAACCATAATGAGGTTCTTTAAAAGATTTTAATAGGTTAGTTGTTTTTAAAATCATATCCATTTTTATCAATTTCCTTTCTTGTGATTTTAGGAAAAGGATAACAAGCAAATTTGAAGATTTCATAAAGAAAATATAATAATTTATCGAAAGTTGAATTTGTCGAAATAATGTTATACATTCAAAAAAATAGAACCCTGCCAATTTTTTTAATGACAAAGTTCATTTTTTGTAGCCTTATCTATCTTAAGAAATTGCATGTAAATTTTATGACATTGGCCATAAAACCGTTAAGAAAATTTCCTCAATACAAATTCTATTTCCCAACCGTAAAAACCGCAGTAATACTTCCGCTTCCCAGTGCCTTTTCCCAATCAGAAAGATCATCAATCTTTCCAATTCTGGTATAGCTCCAAGAGTTGCTGCCATAAAACATAACGATATTATTCCCATTATACAGCACGATATCACCGGCGAATGTGGTTGTCTGACTGTTGCTGGTGGTGAGGCTTCTTCCTAATGAACCCACCTTTTCGAATCCTGAATAATCATCCATTTCGATGGTGACCGGCCCTTCTTTCATCATATCCAATAGCTCTTTCACAGCCTCGTTATTTTCCAGTGTTGCCGTAAAAATGTAATCTCCAACCTGCACGTTCATTTTCATCTCTGTTTGCCCTTCCTTTTCTACATCACTTTCTAAATCATTGTCATTTGATGTCGGTTCGTTGTTCTGCTGGGATACAGATATATTTTCCCCCTGAATATTTCCTTGAATATTTTCCTGAGCACTTTCTTGAATATTTACCTGATTTTCTACTTGCGTTTCATCAGCATCATTTGACATGTCTACACCAGCATTTTCGCTGCAGGCTGCGAGGCTCAATGCCATAACAAACGCAACAACAACTGCTAAAATGTATCTTTTTTTCATACTCAACCTCTTCAACCCCATCCTCATCACAGCCTTGTAGCAACCCCGTCACTCCATAGTCGCCTGTATAATACGTACGCAGGCAGGAATCCCCAGTTTCCCGCTGTCCAGCACTATGTCATAGTTGCTCCAGTCTTTCCACTTTTTTCCCGTATTGACAAGATAATAGTTTCGTCTTTTCTTGTCATATTTTGCCATAGTGCCATCGGCCATATTTTCCGGAATGCCATATTCCTTCACGGCACGCTGTCTCCTGCTTTCTGCATCGGCCTGTATAAATATTTTCAATACCTTTTTGGATTCCAGAGCACTCGCTGCACATCGCCCCACAAAGATGGCAGGTCCGTGCATGGCGTATGACTTAATCAGATTCTGTTCTTCCATAAAGATCTGATTTTCCTTTGACAAGAGATGTTCTGCCCCCTCATTCATTTTGCCGATTGCATAAATGGAATACAAAAAGCTGTTTGTAGTACTTTCCTCATACTTCTGTATATCGGAAACCGGAATCTGTAATTTTTCTGAAACGCCATTCAAGATTTCACTTCCGTAACACGGTATATTGGTTTTTTCAGAGAGTATCTTGCCGATTTCTGTTCCGCCGCTACCATATTCTCGCTCAATTACCACATAATCATATCTCATACTATATCTCCCATTTATGTGAAAGCCAATAGCTCCGCAATCACCGACAGCATTTGCTAGTCCCAGCTAAAGCCGTCATTGCTCATGTCGTCTTGCCCGTCCGATGCCATAACTTCAGAACCGCTCGAAAATCCACCCAGCTCTGAAGTTACGCAAACTGTGCATTATACAGCTCCGCATAAAATCCCTTTTGTTCCATCAGCGCGTCATGATTTCCCTGTTCGATGATATCTCCATCCTTCATGACAAGGATCAAGTCCGCATTGCGGATGGTGCTGAGTCTATGGGCAATGACAAAGCTGGTTCTGCCCGCCATCAGGTTATCCATTGCCTTCTGGATTCTGTGTTCTGTCCGGGTATCTACCGAGGATGTAGCTTCATCCAGAATCATGACCGGATTATCCGCCAGGATTGCCCTTGCAATGGTGAGGAGCTGCCTCTGGCCGGCGGACACATTGGTGGCATCCTCGTTCAGCTCATATTCATAGCCTCCCGGAAGAGTGCGGATAAAGTGGTCTGCGTGGGCGGACTTTGCCGCTGCGATCACTTCTTCATCCTTGGCATCCAATCTGCCGTAGCGTATATTCTCCATAATGCTTCCCTTAAACAGCCATGTATCCTGAAGCACCATGCCAAATGCGTTTCGCAGTTCATTTCGGTTATAGTCCTTCAGATTGTGTCCATCCAATTCAATGGCGCCGCCATTCACATCATAGAAGCGCATCAGCAGCTTTACCATAGTAGTCTTTCCGGCTCCGGTAGGACCGACGATCGCAATCTGCTGACCCTGATCCACATGGGCATTGAAATCCTTGATAATAATCTGGTCTTCATTGTATCCAAACCGTACATGCTTAAAGTCCACCGCACCTTTTACACGATCCACAGAGACGGCATTCTCCGTGGTCTGGTCTTCTTCCTCTTCTTCCAGAAGCTCAAACACACGCTCCACGGCTGCAACCATGGACTGCATCATGTTGGTCACCTGAGCCAACTGCTGCATGGGCTGCGTGAAGTTCCTTACATAAGTAATGAATGCCTGAATGTCACCAATCTCAATGGTTCCCTTAATGGCAAGGAATGCGCCGGAGATGGCCACGCCCACATAACCAAGGTTTCCCACAAACTGCATGACCGGCATCATAAGTCCGGACAAAAACTGGGATTTCCATGCGGACTCAAAGAGGGTGGCATTAGTGGCGTCAAACTCGTTGATGACATCGTTCTCTTTTCCAAACGCCTTGACCACCAGATGGCCGGAATAGTTTTCTTCCACCTGCCCGTTGATATGTCCCAGATATTCCTGCTGCTGCTTAAAATATTTCTGGGATTTTTTCATGACAATGCTGATAAAGATCACACTCACCGGCAAAATCAAAAGTGTAATCAGGGTCATCAGCGGACTGATGGAAAGCATCATGATCACAACGCCAATCATAGTTGTCACGGATGTGATCATCTGTGTCACACTCTGGTTGAATCCATTTCCAAATGTATCCACATCATTTGTGATACGGGAAAGCACTTCGCCGTGTGTCTTGCTTTCAAAATACTTTAACGGCATACGGTTGATCTTTTCCGAGAGCTCTCTGCGCAATTTATAGCACAACTTTTGCGTGATCGTGGACATTGTATAACCCTGAACTGTGCTGAATACAAAACTTACCAGATACAGGCTCATAACCGTCAGCAGGATCTTTCCGATATAGTCAAAGTCAATTCCCCCGCTGCCCGTAATCTTGCCAAACAATCCCTCAGACAAAGCTGTCGTAGCTTTGCCTAAGATTTTAGGACTCACGATATGGAACACTGTACTCATCGCCGCACAGATCATGACGGCAATGACTCCTATCTTATAGCCGCCCATATATGCGATAATCTTTTTTATGGTTCCCTTAAAATCCTTTGCTTTAGCGGTCTGGAATCTTCCGCCGCGTCCTCCCATTGGTGGCATTTAGCATTCCTCCTTTCCTGCGATACTGGCACGAAACTCTTCTTCTGACAGCTGGGACTGCGCAATCTGCTTATATTCCTCGCAGTTTTCCACAAGCTCCCTGTGTGTGCCTATGCCGATCATTTTTCCGTCCTCTAAAACGATGATCTGGTCTGCATTCAAAATGGTGCTGACACGCTGTGCCACAATAATAACTGTGGCATCCTTTGTCTTCTCAGAAAGAGCCTTGCGGAGCGCCGTATCCGTCTTAAAATCCAGCGCGGAAAAGCTATCGTCAAAAATATATATCTTGGGGTGTCTGGCAATGGCTCTGGCGATGGACAAGCGCTGTTTCTGACCGCCGGACACATTGGTTCCGCCCTGAGCAATGGCGCTGTTATATCCATCCGCCTTTTCCTCAATAAAATCGGTAGCCTGGGCAATGGCAGCCGCTTCTTCGATGTCCTTTGCAGATGCCTTTGGCGCACCATATGCTATATTGGAATTGATATCCCCGGAAAACAGGATGGCCTTCTGTGGAACATAACCAATCTGTGCCCTCAAAGTGTCAATGGAATAATCCCTGACATCCGTTCCTCCTACAGTGATGGAACCTTCCGTCACATCAAAGAATCTCGGTATCAATTTTACCAGCGTTGATTTACCGCAGCCGGTTCTACCGATAATCGCCGTTGTCTGTCCCGGCTTTGCCGTAAAGTGGATATCGGTGAGGACATTCTCGCCGCCATCGGGATATTTAAAACAGACATGGTCAAAGCAGATTGTTGCATCGGTAGATACTGCCGATTTGGCATCAGCTTTATCAAGAATGGTCGTTTCTGTGTCAAGAACCTCCTGGATACGGTTCGCAGCAATTCCTGCCCGGGGAAGCATGATGGATACCATGGTCAACATCAAAAATCCCATGATGATCAGCATGGAATATGTAATAAACGCCGTCATAGCTCCGACTTCCAGCACACCACTGTCAATCCTTTGTGATGCCACCCATATGATCAGTACGGATATGCCATTCATCATCAGCATAAGCATCGGCATCATAATGGACATGGTTCTGTTGGTGAAAAGCATGACCCTTGTCAGTTCGCTGTTTGCACCGTCAAAGCGTTCCTCTTCCCTTTTCTCCCTGCTAAATGCCCGGATGACGGGAATACCTGTGAGGATTTCCCTGGCCACAAGGTTTACCCTGTCAACTAATGCCTGCATCACCTTAAATTTGGGCATGGCCACAATCATAAGAACGGCAATCAGACATGAGACCATTGCAATTGCCAGGACAATGATCCAGCTCATCCCAGAATTATACTGGCGGACATTGATGATTCCGCCGATTGCCAGAATCGGTGCATAGAGCACCATCCGAAGAAGCATGACAGTCACTATCTGTATCTGCTGCACATCATTGGTGCTTCTGGTAATCAAAGATGCGGTAGAAAACCGATCCAGCTCCGCATTGGAAAAACCGATAACCTTCCGGAACACTTTAGCCCGCAGATCGCGTCCAACCCCGGCTGCCGTCCTGGATGCAAGGAATCCTACCAATATGGCGGTAATTGCCATAATAAGCGCCATCCCCAGCATCTTCGCTCCGGTTGACCACAGATAATCCGTCTGTAATTTGTCCATGTCGATTCCGCACAGTTCATACTGCTGCCTGGAAAACTGTTTTGCCATGGAACGGATGATGGAATCTCCCAGCGATGCCAGATTTTCCTGAAACACATCCCGGATATCCAGCATCAGCGTATCACTTGTCATATCGATACCCATATCCGCCAAAATCTGCTGTACTTTCTGGAGCTGCTGCAGCTGTTCCGGACTCATTTGCGTGGGGTCAAGGGCGGACATATCCATATTGGAAAAGTTAATGGAGGTCATATCCATGCCTTCCAGTTCGGAACCTTGTTGGGAAGTCATGGTATATACAATGGCGATCACCTGTGAAAATTTTTCATCAAGACGATTCCATTCTTCAGCCTCTGAAGAACTCAATGTAAAATATCCGCTCTCCTCATCATAGGTATAGGCCCCTTCCCAGTCTTGTTTTTCTTCCTCTGTCAAGAAGACCTCCACCTCGTAAAAGCCGCTTAATGTCAGGTATTCAGGAACTGCATGCTCCATTCCCGAATTGGCAATCCCCACATCAATCAGATTTGAAGTATAGTCAGGCAGAGAAAGATCACAATATGCCTGAACAAAAAGCAAGATAAGTATCAGCACCACAAAATACCAATACTTTTTAAGGTTGCGAAAAATATTCCTCATTCTAATTCTCCTTACTGTATCCTACTCATATTTAAAAATATCACTCTGAATATCCAGAATGTCATCCACGGAAATTGAAGTTCCGTCTTCCAGCACAATGACCCGCTCATAAGTGTTTATCTTTTTAATGATACCTGAGACGGACAGATAAGCACCGCCCTTCTTCCTGATGTCCGGCTGAAAGTATGTGACTGACACCTGCTGCCCCCCGGCGCTCTCCTGCAAAAATTGCAGTTTTTCATCCAGAACTGCCCTTGCGTCTTCATTCAGCTCAATTTTTCCCTCCGTCAACCGGGCAGTTTCACTGACCGCTGCTTCATACCCCGTCAGCGCCGCGAAAGGAGAAAACTGCGCTGCCCGGTCGTGAAGGGACATATGAGGCCGGGTGACGGACTGATGATGGGGAAGATTTATGATATCATCGTACTCGTGAATGTCTTTTTCCATTTTACCCACCCATCTGAAAGTCACGCCTTATGCCCACCAATCTGACGGTTTCGCTCTATGGTCATGGCGCCCTCCTCCAGGTTCATACCTTTCAGAATTGCATTCTTTCCGTATTTTTTCTTGATTTCCAGCACAGCCTTCTGCATGTTCTTTTCTCTTTTTAATGCAGTCTCTTCCGCTTCTCTTTCCTTTTCCAGAGCCTCATAATCTGTAAAAAGCTCCAGCTGCTCCGGCTCCGCACCCGCCTTTACACTGCTCTCGTCCATGACGCGGTTTGCCACCACATACATCCTACGCACCAGCAGATTCCTGTCAACGATCCTGTCGTACAGCTCCATCACAGCTTCCGTAATTCGACGTGTCGAAGATGTGGGCGCCTCTAAATTGATGGAGCCGTGTGCGGCTTTGGGAACCTGTCTGCCGTAATGATCTCTTGTGACAGGCCCGTGATACTTTCTGCGGATTTCAGGATTAGTCAGGCACTCGATATCATACCCCACCGTCAGTACCATCTGATCCGTCACAAGCCCCTTATCCACCAAATCCAGAACCAGCAGATCCGTCATCTCCCGGACGATCAGCTTCCCCTTGTCAAAATTATAAGGACACTGTAATACCTGTCCGGAGCTGATGCTATTGCTCTCCGGTTTATATGCCTTTATATCAGCTATGGTACAAGGCTCCCAGCCCCATGCGTGGTCGATCAAAAGCTCTGCATTGATGCCAAACAATCGATACAAAAGATCCTCATTGTAAAAATCTGTCGCTTTTCCCAGGGAGCACCTTGCCACATCCCCCATGGTAAACAGTCCGTTCTCCTCCAGCTTCCTTGCGTACCCCTGACCTACCCGCCAGAAATCCGTGAGCGGCTGATGCGTCCACAAAAGCTGTCGGTATTTCATCTCATCCAGCTCCGCGATGCGGACACCATCCTCATCCGCAGGCATGTGCTTTGCCACAATGTCCATTGCGATCTTGCTCAAGTATAGGTTGGTGCCGATTCCGGCGGTTGCGGTAATTCCGGTTTCTTTAAGAACCTCACGGATTATTTTCATTGCCAGCTCATGCGCAGTCAGGTTATATGTGTGGAGATAATCTGTCACATCCAGAAAAACTTCGTCGATGGAATAGACATGGATATCCTCAGGAGCAATAAAACGCAGATAAATCTGATAAATGCGAGTGCTGTACTGCATATAATAAGCCATCCGGGGAGGCGCAGCAATATAATCCACGGACAGCGCAGGATTATCTTGAAGTTCCGGATAGCTGCAGGATGAGCCGTTGAATTGTCGTCCCGGAGCATTGCGCAGCCGCTCGACATTGACCTCCTTCACCCTCTGAACCACCTCAAACAACCTGGCGCGGCCTGATATTCCGTAGGATTTGAGAGACGGAGAGACCGCAAGACATATGGTCTTCTCCGTCCGGCTCGCGTCAGCCACTACCAGGTTGGTAGTCATGGGATCCAGCTTCCGCTCGATACACTCCACGGATGCATAGAAGGATTTTAAATCAATTGCAATATAAGTCCGTTCTTTCTGACCCATTTTTGTTCTATTTCCTCTTGAACCAAACAATAGAAAGAACGCTGCGCGAACTTTCTATTGTCATGAATCAAACACCCCGCCTTGGGCAGCGGGGCGTTATAACCTTATCTGACCGGAACTATATTTCATTTCCCGGGAACTGTGGAATTCCTGCGAATCCCTTTTTCAGATCCTCATCGCTGGGAATATAATCAGTCATTTCTCCATTGTTATACTTCTCATAGGCCACCAGATCAAAGTAGCCCGTTCCGGTGAGACCGAAGAGAATGGTCTTCTCCTCTCCCGTCTCCTTACACTTAATGGCTTCATCTATGGCAACCTTGATGGCATGGGAGCTCTCCGGTGCGGGCAGGATGCCTTCCACCCTTGCAAACTCCTCAGCAGCTTGGAATACTGCCGTCTGCTCCACGCTCATCGCCTCCATGTAGCCGTCATGATACAGCTGGGAGAGTACGGAGCTCATGCCGTGATAACGCAGTCCGCCCGCATGGTTGGGCGCCGGTATGAAGCTGCTGCCCAGGGTGTACATCTTGGCCAGCGGACACACTTTTCCGGTGTCGCAGAAATCGTACACATATTTTCCTCTTGTCAGGCTGGGGCAGGATGCCGGCTCTACTGCAATAAAACGGTAATCCGCCTCGCCTCTCAGCTTCTCGCCCATAAACGGAGAAATCAAGCCGCCCAGGTTGGAGCCACCGCCTGCACAGCCGATGATCACATCCGGCTTGATACCGTACTTATCCATGGCTGCCTTTGCCTCTAAGCCGATCACGGACTGGTGCAGCAGCACCTGGGACAGCACGCTTCCCAATACGTAACGATAACCCTCCTGAGTGACAGCCGCCTCCACAGCCTCCGAAATAGCGCAGCCAAGGCTTCCCGTAGTGCCGGGGAACTCGGCCAGAATCTTGCGCCCCACCTCTGTGGTCTCAGAGGGAGAAGGAGTCACATTTGCACCATAGGTTCTCATGACCTCTCTCCGGAAGGGCTTCTGTTCGTAGGAACATTTCACCATGTAGACCTGGCAGTCTATACCAAGGTACGCACAAGCCATGGAGAGAGCCGTTCCCCACTGTCCCGCACCGGTCTCCGTGGTAACGCCCTTAAGACCTTGCTTCTTCGCGTAATAAGCTTGCGCGATAGCGGAATTCAGCTTGTGACTGCCGCTGGTATTGTTTCCCTCAAATTTATAATATATCTTCGCAGGAGTCTGTAACTTCTGCTCTAGACAGTATGCCCGCACCAGGGGAGAGGGGCGGTACATCCGATAAAAACTTCTGATTTCTTCCGGTATCTCAAAATAAGGTGTAGTGTCATCCAATTCCTGTTTGCACAGCTCGTCACAGAAAATTCCACGCAGCTCCTCAAACGTAACAGGCTTCAGGGTGCCGGGATTTAAGATAGGTGCAGGTTTATTCTTCATATCTGCCCGCACATTATACCAACTGGTAGGCATCTCATGTTCTTCCAGATAAATCTTGTAAGGAATTTTCTTCTCTTCGCTCATTTTTACTTTCCTTTCTGGTTTTCTGTATTGTTCTCTATTGATGGAACAGTATTGTATAAATTATATCACATTGCAATTCTGTCGCAAAGAGTTTAAGATAAAATTGAAAAATTTAGGAAATACTATTGACCTTCCCCTCACTGGAAGGTGTAGGTTGAAACTGTAAAGCAAAGTTGTTTCCGGAAAATGGCGTTACACATGCCTGCCAAAAAAATGCGGGAGGATCCATGAAGATCAATCAGGTGGAGCAAGCCATCGGCATCACAAAAAAGAACATCCGCTTTTATGAGGATGAAGGCCTGTTGAAGCCCACCCGGGTCGCAAACGGTTACCGTGATTATTCCTCAGAAGATCTGGAGACCCTGCGGCAGATCAAGCTGTTGCGGAAGCTGGACATCCCCATCGAGGAAATCCGACGTCTGCAAGACGGCAGACAGACTTTGGAGGACTGCCTTCATAGGCATCTAATCGTATTGAAGCGACGGCGCAGTAATCTGGATGCCATGGAGAGCTTCTGTCACAAGTTGTTGGAAGAGGGCGGTACTTTGAAGACCCTGGATGTGGAACGCCTGCTTTTGGAGATGGAACAGCAGGAGGAAGGAGGTATCAGATTTGTGAATATTCAAAGGGGCGACAAGCGTAAGCAAAAGAAGAACGCAATTATGGCTGCGGTGTCAATAATCCTGGTTTTGCTGCTGAACGTCATCTTCCCCATATGGTTGAAGATACGAATTCCTGAAATGCCCGTGCCACTCATGGTAATCCTGATTATATTGCCCATCATTTTTATTGCGGGAACCCTGCTTGCTTTGCGGGAAAGATTAAAAGAGATTGAAGGAGGAGAAATGGATGAAGCTGCTAAGTATTGACCACATACCCGGCAAGGAAATTGAGGCGCTGGATATTGTGAAGGGAACTGTTGTACACACGAAGAATGTAGGAAGGGATTTTATGGCTGCCATGAAGACACTGGTTGGTGGTGAACTCGTCGGCTACACTCAAATGCTGAACGAGGCGAGGCAGATTGCGGTGAAGCGTATGGTGGATGAGGCGGAAGCGCTGGGTGCGGACGCCATTGTGAACGTGCGTTACGGCACTTCCTCTGTGATGTCGGGAGCCGCCGAGGTGATTGCATACGGCACTGCTGTAAAAATCTTAAATCCCTGATACAGTAATATGTTCCATGGTTATTACATCAGAGATTATATCGGATAATATTTTTAAAGGAGGACATCGGACACATGAATTCCTTAAAAACAGAGACCCTGAATGATACCCATATGGAGGAAAACAAACTGAATAACAAGCGAATCCTGCTCTACCTGCTTATCAACTTTGGAGCCACATGGCTCTATGAATTCCTGGTGGTATGGCCCGTAGCCACCAGCTCCAATCCCACAGTACAGTCCATGTCCCAATTGGCAGTGGCAGTTGCCATGTTCTTCCCTGCGCTGAGCGTGGTGGCGACCCGGCTGATTACAAAAGAGGGCTTTAAAAATGCTATGCTGGTTCCCAAAAATGGCAAACGAAGTATTCCCTATTTCCTGATGGCCTGGTTTGGACCAGCGCTGCTGACGGTCATCGGCGCAGTGATATATTTCGTGATCTTCTCAAAGGATTTTGACCCGGAGATGGGTTATATAAAAATGCTGCTGATAGCGCAGGGCGTAACACCCACGAAAGAAATAGTCAATGTGACCGTAATCTCCCAAATCATGACCGGTGTACTGCTGGCACCATTATTAAATGCAGTCAACTGCTTCGGCGAGGAGTGGGGCTGGAGAGGGTATCTGCTGCCAAAGCTTTTGAAGCGGATGGGGATACTACCTACGCTGCTGGTCTCCGGTGTGATCTGGGGATTATGGCATCTGCCCATCACAATATTGGGTCACAACTACGGCATGGGATACCTGGGCTATCCAGTAACTGGAATCCTTGCCATGTGCCTGTTCTGTGTGGTCGTGGGAATCATCTTTTCCTACCTCACTATCCGCACCGGAAGCTGTCTTCCTGCTATGCTGGCTCACGGCGGCGTGAACGGCTTTGCCAGCGCTGGTATCCTCTTTACCGACGGCACTAGCGTCAATCCCTTTATAGGGCCTGTACCCACCGGAATCATCGGCGGCAGCGCCTTTATCCTGTGCGCGGTGGTCATGGCTGTACTTCTTGTGAAAAAACCGGAATTAGAAAACATGCCCTAAATATTAAGTGTTGTAAGGCTATATGAAAAAAACCGGCAGTGCATTATGCATTGTCGGTTTTTTATAACAATAGAAAATTCGTACAACATACTCTCTATTTTTTGCCAATATGTAATAACTGTATTCTCAGCCTCTCAGCTTCTTGATGGCCTTTGCCTGAATCAGACATTTTCCATGCTCTTCCAGCCGCAGCAGCAGTTTTTCTTCCGCGCCGTAGAGACTGCCGAACTCCATGGCCTGAATACATGCTCTGCTGTATCTTTCGTAGGATGCATGGCCTCTTCCCAGGCAGAGATAATATGCATCTTCCATCTCGTACAGCGCGCTATCCACCCTCAGATTCCCGGGCAGAACCTCTGCAAAGTTCATCACATCCCGCAGGGCACTAAACGCGAAAATAGCAAATGCCGGTTTTGGCGCAGGTGAAGGCTCTTGCTGGACATCCTGTGTCTGCGTCTCAGGCTTTGCTTCTGCCTGATCGGTAGTTGGCTGACTTGCCGACAGTCCCACCTTCTCCCGAGCCTTTTGCAGCACCCGCTTCATCTCCTTCAAGCACTCGATCAATGGCTCGTTCTCCGGCTCCCTCTCCGAGAAGGTCAGTACCAATCCCTGGTCAGGCAGCATCATAATCTGCAAATCAAAGGAGTACCTGGGCGGCTTGTAGCCCACTGCCTCTTCCGCCTGCACGATGATCTCCTGCACGACCTCCTTAGCCTTCTCGCTTCTCAGCACAAAATCCTTATAATCGATATCATACTCATCCAATTCCTCATTGGAAAGAAAGCACTTTACTGTCTTGTCATCCACACGTTCTATTTTCATATAATACTCCTCATAAATATGTACAGCTTATGAACAGTTCTTACATATATGTCTATGATAGCATGATATGAAAAATTTTTCAATTACATAAAGTTTTCCAGTGCAAAGTTCCAGCGCAAACATTTAAAGACCATTATTGATTAAAATATCCTTCTTTCACACACTCCGGTCTGACGAAACATCTTGCAGTGTACAAACTGACTTCCACCATCTCATCATATTTCGAGATCAAGTCCATCGCCCACATATAATCTTCTCCGGTGCACGAATCCACATTGATAATGATACAGTCCGGCATTCTCTCGGGATACTTCTCCCAGTACTCATATAGTTTATCACTGTAGGTTGGAGTTGAATTCACCGTGTAATGGCTAATATTCACATCATTCAGCATATATATGGGAGTAAGGGACTGGTTATGAAAAAAATTGGTCACAATCAGGACATTACTGTTCTCTTTAACAAGATCCCTGAACATCCTATAATTGAAATCGTAAGCATGTGCCACAGGAATTGATACCACCGTGCCCTTCGTTGGTCCTTCCTGCATCCTTCCGCCTCTTTTTACATCAAATATCGTGTTTCCGTTGGGTCCGGAATTCAGCGTAAATCCCGTACCTACAATTATCATCAGGCAAAACAGTCCCGATACAAGACAGTACTTGACGGGAATATCCATCTTTTCCAGATAGGATACGAGAATTACCATGCCCCACAGGGCGGAAGTATTTAGGAACGTAATGTTCAACATAATGCCAACATTACTTATCAAAAGTACGTTTACAAAAACCCCTATTCCGATGATAATCCCATAAAAGGCAGGCAGCATTGACGACCTTTGTGCCTGGCTGTCTTTTTCGGAATGGAAGTGCTTGAAAAACACATAAATACCGACAAAGGATAACACGGGAATATAGAGTTTCAATCCCTCATATCCGATTTTTTTCACAAACCAGTTATACAGCGTTATGACATAGGCTTCCACGATCCAAACCAGCATCCAGACATCATTTCTCTTTTGTGTGATCTGAAAAATTACACAAGAGACAAATATTGCGATCAGTAAGGTGACAGCCACATATGCGAGAATAATGCCAGTACCCTGAAGATAGTCCACCCACTTTTGATTGCCGTTGAGCAGCACTCCCCCAAGGTGCGTATCATCACCGGTCAGAACACCGTTTATTCCAAAAAGCATAGTATCCCATCCATTGATCGCAAGCAGGGTGAGAACATAGGCAACTCCACAGAAAAGGCATATTCCCCAAAACAGCAGATTACGCTTCATGCCGCCCTTCTCCTGCAGCCGAAACAGGAGGACGAAGATTGCCGGAATCAGGATCACGCACGCGGCAGAAAGAACGGCAACGCAGAAGAACAGCGCGGCCACGGAAAGATATAGATACCCCTTTTTCTTTTTGCCGCTATCAAAGGCATCCTTTGCGCGCCAGATGGCACAAAGCATTACGACAAGGCTCCAGGTTTGCATGTTGGAAAACTCCGGCATAGCAACCAGCTTGGTATAGGTACAAAAGAATGCCGCGGAAAGAAAAAGGGCGCTGTTAAACTTCAAATGTCTTTTTAAGGTAAAAAAGAGAAACAGGGAAACGCAGCCCTGGGTAATAACCCCGCAAAGCCTTAAGAACAAAAGACAACCCGTGGTGGTATGCATGACTTTCAAATAAATCCACATAAAGAACTGTCCATAAAATGCGGATGTCTGGAGTGTGTCCCAAACCTCCCTAAAGAGCATGTCCCCCCTTGCAAGCCTGTATGTAAGTATCATCTGATACTCTTCATCCGCGCTAAAGCCAATGAGCATAATTTTTGCAGTCACAAACAGGCACAGCGCTGCCAGCAGCCCCCAGATAATCAATTGACTGACCTTGATTTTCTTGCATTTTAATAACATTGAATCCTCCTGCAAGGTACAATACTAGAGCCCACATACCAAAATGTTCCTATACATTTTCCCAACTGTCCTGCTCCAGCGCGGCTCTTATCATCTCCAGCTCCTCCTGCATGATGCAGTGGCGAATCGTGTTGTTCTTGACCTGCTCCATACATTCGTAAAAGTCGAACCATTTGACTTCCTCTATTTCCTCACGTTGTAAAGTGAATTCTTCCACTTCCTTGTCTCTCCACAAAAGAAATACTTTGCTGACCTGATTGTCACGAAATGGCTTCCCATAAAAAACCTCTTCATACCGGATATATCGGGTGCCGCAGCAACGCAGTTCCTCGGAAGAAGCCTCCTCGCCCAGCTCTTCCTTCAGCTCCCGCAGAGCAGATGAAATATAATCCACTCCCGCAGGAATATGTCCGGCGCTGGAAATATCATAACAGCCGGGGAAAGAATCCTTATCTGCACTGCGTTTTTGCAATAGGATTTCCACTCTGCCCTGCCGTTTGCGCAGCAGCCACACGTGGGAAGTGCGGTGTCGGATTCCCTGGCTGTGAGCCAGTGTCCGCTCTACTGTCTCTCCCGTGGGCTCCCCTTTTTCATCTACAATATCAAACATTTCCAGTTTCTCAAAAAATTTACGGAAACCGTTTCCAACCGCCAGCTGCTCCACCTGATGATTGTCCATATCGTAATAATATTGGCCTGACTCTATATGGACCGAAAGGCTGTCCAGAGGATAGCCCTTATTGAGAGCGTGGGGATGGGGCTTTGACACTAACAGAAACGGTTCGCTGGTAATACTGTCATCCATAAGCTCCATGCTGTGATTCTCATCCAGTACCAGACAGATGGCGTTCCGATACCGGGCTGTCAGATTTCCGTACTTCACTGCCAGTCCCGCATAATGCTCCTGCATCTCCTGATCCGTCAGATATTTTCCTTTCACGGTACGCACATGTACACCCGGCTGATCCTCCTCCGGCACATTGTCAAAATAAAGCCCTGAATCACAGGAAAATACAGGGATTCCATAGGCTTTATAATAAGCATGAGCCTTCTGCCTGGCATTCTCCAACGGAGTATTTCCGTCCTCCGGCACCTCAGGGACCTCACCTTTCATATCCCGCAGGCTCAGAATCTCAAAATCCAGCCCCTTCAGCCATTTATTTGCATCCTTAAGCTTGGCAGGATTTCCTGTTCCATACAGTAATTTCATCCCCTGTTTCCTCCTATGCCATCTTCTGCATTTCTTCCTATCTGTCAGCGCAGAATCAGCCGTCTCCTAGGCAACATGCCTCATTTATTCCCGCGTGCAATGAGTCAAGCATCCGTGCTTGGTGCCCCATCAGCTCGTTGCAAAATATTTAACTTCATGGTACACCCTGAGTCACTCTCAGGTCAACTAATTCTATTGTGAAATCCTGATAATCCAATATACAGTTACTTTTCACACATAACCATACAAGCGACACACGACCTTGTCAGTATACCTCAGCCAGACCATCGTTTTTTCATTAATTGTGGCATTGTGTGTTTGGCAACGAACACACGAAAATCGTCTTACGAACGCCTGCAAACAATGCTTGATGTGGAAATAGAATTTTGCTGATCCGTGTGCTATACTGGATAGAGTAAATCCGAAAAATATCATCGGATATACAGAAAGGCAATTATCCATGGAAATGCGTTTTAAAGAGACAGCAGAAAGATTTATATCCGATGGCGGAAAGCTTCTTCCCTTCCATCCTTTCCCAAGTGCCGACCAACGGGATGCCTACCATGCGCTGCCACAGGAACTTAAACAGGAGCTAATTATACTGGGGGAAGCGTTATTTGACGCCCCATATCCCTCCTTGTCCGCCACCGATTTTATGGCCTTTCAGCGAACAGGGAACCGCGTGAATTTTGAGGCACTGTATTTCGTTCGCCGCCATATGCTGAATTCTTTTGTCACTGCAGAATGTGTGGAGGGAGAGGGACGCTTTCTGGATCGAATCATTGACGGTATATTTACCATATGCGAGGAGAGCGGCTGGCAGCTTCCAGCCCACAATTCTTATTTGCGCAATGCGCCTTCGGAGATTCTGCCCGATGCCTCCCGGCCAGTGCTGGATCTCTTTGCATGTGAGACGGGCGCCCAGCTGGCCTGTATCTATTATCTGCTGAAATCCAGACTGGATCAGATAAGCCCACATATCTGCCAGCGAATCAGCCAGGAGCTGGACCGGCGTATCCTCCGTCCTTATCTGACAGAGCATTTCTGGTGGATGGGTGACGGCGATGAGCCCATGTGCAACTGGACGCCATGGTGTACCCAGAATGTATTGCTTACCGCCTTTCTCCACGGCTGCCCCGAGGAGACAGGCATACAGATCCTTCATAAGGCTGCGGAGAGCTGCGATTTATTTCTAAAGGACTATGGGGAAGATGGCTGCTGCGACGAGGGTGCTCAGTACTTTCGGCGAGCAGGCTTGTGTCTGGATGCCGCCTGCGATCTGATGGATCAGGTGACCGGCGGTGCGTTTGCCCATCTGTACCAGTGGGAAAAAATAAAGAATATTGCCGCATATATTTCAAATGTCCATGTGAGGGGTAGATATTATTTTAATTTTGCAGACTGCTCCCCTGTGGCAGGCAGGGCAGGAGTAAAAGAGTATCTTTTCGGAAAACATACAGGACAGACGGATCTGAAGCTGTTCGCCGCCAAGGATTATCAGGCCGCCGGTGCTGAGATTTATCATGATGAGCTCTATCAGTTGAATCTGTATTATCAGCTGATGAATGCGTTTTGTTATGAAGAAGTTATCAAGATGGATACTGTTTCCATGCCTGCACCCAAGGATGTCTATTACCCCAGCACCGGATTGTTCATCGCCCGCAGCTCAAGTTTCAGCTTGTCGGTAAAAGCCGGCGATAACAATGACGGCCATAACCACAATGATACGGGCAGTATCACACTCTATAAATGTGGCCAGCCCGTTCTGGTGGACATCGGTGTGGAAAGCTACACCCAGAAGACTTTTTCTCCACAGCGCTACGAAATCTGGACCATGCAGTCCGGCTATCACAACCTGCCAACAATCGACGGATTGGATCAGCGCGATGGATCGGAATACCGAGCCACGGAGGTGGAGACTTCTCTAACAGAGGATCGGGCGGAGATCTCCATGGAACTGGCAGAGGCCTATCCTTTCACCGAAAAGGGCCACACTTACCGGCGCAGGGTGGTTTTGGACAAATCGAATGATTGCGTTATTCTGACAGATACCACTAACAGTCAAAATGTGACATTGAATTTCATCACCTATGTGGAGCCTATACTTACGGAAGAAGGCTGCTTTCAGGTGGGATTGGCGGAGCTTCATTTTCGGGGCGCATCTCTACGAGAAATTGAAATCCTGCCCATTACTGACAAACGGCTGCAGACCGCCTGGGATCATCAGTTGTACCGCGTCCGGCTTTGTATGACAGAACATAATTTTATACTAGACATGAAATAAATAGAAACCATGTGTACGTGCCTGTACATGACTTATTGATAAAAAGAATCAAATCTCTGGAAAAGCTTGGTTGCTTGGCTCATTGCATACAGGAATAAAATCTGCGGGAATTGGAAAGTATATGATTTGAACGCTGTACGGATACAGCAGAAAAGAGGAAATATGACTTTAGACGGAAATGCCCGCAGAACGGCAATTATTGTATATCTTGAGAGACAGTCCGGACCTGTCAGCGGCACAGAGCTGGCAAGGCAGTTTGGCGTCAGCCGCCAGATCATTGTTCAGGACATTGCATTGCTCCGTGCAGAAAACAGAAATATCTTGTCCACCAACAAGGGATATATACTCTTCCATCCTCAGGAAAAACAAAAGGGCTGCACCGCCGTCATCACGGTCAATCACACCGAGGAACAGGCTCTGGAGGAAATGCTTTCCATCGTGGACTACGGCGGCTCTATGCTGGATGTGTTCATTGACCACGATCTGTACGGTCAGGTCAGAGCAAATCTGGTGGTCAACGATGCGGACGATGCTACTGAATTCTGTCACAAGCTGTCACAGAGCAATACAAAGCATTTAAAGGAACTCACAGAGGGCAGTCATTACCACACCATCTCCGCACCTTCGGAGAAAGTACTGGATCTGATTCGAAAGGAATTACAGGAAAAGGGAATTCTTGCAGATTGATGAAAGGTATGGAAAATGCTACCTATTTTTTCTTAATAAAATTTATAATTCCTTAAACTCATAGTCAAACTTTAGACACATTTTCCGGGTATAATAATCTTATCAAAAGGAGCTGTGGAGTTTTAACATTATAAGTTAGAGTTCTGTCAGCTTCGACTAACAATAATCTGCTTTTACACTGGCAGTTTACCATATTCATTATACTTATCCTTTTATCCTCTTGAAAAAGGCATCCGTAAATGCGGAGCCTTTTTCTTTTATGATACATAATACTGCGCCTGAGCATGCCACAGATCGCAGTACCTTCCGGCTGCGTCGTTTCCTCCCGGCACCGGCGGCTACACGGTAGAGATAAAATTCAACTCTTCCTGATATACCTCTTCTTCAATCAAACCAATGCCCATAAATACCGCCCATATGTAAGGTGCGCCGTACACATTCAGCGTCTTTGGCCCTACGATCCTTGCAGGCGCATTTTCGACAGCTCTGTCCAAACGCAGTTTTTCATATGCTTTCTCAAAAGTGCTTCGTGTGATAGACCGTTCCCGTCTGTCAGTAAAGAGTTCCCCACCCTTGATCGTGTAAGTAAACGGCAGACCTTTCTTGGTCAAAAAGCTTTTCCCCTGGTTCTCACCGATCACATCCCAGAGACTCTCCAATGATATTTTAGCATCATTAAATTTCATCGGGTTTTCCTTTCACATTTTTCACTATAATAAAAATCCCTATTAGCATGGTACTCGCAGCCAAACTTATTGTCAATATTTTATAAGACAAACCTACACAATTTTTCCCAAGGCAAAACACTGGATAACATATCCACAATAAAAACCCTGAAAAGTACGCTCTGTGAAATTTCTATCGAAAAGAATCATAGCCCGGATTACAGACGAGCATTTCTGTAACCCGGGCTATAAAACAGCAACTCCCCATCTGCCCGCTCCGGCGGGCACTTATATCTTAACCTTCAAACAGCGGTGTAGAAAGATAACGGTCACCGGTGTCGGGCAGAAGAACTACGATGGTCTTTCCTCTGTTTTCCGGCCGCTTAGCCACCTGGATAGCCGCCCATGCAGCTGCGCCGGAGGAAATGCCCACCAAAACACCCTCCGCTCTGCCGATTTTCTTGCCGGTAGCAAAAGCATCCTCATTCTCTACGGCAATGACCTCATCGTAAATCTTAGTGTCCAGCACCTCAGGTACAAATCCAGCGCCGATTCCTTGAATCTTGTGAGGTCCCGGCGTACCCTTGCTCAAAACAGGAGAGCTTGCAGGTTCCACTGCCACAATCTTTATGTCGGGCTTTTTACTCTTCAGATAATCACCCACACCGGTAACAGTACCGCCTGTACCCACACCGGCCACAAAAATGTCCACGTCTCCGTCCAAATCTTCCCATATCTCCGGCCCGGTGGTCTTTCTATGAATCTCAGGGTTCGCGGGATTGACAAACTGTCCTGGAATAAAGCTGTTGGGAATCTCCTTCGCCAGCTCATCTGCCTTCTCGATAGCTCCCTTCATACCCTTTGCACCCTCTGTCAGCACAAGCTCTGCCCCATATGCCTTCATCAACTGACGGCGCTCCACGCTCATGGTCTCCGGCATTACAATGATGATGCGGTAGCCCCTCGCCGTAGCAACGGAAGCCAGACCGATGCCGGTATTTCCGGATGTAGGCTCAATGATCACGGAACCGGGTTTTAACACACCTCTTGCCTCCGCGTCGTCGATCATAGCCTTGGCAATCCTGTCCTTCACGGATCCCGCCGGGTTAAAATATTCCAGCTTCGCCACGATCCGTGCTGCCAGATTCTCCTCTTTTTCGATGTGCACCAGCTCCAGGAGAGGTGTTCTCCCGATCAGCTGATCCGCTGAAGTGTAGACCTTACTCATTTTTTGATTCCTCCTATTCTCTTTTTTAAGTTGATTTATCCACATTTCCCATTATATAATATTTTTAACAGAAAAGTGGAGGACACACCTATGATGATCTCAACCAAAGGGCGCTACGCACTTCGCATCATGGTCGATTTGGCTGAACACCAGTCGGAGGGTTATATCCCTTTAAAAGAGACAGCCGACCGACAGGAAATCTCTGAAAAATATCTGGAAAGTATATTAAAGTCCCTTGTGAAAAATAAATTTCTGGAAGGCCTGCGTGGCAAAGGGGGCGGATATCGTTTAACAAGAGCACCTGAGGAATATACCATCGGCAGCATCCTGCGGCTCACAGAGGATTCCTTGGCTCCGGTCAGTTGCCTGGAGCCGGGCGAAGCAGCCTGCCCCAGAATGGCTAACTGTCGTACTTTGCCTATGTGGCAGGGCTTGAACAAACTAATCAACGATTATCTGGATGGCATCACCTTGGCAGAATTGATGAATCAGGCACAGTCCGGCGGTGATTATATCATCTGAATCAAATCACCTTTCATCATCAGATACTATACTCATAATCCTCCCGAAGAATTCTGCACAGGAACTGGACAGTGCGGACACAAACTTATTTTTTTCATTAAAAAACGGGCTCAAAGCCCGCCATAAACACCAGTTACAAGGATTTACCCAGACTTCTTATTACGTTTGTATGGAATTAGTCGCACAACAAAGAGACATGCAGCAACACATGCAGCACATACACTCCTTATTAACAATCTGAGTTTCTAGGGATGAAGATCTCTTCGCTTTCATAATGGTTCTCCTTTTAATTCCTATATACCTACTGGTGTTATATGTTTTAACTGTCTTGTATGTTACCACTGATGGCATTATCTGTCAATATCTAATCTAAAAATTTTTTTGATAAAATTTATAAGAATCATATATAGCAATTTCTTTAGCCCTTTCAGGCTCCTTCAAGATTCCTTTAATGCTTTCTCAAGTTGCTCTAACGCTTTCTGCAAAACTGCCCTTGGACAGGCGATGTTGATCCTCTCAAAACCTTCACCGTCCGAACCGAACATAGCCCCGCTGTCCAGCCAGAGATGGGCCTTATTTACAATCAAGTCCTCCCTCTGGGACTCTGTCAGTCCTAACCTCCGAAAGTCCAGCCATATCAGATAGGTGCCCTCAGGTTCCACCAGACTGATTTGAGGCAGATGCTCCTTCAGATATACTCGTACAAATTCCAGATTCTCTGCCAGATAGGCTTTCAAAGCCTTGAACCAGGGCTCACCCTTCTCATAAGCCGCCTGACATGCTACCAGACCCATCAAATTCAACTGACTGTATCCTGCAGCATCCACAGCCTTTTTAAATTGCTTTCTCAGCTCCCCATTAGAGATAAATATGTTAGAGACCTGCAGACCTGCCAGGTTAAAGGTCTTGCTAGGCGCAGTACAGGTCACGGTAATATTCGAAATCTCCGGCGACAAGTTTGCGAACACATGATGTACATGACCTTCATAAGTGAAATCACTATGAATCTCATCACTGACCACCAGCACGCTATGACGTAGGCAAATGTCCCCCAGCTTCCTAAGTTCCCACTCCTGCCACACCCGACCCACAGGGTTGTGGGGGCTGCACAGTAAAAATAATTTCACACTGTTGTCCTGAATCTTCTCTTCTAAATCTTCAAAGTCAATCTCATAGTGTCCGTTCTCCAGCTTTAGAGGGCTATTGATCAATACCCTGTCATTATCACGAATCACTTCACTGAAAGGATAGTACATCGGCTGTTGTAAGAGGACAGCATCCCCTTTCTTCGTAAAAGCCTTGATGGCCATAGCCAGAGCAAATACTACGCCAGGTGTCTTGACCAGCCAGTTCTTCTCCACATGCCAGCCAAAATGCTCGTCATACCAGTGTTGCACCGCCCGGAAGTAACCATCTTTCGACTCGCTATATCCATAAATACCATGCTCCACTGCTTGTTTTAGTTGCTCCAGAATCTCCGGGGCAGTCTGAAAGTCCATGTCCGCCACCCATAAGGGCAGTACATCCTCCCGCTTGCCTCTCTCTCTGGCAAAGTCATATTTAAGACTGTTGGTACCTTTTCGCTCTACTATCCTGTCAAAATCGTAACCCATATCCCCTCATTTCTGCTGCCGATGCAGCACTTAAAATATTCCTGTTCATTATCTATTTTATTATCTATGTCAGCGCCTGTTCCACCAACTCCTGATGAGAGGTATTTACATAAGTAAACGACAGACCTCTTGACTTACCTACTGTTTCAAAAATTCTCACCGAGCCTCCGTAAAGATCCTCTGAGCAGACAAAATGCAATCCCGGATCAAACAGCTCCAGACATAATCAATAGCTGACATGCCCGATGCGCAGGCCACTGTGTCCAAGGCGCCTTCCATAAAGGGTTTCAATCCGATATGCCATCACTACCTCTTTTCTACTGATTAATGTCAGCACTTCTTATTTTTTCTTATAAAATATGCGATTGTACAATTCCCTATTAACCCATATGAATAGTAGGTTTGCATTAAGGACAGTATAAGATGGTTCAGAATGTTTGTCAATAATTATTTTGGCATGACTATCTCACAGAAGAATGATAAATAGCAAAAGGGATATTCCAATGCTCTGCATCGGAATATCCCTTAATAATCACTGTCTTTTATGCGTTTTGCTGTTGTTTCTTTTTCTGGGCTTGATTCAACTCCTCGAATTGCTTCTTGGTCTTTCGAAAACACTCCAGCAGCTTGGGTGAAAAGACACCGCACTCCCCTGACACGATCATGTGGAAGGCTTCATCCTCGGAGTATGCACTCTTATACACACGTTCGCTGACCAGTGCATCGTAAGCATCTGCCAGACCTACCAGCTGCGCAGAGATAGGAATTTCCTCGCCTGCCAGCCCGTCAGGGTAGCCCTTGCCATCATACCTCTCATGGTGATGCCGACAGATTTCATAGCTGGCTTTACTGTAAGCCTCATCCCAGACACCCTCCACATTATTCAGCACCTCGCACCCTCTGGTGGTATGGGACTTCATGTATTCATACTCATCCTTGGTAAGCCTTGCAGGCTTAAGCAAAATGCTGTCGGGGATGGCAATCTTTCCGATATCGTGAAGGGAGCTTGCAGATACAATAATATCTATCTTTTCCTGGGTCAATCCATACTCAGGATATTCAACCATCATCTGCTCCGCCAAAATCCTGGTAAAGTTCTTTACACGTTTGATGTGCTCACCGCTTTCCAGATTACGGCACTCCACCACTGTACCCAGAATATCTATGATCCTTGTGTTGCTCTCTTTCAGTTTTTCTGCCTGCATCACTAACAGCTTGTATTGCTTCTTCAAAGTTGCGGTCTGCTTTTCGACCTTCTCCTCCAGCTGGTTTTTATATGCAAACAAATCAACTATATTTTTTACTCGGTTTCTGACAATGGCATTGTCAAAAGGCTTTTTGATAAAGTCGGAAACACCCATCTCAAAGCATTTGCTCTCTACTCCCGCCTTAGATTCCGCTGTGATTACTAACACCGGAATAGCTTTCAGCCAGGACTGTTTTTTCATAACCTCCAGCACGGCATAGCCGTCCACCTCCGGCATGATCAGATCTAACAGTACCACCGCAATTTCGTCCTGATGCTGCTGGATCATTGCAATCGCTTTCTTACCGCCGTCTGCCTCCAATATAGGATAATCCTTCTCCAGTATGGCTGCCAGCATCTCCCGATTCAATTCCATGTCATCAACGATCAATACTTTACTGCGCATATCCTGTTCCTCCGCGGTTCGTCACAGCTTAGTATACTAACACATTTACATTTCATGCGCCAACACACTAATTCCTTTGAACGACCACTCTTCCCTCCGCTCTTCTCACCTTCACGTTCCGCGACTGCGTTGCAGCCCAGTGCTTCCCGTTAATTTCAAATACAGTTCCTTCGTACAAGGTGTCATGTATCACTGCATGAGCATTCTTGACTGCTTTCATTTCATTCTCCATGTCCATTTTGTACTGCATGAGCATATCCATTTCCTTTTCCTTCGCGAAAATGGCGCTCTCAACCTTCAGGTACATGTCCATGGTGTTCCTCACTTCAGGCGGATATTTCTCATGGAAGTCCGCATAAGCATTCCTGAGGATATCCAGCTGCTTGTTAGTCTCGGCAATTCGCTCTTCCACATCGTCCTTCTGCCCGGAAATCTCATCATTGACACCCAGACGGATCTTGGTAGCAATTCCGACTCTGTTTCCTGCACAGGTCATGTCCATAGAAATCTTTGCATAAGCTGTTCCGCCTGCCACCTGACCGTTCTTTCCGCTGACAACAATCCTGTTCTCCGAGTACAGATCACAGTTCAGACAGTAACCCGCACGAATCTCATTGCCCGCATACACCCGGCAGGATTCAAAGAATTTGCCGCTCACATCCACAGCAGCTTTGATATAGCCTACGGCATTTCCGTTCACTCCCTGCTTTATAAATATACTGCCCTCACTACTCTCAATGGTGGCAGACTCCACATAACCGTTCACTACCACGTCTCCCGTAGCCTGGATTACCGCGCCTACGCCAACATTTCCGGATACATATACACTTCCGTCAAAAGTAATATTTCCAGTGGCAAGACTGACCTCCTCAATAGTCAGGGTCTTATCTATATCGATACAGTTACCATCCAGTTCAATCCGGCCGCTGACGCTGGCAGTATAAGTCCGATTGTCCTCCAACAGCGTGAAGCCCTTGCCGGTCAACACACTTTGCTCACGACCTCTTCTTGCAGGAAGCGCCCTGCCTGTAACAGTGAAACCGGCTGTTCCCATCTCCGCGTCGTGATAGAGAGCAATGCGCTGTCCTGCCTGTACAAGCTCATACCACTGAATCTCTGAAAAATCAACGGAACCATCTGGCATAAGCTTCGGCTGTCTATCCAGTTCCGTCTTGAAGAAGAATTCATACCACCCGTCGGAACCCTCTGTTGCAGGTTTGCCCTTGGCTACTTTCATTGTCTTGCTCTTGAACTTGCCCCGCAGAAGCTTGTCGATATCCGACTCCATAATGCCCCGCTTTACGCCGCTGAGTTCCAGCGCTTTCATAACCTGGGCTTTCGTCAGCTTATCGCTGTCTTCTACATAAACTAATGCCTCCATCTCATCGCTGCTGATGGTTACTGAAATACCCTCGAACGACTCAAAGTGTGACTGCTCCCCATCAAAGATGTATGGCGTATTATTCTGTTGAAGCGCCAAACGCATCCGCCGCATATCTGTGGCGGTATACATCAATGTATAGTATGCGGTGATATCAATACCGTTCTCCAGACCCAGCCGAATCTCCTGCATTTGCTGCCACTCATAGAGAGAGTTGGCATAGTAGGATACATCGACACGGTTCTCCATGCCCAGTCGGATCTCCCGCATCTGCTGCCAGCTGAAATCCAGCTTTGCATAGCAGGACACATCAAGACCCTTTTCAAGTCCTTCACGGATTTCACGGATGGAGACACCCCGGAACTCTTTCTGAAGATAGGGTACAATGTTAAGATGCTTCTCCAGCGCTATCCTGATCTGCTCTAATTGCTCTGCGTTATATCCCTGTTGAATATACTCTACAATATATATCTTTGAAAGAAGCGCCTTACGCAGCTCGCGAAGCACACCAGCTTCCAGTTTTTTGTATTTCGACAGATTGATTCCGTTTTGCAGCCCCAAACGGATCTGACGCATTCTGTCATAGGAAATAGATGGGTTGGCATATACCATTATATCCACCCCATCTTGAAGTCCGCAACGAATCTCTTCCATCTGAAACCAATCATAAGCCGTGGAAGCATAGACCTCTACCGGAAGCTTATCCATCATTCCCAGACGGATCTGACGCATCTGTATTGCAAAAAATTCTTTCTTTGCATAGATTGATGTGTCAAGTCCTAACTCGAGACCTTCCTGTATTTCGTTGATTTGATCCAGCGTAAAGCCGGAATTCAGATAAATTTCCTGCTCTTCCTTAGTCATATTTCCTCTTCAGACGACCGTTCAACCATTTTGCAGCTCCTGAATCGCATTTATTGTCCGTTGATACTCTTCTTTCACTCTTTCCAAAAGAGCTTCGTTCTCCGGTTTCTCACCATTACGGAGAGCCTCTGTCAGCTCATCGCTGACTTCATACAGTTTTGTAAATCCCAGATTCAAACCTACACCCTTTAAGGTATGGGAGGCTCGGAAAGCTTCGCTGTAATTTCCTGCTCTCATGGACTCTTCCAAAAGAGCAAAGCTGTCGTCCGCCAAAAACTTCAGCACAAATTTTTCTACAAGCTTCTCACTGCTGAGACGCCCTAGTGTCCCTTCAAAGTCACCATTAAGTTTCTCGTAACACTCCCGTAATGTCATATATCCTCCTTGGCAAAGTTAGAATCCTTGCACTGAAAATAAAGTAGAAATGATGAATTTATTATATTATATCCTGGCTCTGTATGGCAAGTATTTTGTGATAATTCCCTTCGATTTACAATTCTGCGCGATGCCGTCACTTGTGGAAAGCCAACTGTGAACCATAACATTTATTTCTTCCAGCTCAGACGATGCAACTGCCCTTCCTGCTCCAAGCCACAGAATCCCTTCTGACGGAGCGCTTCGTATAGGATAATTGCTACGGAGTTTGACAAATTCAGTGAGCGGATAGTGGGCTGCATGGGGATGCGAATGCAGGTATCCTCATAGTCCACCAGGATTTCCTCGGGAATTCCGGCACTTTCCCTGCCAAACATGATGAAATCGTTAGATCCGTATGTAACCTCTGTATAGTTCTGCCTTGCTTTGGTAGTGGCCATCCATATCTTTACGCCGGGATGCCGGGATTGAAATTCCTGGAAATTCATGTATCTGTGGACATCCAGTAAGGGCCAATAATCCATTCCTGCGCGCTTCAGAGATTTTTCATCCAAGCGAAACCCCAGGGGCTCTATGAGATGGAGCGATGTGCCCGTGGCAACGCAAGTACGCCCGATATTTCCGGTATTTCCCGGTATCTCCGGCTGATGTAAGACAATGTTCATATCAGTTGCATCCCTGTTCGCGCTCTTGGCGGAGCTTTTTCACAAACCTCTCCAACCTGCCAATGGCAACCTTCAGGTTTTCCAGGGAATAAGCATAGGAAATACGTAAAAATCCCTCGCCACTGTCTCCAAAAGCTGTTCCCGGAACCACAGCCACCTTCTCCTCCTCCAGGAACCTTGTGGCAAACTCGTCACTGGTCATCCCAAACTGCTTGATACAGGGGAATACATAAAAGGCACCGTATGGTTCAAAACACTCCAGACCCATCTCCTTAAAAGCGTTCAACAGATACCTTCTTCTCTGATTATATGCGCCGCACATCTGTGCAATGTCGTCATCTCCGTTTTTCAACGCTTCCACGGCTGCATACTGACTGGTGGTGGGTGCGCACATAATGGCAAACTGATGAATCTTTGTCATCTGCTTGATAATATCCGCCGGACCGCAGGCATATCCCAGTCTCCACCCTGTCATGGCATAAGCTTTAGAAAACCCGTTGATCAGAATAGTGCGCTCCTTCATTTCAGGCAGACTTGCAATGGATACGTGCTTGCCCTTGTAAGTCAGTTCACCGTAAATCTCATCAGACATGACAATGAGATCGTGCTTTTTAATCACCTCAGCGATTGCCTCCAGGTTCTCCCGCTCCATGATGGCTCCGGTAGGGTTGTTGGGAAAAGGAAGAATCAGCACTTTGGTCCTGTCTGTGACAGCAGCCTCAATCTCTTCCGCTGTCAGGCGAAATTCATTCTCTGCTTTCAAATCAATAATCACAGGCTTTGCTCCTGCCAGGATGGCACAGGGCTCATAGGACACATAGCTGGGCTGGGGAATCAGCACCTCCTCCCCAGGGTTGATCAGTGCCCGCAGACCGATATCAATGGCCTCAGAACCACCCACGGTGATCAGAACCTCTCCGGCAGGATCATAGGTAATGCCCTGCTTCCGGTACATATAATTACAAATCTCCCGGCGCAGCTCCATAAGACCGGAATTGGAAGTATAGAAAGTCCTTCCTTTCTCAAGGGAATAGATGCCCTCGTCCCTTATATGCCAGGGAGTGTCAAAATCCGGTTCACCCACACCTAAAGAAATGACTTCGGGGTCGTTCATCTCGCTTACAATATCGAAAAATTTGCGTATGCCGGATGGCTTAATATCTACTACAACATTTGATAAGGGATTTCTCATGGTGTAATCATCTCTCTTTCGTCTTCTTTCTTCTGAGCAATAGCACAGCCGTGATCCTTGTACTTTTTCAGGATAAAGTGAGTAGCTGTACTGAGCACGGCATCCAGAGTTGACAGTTTCTCGGAAACAAACGTAGAGACTTCCCTTAAAGTCTTGCCCTCCAAAATCACCATCAGGTCAAAACCACCGGAAATCAAATACACACTGCGCACCTCCGGGTATTTGTAAATTCGCTCTGCCACACTGTCAAAGCCCTGACCCCGCTGTGGCGCTACCCGCACCTCGATCAGCGCCGTTACTTTCTCTATTGATGTCTTCTCCCAGTTTATCAAGGTGTGATATCCGCAGATAACGCCCTCTGCTTCCATAGCAGCGATCTCGTTGACCACATCAATCTCTTCCGCACCCAGGATGATGGCCAGTTCCTTCAGATCAATACGGCTGTTCTTCTCGATTACCGCAAGCAATTCTTCTCTCATATAATCCTCTCTTTCCGCGCCCGTACGGCGCAAACAAATTTACTTGGTATTACAATATTAAAACTATATGATTAAAACTATATTCTGCTCTCACTTACAAAACGATATAATTCATCTGTCGCGGGTCGATCCATGTAGCGGACTTCCTCCCCGTTTAAGAGAATCCTGTCATTTCGGTCTGTCACCTTACCCACTAACACTGCCGGAATCTGTCTGGCTGTCAAGCTGTCAACTAACCCCGGGCCATCCTCAGTGGTCATAACCAAACAACCACCGGAAAGCAGCTGATAGGGATTCACGTTACAGTACTCACACACCTCTACTGTCTCCTGTCGCAGCGGTAGTTTTCTCAAATCTACGGTCAGTCCGACACCTGCTGCCTCTGCCAATTCCCAGAGAGCACCAAAGATACCTCCCTCCGAGGCATCGTGCATGGCACAGACGCCGGACTCCACGGCGGCTGCTGCCTCCGGCAGAATGGACAGATAGCGGTGAAAACCTGCGGCTTCCTCAACCAGATAAGCCGGGTAACGAGCGCGCAGCATTTCACTGCACCGCTCAGCTAAAAATGCTGTTCCCTCCAGGCCAATCCACTTGCTGACCACTATGTCCTGCCCCGGGGCGGCTGTTCCCGTCATATTGCTCATAGTTTGACTCCCTGCAGGACTTTTTCCAAATCCGACGACCACCGCTGTGGTTGATGAGACATCTGAGGTAATCCGCGTTTGACCGCCCACAATATCCATAGACAGTTCCTCGCATTTCTCCACCGCTTCCGCCATCAGTGCTTTGAGCTCCGTCTCCTCCGCCGCTTCCGGCAAAAGCAGCGCGATCATGGCAGCAACAGGCTCTGCGCCCGAGGCAGCCAGATTATTGGCGCATTTCTGCAGCAACTGCGACATAGTGTATTTGACGGTAAAACCGGACTGTTGACATCCGGTTGATGCCTTAACTGCAACGGAAGCTTCCTGCATACAAGAAATGACATTTGCGTCACAAAAAGAAAAAATGGCGCAGTCTTTCCCTATTCCTGCGCCGCTTAATACCTCTTTTCTCTCTGTCTTCATCTGTCTCAAAACAGAACGTTTTAAAACATTCTCTGGCACTTTTCCTGTCTTCATCCCAGTAGTCCTTACACACTTTATTCCCGCGCAAATCTAAGTCCGGATCTATTGTGCCGGGGCGGATTCCGCCGGCGACATCAACAGAGCAATCACATTCCTCACATGATCTATGCTTCCTGTTCCAATGGCAGCCATAATCTCCTCATAAGCCCGGGGATCCGCGGTAGCTGTGCCAACAGTGGCGCTTCTGGGCACCATTTTGTAATTACTGCTGTTTACCAGCGTCCGGCTGATCTCCTTGCCATCCTGAAATACAATCTTCCAGAGCCGCGCTTTATACCCGATATGAGCGCTCTCCACATTACCAATATAACCTAGAGGCAGCGATGCGTCGGCATAGATCGTATCCGAGGTCGGATTGATTACCTCCAGTACCTCACTCTCATAACGAACCTTATAACCTGCATCCCGGGTCTCCTTACCATATATGTTAAAGGTAATATGCTTGTTCTTAGTATATCCTTCTATATAAATAGGGTAATCCAAATTATTAATAAAACGGAAATCCTTTCCTGCGCTCTCTGCAATGGCAGCATCGGCAGAAGGGTTTACATATGTAACAATCATAGAGTGATTGTGGCGTTCTGTTATCTCCAGTTCCGCTCCCAATGCAGCATTATACAGAGTAGTGGACACTTGACAGATACCACCGCCCAAGCTGTCTACCACCCTACCGTTTAAGTAGGAACCTGCCATATAGTAACCGTTTTTCGCAGTAAAGGGAGCAACTACGTCATATGTAGAAAATACATCACCGGGATACAAAGTAATCCCGTCTATCAGCTTGCAGCCATTTTCCACATTTGCACTTCTGGCGGAATTGGACGAAGTATAAGATGTAGTGCAAGTTCCCAGTATATCCTGCACTACCGACAGTTCTTCCGTATTACCCCTGGGCTGTTCCACAGCGATGTCCAGTTGGATGGAGCAAGGCTGATAGTCCCATTCAGCAATTAAATAATCATTGATTCTGTCAATAGAGGTCTCCACGTCCAGTTTGTAGCCAACCTGACCCTCCACCACTTGAAACTGACCATTCTCGCGAATCAGATATGCGTCCGCTGCATCCATGTCAAATATTGAACATTCCCGAATCAGAAAGTCATTGATTGTCTGCAAGTCAAATAAAATCAGAATAGGATAAACCTTGTTTTCATGCTCCAAATCCTTTAGCACCTTGTAACGCTCAATGACATTTCCCTGAGTACCAAGCTGTATTGCTTCTGACACCAGCTCAGGATTTGCCCAGAAAAGTCCCAGCTCACCGGCTGTCACCACGACCTGATTACCGTCCGCTGCCAGCACCGTGACTTCCACGCTCTCCAGCTGAGAAATAAACTCTTCCACAGCGGCAGAAGCCTGTGCGGCCGTCATCCCGGAGAGATTGATATGTCCGGCAAACACACCATTTTTGATGGATTCCTCACCCTTGGCTTCTGCCACATTGCCAAGCAATAGAAAACTGACGGCAACAAGAACAGATAGAACCAAATATTTTATCCATTTTTTCATGACTGCCTCTCCTTTCCGGGTTGATTCTTGAACTATGACCAAAAATATGCTAAAGTGGGTATAATCATGGCAAGTACAAGAACTACTATAATTACTGCTGAAATTCGGCGTTTGTTTTTCTTATTGCTCAAATTGAACATAAGCCATCTCCTGACTGCCTTTTTGAAAGGCCGTAAATGCCGCCGAAAGGCGGCCCCAGTAAAATAACAATTAAAAAACTCTGAAAGGATATTATATATGAATTTAGTTCTTTTTGCAAGTTCTATTATCGTCGTTATATTAATAGCTACAAACACCAGACGTCAGAAGAAAATCAGCAAAAAGCAGGAGGAGTCATTTTGGGCCAGAGAGCGGCGTGCCAACTCTGTCCGCCGCAAACCCCTTGACGGTTTAAAATATATTTCCATCCCCTTGGAAACCTTTCCCACACATATTCTGCAGCAGGACAGTGTTATCGCAGAATGTATTGAAACACTGGAGTACCTGACTTCACAGAAAATAGTGAATCTGACCGGATATTCCAACACGGACTTGAAGCTTGAATATGGAACCGCCAATATTACGCAGTTGTCAGAATATGACCAAAATTACACCATACTGGTGCGCACTCTGCAAAAATGGGCAGATGTGCTTCTGGAAACCGGATATGTGGAGGAAGCCTGCATACTGATGGAGTTTGCAATCGACACCGGCACGGATGTGAGCCGAACTTATTACCAGTTGGCAGAATGCTATTCCTCCCAGGGAGCAAATGACAAAATCCAGCACCTGAAGGATGTAGCCGAAACGATTCACTCCTCCAGCCGGGATATCATCCTGAGACATTTGAACAAGGAATACCCCTAATATTGAATAAAAAATATCTTTTCTTTGAGCAGTATTTTTTTCATCCCGTATTATCTTATGTGCATACATGGACAAATATGACATATCAATGTATTCTGTACTGGAATGTTCAGAGAGAAAATTTATCCTCTAACTTCTGCCAGAAGGTTTCCGGCACTTGGCTCAAGTCACTTAAGCCCATTCTTTTGGCCTCTTCCGCCACTTCAAGTATACATTCGTAAAAATAATTGACACCTGTCATAAGACTCTTTCTCACAGCTTTACTCAGAGACATTCCCATCTTGTCCACACCGCTGTCTGCAAAAGTTTTCAAATATCCCTCCACGTCATAGGGAATTGCGAAAAACTCTGTCTGCCAGCTTTGAGAATCTCCCGTGAGCATCGCAAACTGTGCCCGCCTTCCCACACCGTCAATGGCAAACCCCAGTGAACCCGGATTAATGTATGTCTTTTCTCTCTGGCGGTATAGCTCCTGATGGTGACTGTGTCCTCCCAGAAGATAGTGACCCGGCAATTCTTTCAGGACTTGCTCCCTCAGTCCGGGCTCCGTCTCCACATTTCCTCGTACCCGGCCGGGAACGCCATGGCAGATGTACAGATCCGGACAGTCTTCGATCTGTATCTGCCGTTCTGTGGGAAGGGAGCCTAAAAACTGAAAATCTTCCTCACTTAACTGATTCAGGGTATAGAGTAAGACGCCATTGTTGGAGGATGGCTTCCAGCCTTGGTGATTGTCAAGGTTGTTCAGGAGATAATCTTCTCTGTTTCCACGAATTAGGTAACAGGGCCAGCGTTTTTGCATTTCACGGATCAGGGCAAGTGTTCGCTGGGGGTAGGGGCCGTCTGTCACATAGTCGCCAAGGCAGATGACGGCGTCTGCGGGGTGGGTGTCCAGGAAGGTCAGAAATGCTTCCAGGGCTTTGAAGTTGCTGTGTATGTCGCTGATTAGTGCCAGATTTTTCATTGAATACTACCCTTGTTAATAATTTGCAGTTAAGTTTTCCACAAGTGACGGCATCTTGCAGCGGATATGCCCAGGCGAACGCGGCAACGCTCCGCCAAACTAACTGCCAACTTCGACTAAGGTGCGAAGGGCATCGCACCAAGTCTACGTAGGCAGTGGATTTCGGCTCCGTCTAAGGGCGCCGCTGAATTGTTCGGCTGGGCATATCCGCTGCAAGATGCCTGATACTGGCTGAAAATCAAAAACAATTTTTATTCGGATAATTTCATCAGGAACCGGTCGAAGGCGGCTTGGCCTTCGGGGGTTCTTTTGTAGACACCGGCATCTTCCAGGACTTCCATGAACACCAGGCCGACTTCTTTCTCAATGATGTTGTCGATATTGGAGGGGTCTATCTTTTCGTATTTAGGGACGAATTCCTCCACCCAGTCTGCGTGTTTTGCAAGTTCTTCGTCCGCTCGCAGGTATGCACCTTTCAGTATGGCTGTCTTCAGATGTGACAACTCGTCTTTTAGACGGGCGGGTAGTACTGCTAAGCCCATGACTTCAATAAGGCCTATATTTTCCTTTTTGATGTGGTGCAGTTTGGCGTGAGGGTGATAAACTCCGAGGGGATGTTCTTCTGTGGTAATGTTGTTGCGCAGCACCAGGTCAAGTTCGTAGTTTTCCCCCCGCTTTCTGGCAATGGGGGTGATGGTGTTGTGGGGTTCACCGTCGGTATATGCATAGATAAACGCTGCTTCATCGGTGTATTCACGCCATTTATGCAGAATCATATCGGCCAGCTCGATGATGGGAGCTGCATCCTTGCCGCTCAGACGGATTACAGACATGGGCCAATTGACCACACCGGCGGAAACATTCTCATAGCCCTTAACAGCAAACTCTCGCTCCACAGGTGCTTTCGCCATGGCAAACTCATAATGACCGCCCTGGAAATGGTCGTGGCTTAAAATTGAACCACCTACGATGGGAAGGTCTGCGTTAGATCCCACGAAGTAGTGGGGAAATTGCTTAACAAAATCGAAAAGTTTGCAGAAGGTGTCTCTGTCAATCTTCATAGGTACATGCTGAGAGTTAAACACGATGCAATGCTCATTGTAATACACATATGGAGAATACTGAAAACCCCACTCACTGCCGTTTATGGTCACGGGGATGATCCGGTGATTCTGACGGGCTGGGTGATTGACCCTGCCTGCATATCCCTCATTCTCCCAGCACAGCAGACATTTAGGATACCCTGACTGTTTTGCCAGCTTGGCCGCCGCAATGGCTTTGGGATCTTTCTCCGGCTTGGATAGGTTGATGGTGATGTCCAGATTGCCGTATATTGTGGGGGCGAGCCATTTCATGTCCCTGCGAATGCGGTATCTTCGGATGTAGTCGGAGTCGCAGCTGAATTTGTAGTAATAATCAGTAGCCGCCTCCGGGGAGACTTGGTTATATAGCCTTTGAAATTCGGCTATGACCTCGCTGGGCCTGGGCAGCAGAGCGCTCATAATTTTCGTATCAAAGAGATCCCGGTACACAATGCTGTTCTCGGTCAGGATTCCTTTCTCATAAGCATAATCGCACATGCTGTTCAAAATGGCTTCCAGTTCGTCCGTATCTAATGTGACATCCGTGTCATTATCCTCCAATTCATCCAGAGCAAACAATTCCAGCAATTTATTGGTGGTGAAAATTACATCCTCTTTCGGCACCAATCCTGTTTGAACCCCGTAAGAAACCAGTTTTCTGATATCTGTTTGAATTTTATCCATACCCATGCCTCCGCGCTAAACACAATGCTTTGATGTGACTGTTTCAATGACAAATCTTTTCACTTATAAATATAAGAGTCTCTATCAGCTTAAAACGACAGGACCGTCACCTATTTCTACCACGTAAAAGTCGGCGGCGTAACCTATCTTTTGCTGATAAGCCTGCCCCACTTTTTCAATGAAGCTGTCGATGGCTTCATCTTTTACAATGCTTACAGTACAGCCGCCAAAGCCTGCACCAGTCATTCTTGAGCCGATGACGCCCGGAATTTTCCATGCCTCTTCCACCAGAGTGTCCAACTCGATACCCGTCACCTCATAATCATCTCTCAAGGATACATGGGAAGCGTTCATCAGCTGGCCAAATTCAGTGATATTACCATTCTTCAGCGCCTCTACTGCTCGGATAGTGCGCTGATTCTCGTAGACAGCATGTTTTGCGCGTTTCCTGCGCACATCACTCTGGATTGCAGATTGATGCTGTTCAAAAGCTGACTCATCCAGGTCTCCCAGACTCTCGATGTTAATTTCCTTTTGCAGCTCTGCAAGAGCAGTCTCACATTCACTGCGACGTTCATTGTACTTAGAATCACCCAGACCCCGCTTCTTATTGCTACTAGCTATGACAATCTTTGCGCCCTCCAAGGCAATGGGCGCATACTCAAAGGAGAGATCTGCCGTGTCCAGGAAAATGGCATGGTTTTTCTTTCCCATGGCAATGGCAAACTGATCCATGATACCGCAGTTCACCTTATTAAAATTGTTTTCAGAGTACTGGCCGATCAGTGCCAAGTCCTGATTTGTCACATCAAAGTCAAAAAATTCTCTCAGGATAGCGCCGGTCAGCACTTCCACCGATGCGGAGGAAGAAAGGCCGGAGCCGTTGGGAATCGTGCCATTCAGCAAGATATCAAGGCCACAGGAGAGCTTCATCCCTCTCTCCTCGAAGGCCCACATCACACCCTTAGGATAATTAGTCCAGCCGGCATTATCAGAGGGCACTAAATCATCCAAAGAGGATTCAATTACTCCCAGATGCTCGAAATTCATGGAGAAAAAACGGAGCATCCTGTCATTTCGTTTACGAGCCACACCGTAGGTGCCAATGGTCAATGCACACGGAAATACATGGCCCCCGTTATAGTCGGTATGTTCTCCAATCAGGTTTACCCGTCCGGGTGCAAAGAATACTTTTGCTTCCCGGCTGTCTCCATAAACTTCCTCAAACTTCTTCAATACAATATCCTTCATAGCCCTCTCCGTTTCTGCGCAATGAAATGACGCTATTCTGCTTATTGTGCCGCCTCGATCGGCATATCGGTGCCCTGTCAGTCCGGCAGGATTCCTGTCCGCCGTGTGATAAATATAGTGTAACAAAAAAACAAATGGATTTCCACATCCATTTGTTTTTTTAAACAGTCAAAATGTTATATTACAATGCAGTTAGGATCTGTCCCTCTGTTTTTTTAGTCCTCACGACAAAGTTCCTCCAACTCGAGCAACTCCGGATCATTGGGAACCAACGATTTCAACTGCTGCAAAATACCCTGCGCAGTCTTCTTTTCCCCCTGCGCTATAAAACGCCGTAACTGCTGCTTCACCTGACGCGCCAACACCTGCATCTCCTGAGCTGCACTGTCCGCTTCGCTGTCCTGTTTCAGCTGTTGCTCCCTCCACTCTGCATAATGCTTCGCATAATTCTGCAGACCTTTATTCAGAGGGCCAAAGAGTCCAATACACTTTGTCATCTCCTCACGAAACGCTGCGATATCTCCCGCTTCGTCAGCCTGGAGTACGCGCCGCAGCACCACGGCTGCACGACAGGACGCGGGCAGCATCTCCATCTCGCCCTCAAAAGCTTCCGGCAGGAAAAATCTCCGGTAAAACGCCAGACATTTGGCGGAAAAGATCTTCATCCGACCCTTGATGTTCTCATAGCCAAACTCACCTGCTGTGATCACGGCTTCCACTTCCGATACCTTCATATCAAGATAATCGTAGCGTATCTCGCCTGCTTTACAATGTCTGTCCAAAAAGGCCTTTCTGGGCCGCACTTTATTCATAGGAGACTTCTGGCAGAAAGAGTCAACCCCTTGTTTCCACTGGTCGAAGGGAATCCCTGCTAAAATCTCGTCCAGATCTATTTGAAAATCTTCTGCAATCTGAAAAATCCGATCCTCCAGCTCAAGGCAGTCCACCACCTTCTTAAACAGCTTGCTGTATGCCTCAATGAGCTCGTCCCTCTTCTGCTCCGCTGCTGTAGAGATCACTTTCAAATACCAGATATAGTAATTCTGAGCCTGTGCCTGTCCGAAAAGTTTCGCCAAGGGGTAGAGCACATCGTCACCCTTTTCCTCAACTGCTTTCTGGATGGCTTCAACGGTCAGTTGCTGCACTCTCTCGTCCTCAATCAACTTTTTGGCAATGGGTACAAATTCCTCTTCATAGGGCACTACTGCCAGCGTATTCACCGCATCGGGAATGAGTCTCGTATAAACAGTAAAGTTGCTCTCCTCCCAACCGAGTATCCAGAAATACTCCTTCAGAGCTTCGGTATCTCCCTGACAAAGCCTGCTGCACATATACATGGAAAACACATTGTTCCTGTTACCCTGATAAAAGATATTTTGAATAAAGACAGGACTGTAAGGCACCTTCTTAAACTCCCCGCCCTCCGCTTTATATACCTTGATAAATTCCAGACAGCATTTATCACAGGTCGCATAATCTTTTTTCTTGTAATAGATTTCCGAGCCAACGCCGCACAGTCCGGCTCTTCCATACTGATCATTCCGCTTATCCCACGCCGCAGTCTCAAAAAACTCCTCCGCTTCTTCAAATTTTCCAAGATTAAGCAGCGCCAGCAATTTTCCCATGTAAAATGTCTGCCGGTAAGAATTATGGTATTCGTCATTTTTTTTCAGCATCGGAATCGTTTCGTCGCATATTTCCAACATTGGCTTATAGTCAGGAACTCCTATATATTCCTGCGCAATATGAGCCCGGATACGCAAGTTCTCAGGTTCTTCTTCCAAAGCCTCTTTCAAAAGATCCAGATTCCTCTGTTCATGCCTTCTTTTTTCCTCAGGAGACGTATAGGCATAACCGTAGTGATCCACCCAGGAGTTAATAAGTTTATATCCCCCTTGAGCCGGAGCCAGATACTCATGAATCTTATCCTGAAAATGTG
>JAFLRO010000150.1 GCA_022511425.1 Acetatifactor sp.
AAGAAGATGTTCGAGATCATTGTGGAGAAGGAGGGCCTGGAGTTCTTAGGCTGGCGTGAAGTTCCTACCTTTCCCAATGTTCTTGGCCATAAGGCGGTGGAGTGCATGCCCCATATTATGCAGGGCTTTGTGAAGAAGCCTGCTGACGTGGAGAAAGGCCTGGCTTTTGACCGTAGGCTTTATATAGCAAGGCGGCTGTTTGAGCAGTCCACGGAGGACACATACGTTGTATCCTTCTCCAGCCGTACCATCGTTTACAAGGGAATGTTTCTGGTGGGGCAACTGCGCACCTTCTTTGCAGACCTGCAGAGTGATGATTTTGAGTCCGCCATTGCCATGGTGCACTCCCGTTTCTCTACCAACACCAACCCCAGCTGGGAGAGAGCCCATCCCAACCGGCTCATGGTACATAACGGCGAGATTAATACCATCAGAGGCAATGCCGACAAGATGCTGGCAAGAGAGGAAAACATGGAATCCGACCATCTGAAGGGTCAGATGCACAAGGTGCTGCCCGCCATCAACAAGACTGGCTCCGACTCCGCCATGCTTGACAATACCCTGGAATTCCTGGTGATGAGCGGTATGGATCTGCCCCTGGCTGTGATGATTGCCATCCCGGAGCCCTGGGCAAATGACAAGGCTATGTCTCAGACCAAGCGGGATTTCTACCAATACTATGCAACCATGATGGAGCCCTGGGACGGTCCTGCCTCCATTCTGTTCTCCGACGGAGATATTATGGGCGCCGTGCTCGACAGGAATGGTCTGCGTCCTTCCAGATATATGATCACGGACGACGATACCCTGATTCTCTCTTCCGAGGTGGGCGTGCTGCCCATTGACCCCACGAAAATCAAGGTAAAAGAGAGGCTGCGTCCGGGCAGGATGCTGCTGGTGGACACTTTACAGGGAAAGGTGATTTCTGACGAGGAGCTGAAAGAGAAGTATGCTTCCAGCCAGCCCTACGGTGAGTGGCTGGACAATAATCTGGTGTTCCTGAAAGATTTGACCATCCCCAATGAGCGGGTGCCGGAGTATACCTATGAGGAGCGTCAGCGGATGCAGAAGGCCTTCGGCTATACTTACGATGAGCTGAAGACCAGTATTCTGCCCATGGCAAAGAACGGTGGAGAGGCTATCGCGGCAATGGGCGTGGATACTCCGATTCCTGTGCTGAGCAGGACTTATCATCCCCTGTTCCATTACTTTAAGCAGCTGTTTGCTCAGGTGACAAACCCGCCCATCGATGCTATCCGGGAGGAGATTGTGACCTCTACAACTGTGTACATAGGTACCGAGGGCAACATTCTCCACGAGACGCCCAAGAACTGTAACATGCTGCGAGTGAATAACCCCATTCTGACCAACACTGACCTGATGAAGATCAAGAGTATGAAGGCGGAAGGCTTCAAGGTGGAGGTAGTGCCCATCACATATTATAAGAATACCAGCTTAGAGCGCGCCATCGACAGGCTCTTTGTGGAGGTGGACAGGGCTTACAGAGATGGTGTAAATATCCTGATCTTGTCCGACAGAGGGGTGGATGAGAACCATGTGCCCATGCCGTCACTGTTAGCGGTTTCGGCTTTGAACCAGTATTTAGTGCGCACTAAGAAGCGCACCCGTGTGGCTCTGATCCTGGAGTCTGGCGAGCCTAGGGAAGTCCATCATTTTGCAACGCTTCTGGGCTACGGCGCTTGCGCTATCAACCCCTATCTGGCACAGGATTCCATTCGGGAGCTGATTGACAATCACATGCTGGATAAGGATTACTATGCAGCGGTGAACGATTACAACAATGCGGTACTCCACGGCATTGTGAAGATTGCATCCAAGATGGGAATCAGCACCATCCAGTCCTACCAGGGTTCCCAGATCTTCGAAGCCATCGGTATTGCGCCGGATGTGATCAGCAGATATTTCAGCAATACGGTGTGCCGTGTAGGCGGTATTACGTTGAAGGATATTGAGAGACAGGTGGATGAGCTTCACTCACAGGCATTCGATCCCCTTGGGCTGGGCAATGATTTGACTCTGGACAGCCCGGGACACCACAAGATGCGCAGCGGCGGAGACGAGCATCTCTACAACCCTGCCACCATCCATATGCTCCAGGAGTCCACAAAGCGCGGTGATTACAGTATGTTCAAACAGTACACCGCCATGGTGAACGACGAGAATTCCATACGGAATTTGCGGGGCTTGATGGACTTTAATTACCCGAAAAAAGGCGTGAAGATTGAGGATGTAGAGCCTGTGGAGTCAATTGTCACCAGATTCAAGACCGGTGCCATGTCCTATGGCTCTATCTCTAAGGAGGCACATGAGACCATGGCCATCGCTATGAACCGTCTCCACGGAAAGAGCAATTCCGGTGAGGGCGGTGAGGATCTGGAGAGGCTGACAGTGGGACCTGACGGACTGGACCGATGCTCTGCCATCAAGCAGGTGGCGAGCGGGCGGTTCGGTGTCACCAGCCGCTATCTGGTCAGCGCGAAAGAAATTCAGATCAAGATGGCCCAGGGTGCAAAGCCCGGTGAGGGCGGTCATCTGCCCGGGGGAAAGGTATATCCCTGGATTGCAAAGACCCGCCACTCCACACCCGGCGTATCACTGATTTCCCCGCCGCCTCACCACGATATCTATTCCATTGAGGATCTGGCGCAGTTGATCTATGATTTAAAGAATGCTAACACGGACGCTCGAATTTCCGTGAAGCTGGTGTCCGAAGCCGGAGTGGGAACTGTTGCGGCCGGCGTGGCTAAGGCAGGTGCACAGGTGATTCTGGTGTCAGGCTACGACGGAGGTACCGGCGCGGCGCCTAGAAGCTCCATCCACAACGCAGGACTTCCCTGGGAGCTGGGCTTAGCGGAGACTCATCAGACGCTGATTATGAATGGGCTGCGGAACAAGGTGCGCATCGAGACCGACGGCAAGCTTATGAGCGGCCGGGATGTTGCCATTGCTGCCATCCTGGGAGCGGAGGAGTTCGGCTTTGCAACGGCGCCTCTTGTGACCATGGGCTGCGTGATGATGAGAGTCTGCAATCTGGACACCTGTCCTGTGGGAGTGGCAACCCAGAACCCGGAGCTTCGGAAGAATTTCAGGGGCAAGCCGGAGTATGTGGAGAACTTTATGAGATTTATCGCTCAGGAACTGAGAGAATACATGGCTGCGCTGGGCGTAAAGACCGTGGATGAGCTGGTGGGCCGCACGGACTTGTTAAAAGTGAGGGAGAATCTGACTTCTAAACAACGGCAGGTGGATTTAAGCCTGATTCTGGCAAACCCCTATGAGGATGCAAAGCAGAAGTACACCTTTGACCCCAAGCAGGTGTATGACTTTGAGCTGGAGAAGACTTTGGATGAGAAAGTGCTGTTGAAGCAGCTGAAGAAGGCCATTGAGAACGGCCAGAAGCGCAGTGTGGAGGTGGATGTATCCAACACGGACAGAACCTTCGGAACGATTTTGGGCAGTGAGATTACAAGAAAGCTGGGGGATGATGTGGAGGAGGATACTTACCGGGTGTTATGCAACGGTGCAGGCGGCCAGTCCTTCGGTGCGTTTATTCCCAAAGGCCTTACCTTAGAGCTGGTGGGTGACAGCAACGACTACTTCGGCAAGGGACTTTCCGGAGGAAAGCTGATCGTGTATCCGCCTAAGGGAAGCAAGTTTAAAGCGGAGGAAAACATCATCATTGGAAATGTAGCACTGTATGGCGCCACCAGCGGAAAAGCCTTTATCAACGGTGTGGCCGGGGAGAGGTTCTGTGTGCGTAATTCTGGAGCAAGTGCAGTTGTTGAGGGCGTGGGCGACCATGGTTGCGAGTATATGACCGGCGGGCGTGTGGTGGTGCTGGGGCGTACCGGGAAGAATTTTGCTGCGGGTATGAGCGGCGGTATCGCTTATGTGCTGGATGAAGGAAATGATTTGTATAAGAGGCTGAATAAGGAGATGGTCTCTTCCAGTGAGATTACGTCCAAGTATGATGTGATGGAGCTGAAGGGGATGATTCAGGAGCATGTGGCGCTAACCAACTCTGCCAAGGGGAAGACGATTTTGGACAATTTTGGGGAGTATCTGCCGAAGTTCAAGAAGATTATTCCCCATGACTATGAGAGAGTGCTGAAGACTATTGTGCAGATGGAGGAGAAAGGGTTGAGTGCGGAGCAGGCGCAGATTGAGGCGTTTTATGCGAATACGAGGAAGT
>JAFLRO010000151.1 GCA_022511425.1 Acetatifactor sp.
CTTGAAACCGTAGATGTGGAGATAAAAACAGAACGTGCACTCACAGAGAGACCGGGGGCTGGGAAAGGTCAGGACGCAGACTGTTAAATGGACCACGGAGGGCGCGAGGAACGGAAAGTTTTCCTAGTATTTCGCGACGTATGGCACACGTCAGTTGCCAGGAATATGATGGTATTCCATGAGAGCACTCGGTAGAGTGAAGCAAGGTGGCACCGCGGGAAGATTATTGATCCCGTCCTTGACAGAAAATAGATTATTTCTGTTAAGGGCGGGTTTTGTGCGTTCAGTTTCCAACTGCCATCGTAACCGTGTAGGTCTGAGTACTTAGCCGGAACCAGCTAAGAACTTGCTCACGAAGCGTACTGCTGCCATCCCAAACAGAAAAGAGAGGAGAGATTCATGAAACTTCAACCTACCCTGGAGGAATGTAAAGCTCTGGCAAGTGAAGGTATCTATGGTGTAATTCCTGTCAGTACGGAAATTCTGTCAGATACCTCCACGCCCATCGAGGTGCTGAGAATCCTGAAAAAGGTAAGCGGTCATGTCTATCTGTTGGAGAGTGCGGAGGCCAATAAGCAATGGGGCAGATACTCTTTTTTGGGCTATGACCCTCTGCTGGAGATTACCTGCTATAACGGTACGACACGCATTCAGAATCCCCTAACATCTCAGACGACCACAGAGGACATCCGCAGCTGCATCCGCAATATCATTGAGGAGAACCGCAGTCCCAAGCTGGAGTACTTACCATCCTTCACCGGTGGGCTAGTGGGGTATTTTTCCTATGATTATATCAAGTACAGTGAGCCGTCTCTCAAACTGGATGCAGAAGACGAGGAGGGCTTTCAGGATGTGAACCTGATGCTGTTCCACAAGGTCATCGTCTTTGATAATTACAGGCAGAAAATCATCCTTATCACCAATATCAAGACTGACGATGTGGAGGCAAATTATAACAAAGCGGTGTTGGAACTGGAGGGAATGAAACAACTGATACGTAAGGGTGAGAAAGCGGTACATGTGTCTCTGAAGCTGAAATCGGAGTTTAAGCCCCTTTTTGATCAGGAGGCCTACTGCCGGATGGTGGAGAAGGGCAAGCATTATATCAAGGAGGGTGACATTTTCCAGGTGGTGCTCTCCAACAGGCTGGAAGCGGAGATGGAGGGAAGTCTGCTGGATGCCTATAGGGTATTGCGAACCACCAACCCATCCCCCTATATGTTCTACTTCTCCGGTACGGACGGAGAGATTGCCGGAGCCAGTCCTGAAACGCTGGTGAAACTGGAACAGGGAAAGCTCTATACCTTCCCCCTGGCGGGTACAAGGCCACGGGGAAAGACTGAGGAGGAAGACAAACTCCTGGAAGCAGAGCTGCTGGCAGATGAAAAGGAGCTGGCGGAGCATAACATGCTGGTAGATCTGGGGCGTAACGATATCGGTAAGATCAGTAAAGTCGGCACTGTTAAAGTAGAAAAATATATGTCCATCGAGCGCTATTCCCACGTAATGCACATTGGCTCCACGGTCAGCGGTATGTTGCGTGCGGACAGGGATGCACTGGATGCGGTGGATGCCATCCTGCCGGCGGGAACTTTGTCAGGAGCACCAAAGCTTAGGGCTTGTGAGATTATCAACGAGCTGGAGAACAACAAGCGTGGCATTTACGGTGGTGCTATCGGCTATGTGTCCTTTACAGGAAACCTTGACACCTGTATTGCCATCAGGCTTGCCTTTTCCAAGAACGGTAAGGTTTTCATCCGCTCGGGGGCAGGCATTGTAGCGGACAGTGTGCCTGAGAAGGAATACAGAGAGTGTATCCAAAAGGCGGCGGCTGTGAAAAGCGCTATCGAGACAGCACAGGAGGGCTTGGAATTTTGAACGTTTCGTTCAAATATTGAATGAATGCCCGCTGAAGCGGGCAGGGGGTATATGAATGATACTTTTAATTGATAATTACGACAGTTTTTCTTATAATGTATATCAATTGACTGCTTCTGTGGAACCGGATGTGAAGGTGATTCGGAACGACGAACTGACAGTGGAGGAAATTGAGGACTTAATGCCCAGTCATATCATCCTTTCGCCCGGTCCCGGAAAACCCGCGGATGCAGGCATCTGCGAGGAGGTTATTCGGCACTTCGCAGGGAAGGTGCCCATTCTTGGCATCTGTCTGGGGCATCAAGCCATCTGTGAGGTGTTCGGCGCAACGGTCACATATGCGAAGGAGCTGATGCACGGAAAGCAATCCACAACGGTTCTGGACACAGACAGCATACTCTTTCAGGGAATGAATAGGGAGATTACCGTGGCCAGGTATCACTCTCTGGCAGCTTCTCCTGATACCATACCGGAGATATTAAGAGTTACGGCACAGACACAGGACGGGGAAATCATGGCTGTGGAACACAGGGAATTCCCGGTTTACGGAGTGCAGTTTCATCCTGAGTCAGTGCTTACGCCGAACGGGGCAGAAATAATGGAGAACTTTATCAAACGAACCTGAGATAGAGGCATGAAAATCGGGGGTAATAGAAATATGATATTGGAAGAAATCGCAGCAAAGACCAAAGAGCGGATTGAGGCGGAGAAGCACAGGCGGTCTCTGGGGGAACTTCAGGCGGCTGTGAGAGACATAGACAGCAATACAGGATTTCCTTTTGAAAAGGCATTAGCAAAGCAGGGCATGAGCTTTATCTGCGAGGTGAAAAAAGCATCCCCCTCTAAGGGAGTCATTGCAGAATATTTCCCTTATGTGGAGATTGGCAGGGAGTATGAGAGGGCGGGTGCGGATGCCATGTCCATCCTGACAGAGCCCTTTTACTTTCAGGGAAGCAACGACTATCTTACCGCCATTCGTAAAGAGGTGTCCATTCCCTTGCTTCGCAAGGACTTTACAGTGGACGAATACATGCTTTATGAGGCGAAGCAGATTGGTGCCGATGCAGTGCTGCTGATCTGTGCTATTTTAAGCCAGACGCAGCTGGAGGAATATGCCGGCATTGCCGGGGAATTGGGACTGTCTGCGCTGGTGGAGGCACATGATGAGCGGGAGATTCAAATGGCTCTGAAAGCGGGGGCGAAGATCATCGGTGTAAATAATCGGAATTTGAAGGACTTTACTGTGGACATTTCTAACTCTGTCAAGCTTCGGGAGCTGGTACCCAGAGAAATTCTTTTCGTGTCGGAGAGCGGTATGAAGAATAGGGCTGATATTGCAAGGCTGGAGGAGAACGGCACAGATGCGGTGCTGATTGGGGAGACATTCATGCGCAGCAGCGATAAGGCAGGGATGCTGCGGGAATTGCGCGGCCAGTGTGAGAAGAAGTTCTAAGAGGGTAAAGAGGGAGTATAGGTATGAGCGAGATAAAAATTAAGCTCTGCGGCATGTTCCGCCCGGAGGATATTGGATATGCCAATGAGGTGAAGCCGAATTTTGTGGGATTTGTTCTGGCGGAAGGATTCCGGAGACGGATTTTGAAAGAGCAGGCAGCGGAGTTCCGCAGGGCTTTAGATGCAGCGCTCCCCGCGGTGGGTGTTTTTGTGAACAATTCCTGTGAGGAGGTTATTTCTTATTTACAGGAAGGTATTATTCAGATAGCACAGCTCCACGGCGACGAAACTGAGGAGGATATCCAGTATATTCAGGCAGTTACAGGAAAACCTGTGATGAAAGCAGTAAAGGTCACAAGTCGATATGATGTGGAGGCTTGGCTGGATTCTGCTGCTGACTATTTGCTTTTTGACGGAGGAACCGGTTCAGGGGTGGCTTTTGACTGGAGTGTGCTTAACGATATCGACAGGGAATTTTTTCTGGCAGGTGGACTGAATGCAGGGAATCTGTTGACGGCTTTGGACAAGGTACATCCTTTTGCGGTGGATTTGAGTTCCGGGGTGGAGACTGACGGGGTGAAAGATTTGGAGAAAATGCGTGAAGTGGTCAGTCTGGTAAGAAACTTAACCATTATGGATGACTAAATGTCCATTAAATTATTATAGAAGTTATTTCTTACAATTGCGTTGTTAATAGGATACGTCGGTATTTTTAGGGGCATAAGAATGAGCAAGTTGATTATCCTAAGAGGAAATTCAGGAAGTGGGAAAACCAGTGTTGCAAAAGAACTCCAAAGACAGATTGGAAGAAATACACTTATTTTACCACAGGATACTGTTCGAAGAGAAATGCTGTGGGCGAAAGACGGATATGA
>JAFLRO010000152.1 GCA_022511425.1 Acetatifactor sp.
ACCGATAAAATGGAATATGGGCAGGTACATATCTGTGTGGGCGGTGTGACCTCCGCCACCGTGGGACGGGATTACCACGAAATGTTGATTGCGGCGGATAAAGCGCTTTATTACATGAAGCAGATGAAAAAAGATGGCTGCTATCTGTACCGGACATCCGATAAAAAAGTTTCAAGAGAGGGACAGCTCTCCAGGGAGGAATTGCAGCTTCTCGTCAATAGTATTCAGGAAGACGGCAGTTATGAGGGCATTTATAATGTAGACTATCCTGAATTTGTAAAAATATATGACTTTATTAAAAAAATGGCGGTGAGAAATAAGCAGGATGTTCAGATGATCCTGCTCACATTAGAACCTCTGAGTGGGAAAAAGATTTCCGTTGCGGAGAGGGATGAGGCAATGTACCATCTGGAAAATGCGATCAACAGTGCTTTGCGGAGTATAGACATTATGATGCGTTTTAGCAGCACGCAATGCATCGTGTTTTTGACTAATCTTTCGGAGGAGAATATCGAGCTAGTCACAAACCGCATTGTAAACAGCTTTTACAGGAGCTGTGACAAGCGAAATACTATCTTGACATATGATGTGGCAGATTTGAAATCGAAAAAAGAATCATAGAATTCATCTTGCCAGACCAATATGAATTATGTAATGCTGTTGCTCAAGTAAGTCAAGTATAGTAAAATGGAGACGAGGAAAGGAGGTACACGCTTATGATGAATACCTCGACTGTCCGCACCAATAAGTTGTTTATTTTTTTAAACAAGCAGTAGGAGGAAAACGTGCCGCCAGTAGGAAGTAGCGCGCGGCTTTCTTTAAGTAGCTATGCCATCTATAGTGAGCAGTTTTCTTTTTTGGATAAAGATGGAAATACCGTGCGTGGAGAGTATTTAACGCCCTCCAAAGAGAAGGCATTAAAAGAATTTTCCAAAAGGTGTTGCGCTGCAACACTTTTTATAATTGAATTGTTTTAGCGCAAAGCTGTATAAAACATTGCAGAAATTTTGAGATCTTACAATAGTGAAAAATATTAAGTGTTTTCGGTCTGTAAGATTGCGATACAATCTATAATAATGTATAATATATAATGAATTGATTATTGTATATCCCCAACCCATTTTCACGGAGTGACCTAGATGAGAAAGAAAAAAAACAAACTGAGTCAGACCATTGTTGTACTTATGACAGTCGCGCTGGTAGGAATCGTAGTGTTGAATCTTGTGCGGGTGTATGATATCGCAACGGAACAGGTCGAAGAAATCGGCAGGATGCGTATTCAGAATATCGCGGCCGGTTTCCAGAAATCCCTAACGCGGGCGGAGAATACCTTTGAGCGTGTCAGCAGTGATTTCGAGGAACTGCTTGCGGGAGGCGCTGCGGAAGAAGAGATAAGGCTCTTTTTGGTGGAGCAGAGAGATATGGAATATGCATTGTCAGAGGGTCGCTGTCTGAACGTATTCTGTGCGGTGGACGGTGTGGTGATGATCTCGGGGATGGATACTCCCAAGGACTATGTCTTAGAGGAGAGGTCATGGTATCGCGCCCTTATGACAAAGAAAAAGGGCGAGGTCTATATTTCCCCTGCTTACGAGGACGCTTTCACTGACAATATGTGTTTCACCATGTCCAGAATGCTGAGCGATGGGGCTACTGTGGTGGGAATTGACTATAGCGTGTCGGAGATACAGGCGTATGTGGCGGAGATGAGCGGCGACGGTTACGGCGATGCCATGATCATAGATGAAAATGAGACGATCGTGGGCTACACCGACCCTAATATGATCGGCAAGAGTCTTTCCGCGGAGCTTCCCCAATACCGCGATGCCTTCTTGCGGGCTGCTGCGGCGGATGCGGATAATTTTGTGCTGCATAACGGCATGGGGACACAGTCAGATACCATTTTCTGCAGCAAGACGGAAAACGGCTGGTATATGATGTGCAGCGTCAGTAACTGGTATCTGTACCGGGAGAATTATTTCCAGATTGCGCGTGAATCTGTGGTGTCAGTGGTTTTGGTTCTGGTTATTGTAGTAATATATTTCATGGGACAGAAGCGCAGGCAAAAGGATGGCGATAATGCGGTACAAATCCAAAAGAGGAAGAGAGAACTTACGGAAAAGGTGCAGAGAAGATACCAGCTCGGTATTACGGCAATCCTTGTGTCTACCATGATTCTTGTCATCATTTACACCGTCAACACGGCCATCAATGGGAGCATCTCAAATATGGAGGAGGAGATGCAGGCATATCGTGATAGGGTGGGAAGCTGGATGCAGCAACAGAAGAGCATTTTGGATATGATTGACAGTGTTGTTATTGAAGATCCGGAGATTCTGAATGATTATGATGAAACAGTGAAACGCCTTGAAAGCATCGGAAGGTATTTTCCCGAGATGGGCCTCGTTTTCATTGCAAATCCGAACTTTTCCCACGGGCATTCCATAATAGCGAACAATGGCTGGACACCGGGGGAGGATTATGTAGTTGAGGAGCGCCCTTGGTATATTGGTGCGTTGACATCTCGGGAGTTTAATATCACAGACCCTTTTTATGATGTGAGGACAGGCGAGTATTGTGTGACCTTTTCCAAGGTGATAGAATCGGATAAGGGTGAGTTTTATGGCGTGGTGGGCATACACTTTTACATGAATACGTTGAGGGCCATACTTGACGAGAGCCATGGGGAGTCCGGATATGCATTTCTGGTGAATGGGAACGGCACGCTGATTGGCCACATTAACCCGGAATACCGTGTGGAATATGTTCTGGCCCATGACACATCAGCGAATGTACATGACCTGCCTTATGATAAGGTGTACAGCCAATCGGGTATGGTCACACTTTGGGACTACGATGGAAAGTATAAGGTGTGCGCGACTATGGACGAGGGAGTTTCAGGATCTCGTATTATCATAGTCAGAGACTGGTGGGAGATATACGGTGGTATCATACAATATGTGACCCTGTTATTGCTGTTGTTGGGGGGATGTATTCTGGTAGTGAATCAAGTCATTTCCCGAATGATACATTGGCAGCGAAACATAAACGAAGAACTGAGGCAGACAGCGGAAGCTGCAATTCAGGCGGAGAAGGCAAAATCACGTTTCCTCTCCAATATGTCCCATGAGATCCGAACTCCTATCAATGCCATATTGGGCATGAATGAAATGATCCTGAGAGAAAGCAGGGATACGCAGCTGTTGACTTATGCGGGAAATATCCAGAATTCAGGCAAAACATTGCTCACGCTGATCAATGATATTCTGGATATGTCTAAGATTGAGTCAGGCAAGATGGAAATCATCCCCACAGAATATAAGACGGCGGATTTGTTCATGGATTTGTGGAATGTCATCTATCTACGGGCCAAGAATAAAAATCTGACAGTTTCCTTTACGTTGGATGAAACGATGCCAAACACCCTTTATGGGGACGATGTAAGGGTAAAGCAGATTGTCACGAACCTGCTCACCAATGCTGTAAAATATACGCCAAGTGGAGGCGTGAAGCTGCATGCGGCATATGAAAGACAGGAAGAGGACAGGATAACGCTTATCATATCTGTGGAGGACACGGGAATAGGCATCAAAGAAGAGGATAAGGGCAAGCTCTTTGAGAGTTTCCAGAGGCTTGAAGAGAACAGGAACAGAAATATTGAAGGCACCGGTCTGGGAATGAGCATTACTTTGATGCTGCTAAAGCTGATGGATGGCAATATTGAAGTAAAAAGCGTATATCAGGAGGGCTCTACCTTTACTGTCTGGATTCCTCAAGGCATCGTAAACAGCGAGCCGGTAGGTGACTTTGAGACCATTCTCAACAGTCAGACTCAGGTCAGTGTGAAGCAATATGACAGTTTCGAGGCACCGGAGGCAAATATACTGGTTGTGGATGACATGCCCATGAACCTGACAGTGTTTACCTCAGTCCTTAAACATACAAAAATGAATATTGTCACAGCGGACTCGGGAAAGAAAGGTCTTGAACTGGTGAAGGAGCAGCCCTTCCATATCATTTTTATGGATCATATGATGCCGGAGA
>JAFLRO010000153.1 GCA_022511425.1 Acetatifactor sp.
AATTACCATAGAGCAATCAAAAGTGAGGCGATAAGAGATGGGCGAATGGGAAAGAATGGTGCAAGCAATTGTGGAAGAGATTGACGAGTGCATTAAAAAGCGAAATGATGAAGCATTGACACTTTCTACACTTGCCGGGAAGCTGGGTTATTCCGAGTTTTATATTTCTCGTAAATTCAAGGAAATCTCTGGAATGAGTTTTCGTGATTATCTGTGGCAGCGAAAGCTTTCTTTCGCGCTGAAAGAAGTACGGGATACATCGCGAGGGCTTCTGGAAATTGCGCTTGATTACGGCTTTTCCAGTCACGAAGCGTTTTCCCGATCTTTTAAAGAGGCATACGGTATTACACCGAGTGAGTACCGCACCAACCCCATTCCCGTCACTCTTCGCACGATCATCAAGCCCTTTGATTGCTACTTGGTTAGTATTGGAGGAACAAATATGGCAGACACTGAAAACGATGTGAAAGTATACTTTGTCACGATACCAGCGCACAAGTATCTTCACATTAGAAATTATGAGAGCATTGGTTATTGGGACTTCTGGCAAAAGCAGAGTAAGATTCCCGGGCAGGACTGCGAGACGATCTGCGGACTGCTGGACAGTATAAAGGGAAAACTGGACGATATGGGCGGTACCGATGCCAACAGTGGAAGCGGTCAAATCATGGCTTATATCAACGAGCCCACAGGTAGAATTTGCAGTTGGGGTATTCCGCTGGCGGAGAGCTATGGGGTGCGGCTTCCTGATGACTATCACGGTGAGATTCCTGAACAGATGCAGATAATGGAAGTTCCGGAAGGGGAGTACATTGTGTTTGAGCATGGTCCCTTTGATTATCAGACTCAAAACTGTGCCGTTGAGCAAAAAATCGAGGAAGCCATGAAGAATTTCGACTATGCCGCGTCCGGTTATTGCCTGGACACCACGCAGGGCAGGGTGTTTTATTTTTATCATGACCCCGAACGGTTTTGGAAATATGTCAGACCGGTAAAAAAGCTGTAAGAAGGGGCAACCTTGGTATAACTGGAACTATACCAGTGTACTGTACCAATCATATTTCGCCACATAGCTTGCCTGAATTTCCAGGTGCTGCGTTGTCGTCGGTCAACGATGCCGCAGCAGCTAAAGAACAGGCATTTATGAAAGCCAGACGGCATAGCACCGCCTGGCTTTTTCTGTGAATATCACGGTATAGGCAAAGAATAAGAATTGGCAGCTTGAGCCTGTTACTTCACATATCTTTCCAGCGTAGCCCTGACAGCACCAACACCGCAGGCCATCTCTGCGAAATACTTCTTTACCAGCTCCGCCATGCCGATTTCCACCAAATCGACTCCGAACACTTTCTCATTGCGTAGCAGCTGCTCCAACCCATTCAGATTCTTAGGAGCATCACTTAACTCATATCCTGCCACATAAGCACTTGCAGTCTCCAGCAGCGGATCCGAGCTGGGTGTAAACTGATCGCCCTCATCGTCCACCGCCATCAGATACCTGAGCCATCCGGCAAACACCAAAGGAATCAGCTTCAGATCTGCCACATTCAGCTTCGGATCCCTGTCATAGGCCTTGATGGTCTCGCCGAAACGGATGGGAAGCTTTTGGGAGGTATCTGTAGCAATCCTCTGAGGAGTATCAGGCATAAACGGATTGGGAATCCGCACATTAACCACTTGATCGATAAACTCTCTCGGGTCAAGGATTCCGGGATTTACCACTACTGGCAGCCCTTCCTCATAGCCGATGATCTCCACCAGTCTCTTCAGCTGAGGATCCTTCATTTCTGCGGAAATCAGCTCATAGCCAAGCAGGCATCCAAAGACAGCCAGAGCAGTGTGCAGCGGGTTCAGACAGGTGCAGACTTTCATCTTCTCTACCTTGTCCACTGTCTCCCTGTCAGTAAAAATGATACCGCCCTGTTCCAGAGGGGGCCTGCCGTTTGGGAAAGCGTCTTCAATCACCAGATACTCGCATTCCTCTGCATTTACAAAGGGGGCGATATAGGTATTCTTGGATGTGATGACCGGATCCAGCCCTTCGATGCCGTCAGCGGCCAGCATAGCTTCAACCTTTGCATCGGGTCTTGGAGTAATTTTATCGATCATGCTCCAGGGGAAGGAAACTTTTGAACTATCCTGCACGTAGGCAAGGAAATCCTCCTCTGCCAGCCCCCGGTTGCACCAGGCTTCCGCAAAGGCAAGCACAGCGCTTTTCAGCTTGTCGCCGTTGTGGGAACAGTTATCCATGCTGACCATAGCAATGGGCAGCTGGCCATGTAAGAACCTGTGATACAGGAGGGATACCAGTTTTCCAAGATAACCGTCGGGCGCCTCAGGTCCCTTTGCAAAATCAGCGGCCACAGCGGGGAGTGTTGCCCCTTTGGCATCGGTCACTGCATAACCCTTTTCTGTGATGGTAAAGCTGGCCATCTGGAGGGAGGGATTTGCGAAGATTTCCTTTAGCCTGGAATATTCCTCCTTGTCGGAGCTGTCCAGAATAAGGGACTCCATTATACTGCCGACTACCGTTTTTTCCACGGTATTGTCGGCCTTCAAGGTAGCCAGGATAGTCAAATCATCGTGAGGACGGCTGCTCTTTTCAATAATTTCATAATCGTAGCCTTCGGCTGCAATAAGACCTGTATCCATGACACCGCGGTTCAAAAGCTGCTGAACAACATTAGCCTGAAAGGCCTTGAATATATTGCCAGCGCCAAAGTGAATCCAGACGGGATGGGAAAAAGTGTTGGCATATACCATCTCGTAATCAAAGGTAGGAAGCTGGTAACCCGCCGCTTCAAAAGCAGCTTTGTCGGCTTCCAGGCCAGCTCTTGTTAATTTCATGTGTCGCCTCATTTCTGCGTTGCTTTTAATATAACAAGTCTGCGGATGCAGCGCGGACGCAAACTTGTCGGGTATCCGATTTCTTATGCCTTTTTATGTTGTTTCTCAATGGCTTCCCACAGACCGTTCAGGTAAGTGGCGCCAAGAGCTCTGTCGTAGAGGCCGTAGCCGGGCATTGCAACCTCGTCCCAGATCATGCGTCCATGGTCGGGGCGGATGGGGCCGGTGAATCCGATGTCGTACAGCGCCAGCATGATTTCGTACATATCAAAGGTGCCGTCGCTGGACAGGTGTGCCGACTCTTCAAAGTCCGTAGGGGAGTTGAACTTCAGGTTCCGCACATGGGCAAAGTGGATTCTGCCTTTCAGGGAGCGGATCATATCAGGAAGGTCGTTCTCCAGGTTGGTACCGTAGGAGCCGGAGCAGAAAGTGACCCCGTTGTGGGGATTGTCCACCATCTTCATCATCCGCAGGATGTTATCCTTGTTGATGATGATGCGGGGCAGACCAAACACGCTCCAGGCTGGATCGTCGGGATGGATGGCCATGTTGATATCGTATTTGTCGCATACGGGCATGATGCGTTCCAGGAAGTATTTCAGGTTGGCGAAGAGCTTTTCGTCGTCTACATCCTTGTACATCTCGAAGAGTTCCTTAATATGGGCCATGCGCTCGGGCTCCCAGCCGGGCAGGATAGCGCCGTTGGCATCCCCGCTGATGGAGGCGAACATGTCCTCCGGGTTCAGGGCATCCACAGCCTCCTGAGTGTAAGCGAGAACGGTGGAACCGTCGGGACGGACTCTTGCCAACTCGGTCCTGGTCCAGTCGAAGACGGGCATGAAGTTGTAGCAGACCATGTGGATATCAGCCTGACCAAGACGTTCCAGGGTGGTAATGTAGTTGTCGATGTACTGCTCCCTGTCAGGAGTGCCGACTTTGATGGCATCGTGGATGTTGACACTCTCAATGCCCACCAGTTTTAAGCCTGCGTCCTCAATTTCTTTTTTCAAGGCCAGGATGTCATCCATCTCCCAGGCCTCGCCGGGGGCAGTGCCATAGAGAGTGGAGATCACGCCTGTGACGCCGGGGATCTGGCGAATCTGTTTCAGGGTTACGGTGTCGTACTTGCTGC
>JAFLRO010000154.1 GCA_022511425.1 Acetatifactor sp.
CACATACATCCACTTGTTCTCTAATCTGTAGCATCTTACAAATACTGCCTTTCCGCATTTGTAACTATTCAGAGCCATGCAGATAGCATAAAAAGTTTGCTGGCAAAGACTTTTTATGCTATTTATATGGCGAAGTAACCACATGAGCAAAAGGAAAGCTGCAAAGCAGCGATTTTGCGAATGGGGTTCTGAATAGTTACGAATATTAATTTAATCAAGGAGAAATGATTGTATGAAAACCGCAAAAATTGTGATAGGAGCAAATTTTGGAGATGAGGGCAAAGGACTTATGACTGATTATTTTGCGAACGAGGCAAAGAAGCAGGATAAATCTTGCCTTGTGGTTTGTCACAATGGAGGAAGTCAACGGGGACATACCGTTGTTTCTCCTTCAGGTTTAAGACATGTTTTTCACCATTTTGGCTCCGGTAATTTTGTAGGTGCGGATACATACTTATCATCTGAGTTTATTGTTAACCCAATTATTTTTAATCAAGAATTATCGGAACTAAAAAATATGGAGGCAATAACGAAATGTTTTGTGGACAGGAATTGTTACATTACAACTCCCTTTGATATGATGATTAATCAAATCGTTGAAGAGCATCGGGGTGATGGTAAGCATGGAAGTTGTGGTTTAGGTATATTTGAAACTATCGTCAGATCGAGAACAGACAAGAGTTATTCGGTTTATGAATTTTCAAATATGCCTGTATGTGATATGAGAATGTTTCTTGATAACATTGCCACAGAGTACCTCCCTTACAGATTAAAGCAATTGGGTATAGAAAATATTCCTGCAAAATGGGAGAGGATTTTAAATGACAAGGGTAATATAATTGAAAATTATATCAATGATTTTATGTTCATGTTGGATAATGTACAGATTATAAACAGTGACATTGTTGATGATTACAATTATGTTATCTTTGAAGGGGCGCAAGGACTATTATTAGATCAGAATAATTTATCTTATATGCCGCATCTTACTCCAAGTAATACCGGAATAAAGAATCCAATGGATATTATCGGCAATAGAGAGATTGAGGTTGAAGTGTGTTATGTATCAAGGACATATATGACGAGGCACGGCGCAGGCAGATTTGATACAGAATGTAAGAAATCTGACATAAATGAAAATATTGTTGATCTAACAAATATACCAAATCCGTATCAGGATACGATCAGATATGGAATGTTAATGCTGAATGATTTGAAGAACAGAATCATATCAGATTTGGGTAGTGCAAATGTAAATAAATCAATAGCCATTACACATCTCAATGAATATGGAGTGGATCAAAGTGAATTAAAGAAAATATTTAACGAATTCGATATTTATGTGTCTGACGGAATGACCCACAATGATGTGTATTCGTTATGAATGATATGGATGAACGATTACGCTTTAAATGATTTATCCTGTATAAATCCTTGATTTCCGGAGATGGAAATATTATGATGTAACTATTCAGAGTTACATTATGATGATTAGGCAGGATGAAATTTCTATGGATAAATATATCATGTCAGAAGAAGAACAAGCCTATCTCGCGGGCTATGATATCAGCGCATTTGATCGCCCATCCGTAGCCGCGGACATGGCAGTATTTTCCATTATGGAAGAGAAAAAGCATAACGACCCGGAGAACAAACGAAACATTGATAATTATCGCAAGGATCCTCTGAAGCAGTTAAAGATTTTATTGATTAAACGAGCATCGTTCCCCTATAAAAATGCTTGGGCTCTGCCGGGCGGATTCTGTCGTATGGGAGAAAGTGTTTTGGAGACAGCCAGAAGGGAACTCTGCGAAGAAACCGGAGTTGCGGATGCTTATCTGCGACCGTTTGATATTTTCAGTGAAGACGGCAGAGATCCTCGAGGATGGATTATCTCCCATGCATTTCTGGCACTGATCAACGGCGAGAAATATCGTGTTCATGAGGGCACCGATGCATGGGAAGCCCGTTGGTTTCAAATTGAAGTGGAAAGCAACGAGGTGAGTCGTCAAATATCAAACGAGCAGGCACAGATTGAACGCACTTACTCACTGCATTTGACCTGCGAAGATACCAATAACCTGTGCCTAACGGCGACCATCAAACAACACAAAAGCTATGAACAATATCATGAAACCGTAAAATACGAAATTCTTGATTGCTCCGGCTTGGCGTTTGATCATGCCCGGATTATTCTTTGCGCTTACCTGGAGTTGCAAAAAGAAGCCGGCAATGACGGAACAATTGTGTTTGACCTCATGCCGGAACGATTTACCTTGACCGAGTTGCAGCGTGCCTTTGAATCTGTGTTGGGCAAACCTTTACTGGTAGCCAATTTCCGCAGAAAAATCGGAGATTATGTACTCGAAACCGATGATATTGTGGAAGGTGCCGGGCACAGGCCTGCCAAATTATACCGTAGAAATGTGGAAAGGTTTTATCAGTAAACAGGCCGCAACTTTTGAGCAGCCTGTTTCATCGCATGAGAAACCTGATACATACTATAAATTCAACTCCCGGCTTAAGCTATTCGGTACTCCTCTCGGTCCGCGCACTGCGTAAATTCCATAATCCTCCTTCAATCTGTCAAAGGTAAACTGCTGACGATTATATCTTCTCAGAAGCTTAATCTTCATCAATGTAGTAATGGTCAGATTCTTATCCTGATAATCATAAGGAATATCCACTTCTACAACCTTGCATTTGTATAGAATTGCGGACACCGGTGCCGCTATATACATGAAAACCGTGTCTCCAACCTTAACACTGCTGCTCTGCTTCCAATCGATAATCTCCGCATTGTCAAAGGCGTCCTCAACATCATAGAACTTCGGATTTGCCGGAATAATCCATTCCTTCGGCGGACGGATTTTCGCCTTCTTTTTCTTTGACGCGGTTGCCAAAAAGCTAGCATCTATCAAATCATAGACCTTAGCCTCCTCAACTGTGCCGTCCAGAAGCACAGTGATCCAATGTTCCTTATTCATGTGATAGCCGGGAATGATGCCCTCCTGCTGCACCAATATATCCCGAAACATCATATCGTCAATCTTCAGATTAATGACATCGACATATTCAGATCCCGAAATCCCCAGTTTGTTTTTTTCAACACCCATCACCAGAGCAAACCATTTCTTATTGTCACTATGGCGAAAGACGGCGTTGTCGTCATATTTCGCCCAAGGGTACTCCGGGGATACTTTGTATTTCTTTTTTATATATGCAAAAATTGTTTCGCGCATCTTCTATCACCTCTGCGACAGCAGCCATGCCATAATGTGAACCGCCTGTGGGAAATCGCCTTTCTGAATCATCCCTTCAATCTCGTCTGCAGAATATTTGCAGACATTCAAAAACTCTGTCTCGTCCAGATTCTGCTCTCCGGACTTACGACAATTCTTTGCTACAAAAATATGTGCGTAATTGTCTGCTATCGTGGCATTGGAAGGTACGGTAAGTAAATGTGCCCACTCATCCGACACATATCCGGTCTCTTCAAGCAATTCTCTCTTGGCTGCCTCCACCGCATCTTCTGACGCAGACGCGCTGTCTCTCGCACCATACTCTTTGCCATCCATTCGCTCTATGCCGCCTGCCGGAAACTCCGTCGTTACTTTCTTGATACCATGACGGAATTGCCTTACGCAGAGATATTTCCCATCTGTATCCGATGCAACTATCACCACATAGTCTCTCCTGCTGTAGCTGTAATACGGCTCAAATACGCTTCCATCCGGAAAGCGATAGGCAGACCGCCTGAAATCAATCCATTCATCCTGCACGA
>JAFLRO010000155.1 GCA_022511425.1 Acetatifactor sp.
CACGTTAAACCCTCCTTTCAAAAAAGACCGTTTTACATTATAACATAGGGGTTGCTTGTTGGCAACCCCCTTTCTTACAAAAATAATAGAAGATACGACTTTGCGAATGGCGCACACTGAACGATCCCCTTCTTATTTATCTCTCCAAATAATGCGTCCCTTGGTCAAATCGTAGGGAGACAGTTCCAGAGTCACGCGGTCACCGGGTAAAATACGGATGAAATTCTGGCGCAGCTTACCGCTGATATGTGCCAACACACGGTGTCCGTTCTCCAGTTCCACCTGAAACATGGTGTTGGGCAGTTTCTCTACAACAGTTCCTTCAATTTCGATCACATCACTTTTAGACATATATTTCCTCCGTTTGCTTCCTCTTAATAATCTTGCCTTACATACTGCTTAATTGCATACTTGATTTCCTCATCCTGCACCTTACCTCCACCGGACAACCGTTCCAACAGTTCTTTCTCCACTGTCCTGTTCACAGGCTGGATGTGGATACGACGTTTCTTCTTAGGAGTATTAAGCCGCTTAAAACGGCCGTCACACAGATACACGAAATCTCCCTCCTCAGCGGTCACCACATAGAGAGTGCCCTTGTCATGACCCGCTTTTGAGGTTACAAATTGTCCTATCATAGTTTCTCTGTTTCCTTATTAAATAGGATGATATAGGTGCCCGTATCAGTAAAGTGTAAGAATCTCCGGATCGCCCTCCGTGACAAGAATGGTGTTTTCATAATGGGCTGACCAGGAACCATCCTCCGTCACCACCGTCCAGTCATCATCCAGCCATTCCACATCAGCCCTTCCCATGTTGATCATGGGCTCAATACACAGAGTCATGCCAGCCCGCAGCTTAGGACCTCTCTTAAACTGTGCAAAGTTAGGTATCTGAGGTTCCTCATGGAGATGAGTACCGATGCCGTGTCCTACCAGATCCCTGACTATCCCATAGCCAAAAGTCTTGATATATGCGTCAATGGCATTGGAAATTTCATGTAAATGATTGCCTGCACGAGCCATTTTTATACCTTCAAAAAAACTCTGCCTGGTGGCATCAATCAATCTCTGTGCCTCCTGGCTTATCTGCCCCACGGCAAAGGTTCTTGCCATATCAGAATGATAACCCTTATAAATCAATCCTGCGTCCAGACTGACAATGTCACCTTCATGTAAAATATGGTTTTTTCTGGGTATACCGTGTACCACCTCATCATTCACGGATACACAGATAGAAGCCGGGTATCCATTATAATGAAAGAAATTAGGGATGCATCCGTGCTGTCTGATCAGCTGATCTCCTAAAATATTAATCTCCATGGTGGAGATTCCCGGTCTGACCGCTTTCTCCAGGTTTTGAAAAACGTCTGCGAGCAATCTGCAGGACTCCCGCATCAGTTGAATCTCCTGCTCTGTCTTAATCGCAATAGCCATAACTACACTGCTTCCTTTCAGACATCTGCTCAACCCAGAATATCGGTAATTGCCTTAAAGACATCCTGCATATCCATTGTGCCATCCACGGTTTTCAGCACGCCTTTTCCGGTGTAAAAGTCTATCAGAGGCTGAGTCTGGTCGTGATAAACCTTCAAGCGGTTCTGAACAGTCTCAGGCTTGTCGTCATCACGAAGCACCAGATCGCTTCCACAAGCATCGCACATGCCCTCTGTCTTGGGGGGAATATGCTCAATATGATATGTAGCGCCGCACTTCAGGCAGGCGCGTCTACCTGACATTCTTCTTACGATATTCTCATCAGGAACATCTACGTTGATAGCATAATCAATTTTTTCACCCAGCTTAGTCAATGCCTCATCCAGCACCTCAGCCTGGGGAATAGTACGGGGAAAGCCATCCAGCACATAGCCGTTTTGGCAATCCGACTGAGCCACTCTGTCAAGTAAAATCTTTACTGTCAACTCATCGGGAACCAGCAGACCCTGATCCATGTATTTCTTTGCTTCCATTCCAAGCTCCGTACCGTTCTTAATATTTGCCCGGAAGATGTCTCCCGTGGAAATATGGGGAACCTGATATTTCTCCGCAATTAACTTTGCCTGAGTTCCCTTGCCGGCGCCCGGTGCTCCCAACATAATAATTTTCATTTTTACACCCCCTGCCCGCTGATGCGGACAATAATTCCAAATCAAAATAATTAATTTTACTATAGTGAAATGAGACCGGGCAGCAATCTGCCCGATCTCGTAATCCTTTGTTATTTCTCCAGGAAGCCCTTGTAATTACGAACGAGCATCTGAGATTCCACCTGCTTCATCGTCTCAAGTACAACGCTTACGATAATGATAAGGCTGGTGCCGCCAAAGGACACGCTGGCCTTGAACACACCGCTGAAGATATAGGGAATAACTGCTACAATGGTAAGTCCCACAGCTCCTACGAATATGATGTAATTGAGCACATTGTTCAGGTAATCACTGGTAGGCTTTCCGGGCCTGATACCAGGAATAAACCCTCCCTGCTTCTTCATGTTATCAGCGATCATCAACGGATTGAAGGTAATGGAGGTGTAGAAGTAAGCAAAGAAAATAATCAACACCACGTACCCCAGCAATCCGATGGTATACTTGAGCTGACTTGGATTGCACCAGTTGTTGGAATTTAGATACCTCAAAATCTCGCTCCACACACCCGTTCCTTTATAATTAACAAAAGAGGAAATAATAATTGGTGTCTGGTAAATTGACTGTGCAAAGATGACCGGAATCACACCGGAGGTGTTTACCTTCAGCGGAATGCTGGAGGTCTGTCCTCCCACCATCTTTCTTCCCTGCACCTTATTGGCGTATTGAACAGGAATCTTACGCACTCCATCGTTAAGGATGATGACAAGCACCACCATACCGACAATGATGGCAAAGATAATGACTGCTGCCAAAAAGCCTGTGGCTGGAGCACCTTCACTAAATTTGTCAATCACAAACATCTGGAACAAATTGCCGATATCCTGGGGCAGTCTGGAAATAATGTTAATAACCAAGACGATAGAGATACCGTTTCCGATACCTTTTTCCGTAATCTGCTCACCTACCCACATCAAGAAAGCACTGCCCGCAGTCAATGTAGCCACCGCAGTCACTATGCTCAGAGTCCTTTGTCCGGTGGTCATTGTTATATAACCTTCCAACAGGCCCTGTCTGCCAAAACCGATGGCCATTGCTGTAGCCTGGATCAGCGCCAGAACTACTGTTACATATCGTGTGATAGATGCAATCTTTTTCCTTCCGTCCTCACCGTCACGCTGCATTTCCTCCAGTTTGGGAATTGCAATGGTGAGCAGCTGCATGATGATGGAAGATGTGATGTAGGGGCTTATATTCAATGCCAGAATTGACATGTTGACGAACGAGCCGCCCGTAATCGCATCAAAAAAGCCAAACGCACCGTCCGCCTGAGAAAAAAGCTGATCGATGACTGAGCTGTCTATACCCGGGGTGGGCAGCTGTGATCCGATACGGATCACAACCAGCATAGCAAAAGTAAATAAAATCTTGCTTCTTATCTCTTTTATTTTGAATGCGTTTTTCAGTGTTGTGAACATTACATCACCTCTGCTGTTCCACCAAGAGCCTCAATCTTCTCTTTTGCAGATGCACTATATGCATCTACCTTCACATTGAGCTTTTTGGTAAGTTCTCCGTTTCCGAGTATCTTCACCCCATCTCTGGGATTCTTGACGATACCAGCTTCAATCAATGCATTTACA
>JAFLRO010000156.1 GCA_022511425.1 Acetatifactor sp.
ATATTCATATGCCGGAAATGGACGGATTTGAGGTTCTGCGCAGGCTCAAGGAACAACCGGCATACGAGAAGGTTCCCGTCATCTTCTTGACCGCGGATGATGATGCGTCCACGGAACAGAAGGGACTTGAAGCGGGAGCCGCAGACTTTATACAAAAGCCGTTTGTCGCAGAGTTTCTCCTGTCAAAGGTACGCGAGGCAATGGGAAAAATGTAGACCTGTTCCATCGAAAAAAGCATACATACTCGTATTTCTACAAGCATATATGCTTTTAAACCTTTCAATCCTGTCAACCCTCTCAAAGACCAATCAATGCTTTTTGGCAGTCCGAAGAATACAGTCCACCATCGCCTCAGCACTCACGGGCGTATCCTGGGGCTGGTCGGTTATCTCCGATTTATCGGTGCCGGAATGAAAGACCTCCAGTGCATATTTAGCCAGCAGCCCTGAGACCCGTCCCCTTTCTATAGAATCCTCAGTACCCAAGACGATGACTATCAGATCATGTTCCATGTTCCCGTCGTCCGCCGTCAGTGATGTGACCAGGCAAGCTCCCGCTTTATTGGTAGTCCCCGTCTTCAGACCGGTAACCCCTGACATATTATACAGAAGCGGGTTCGTATTGTTCACCACAATTCCGAGAGACTCCAGGTAAGCGCTTTGCATGGAGGTAATATCCGTGACCTGTGGATAAACCCTCAAAAGATACGATACCATCCGAAACATGTCCTCCGCACTCATACGGTTCTGGCGCTTTGCAGGAACAGGATCTTTTGTATAGGTGGGCAAGCCGTTGCTGTTGAAAAAGATTGCTTGGGAAAGCCCCAGATCCTTCGCCTTCTGATTCATCATCTGCACAAAGGCTTCCTCCGAACCGGCGACAGCCTCTGCCAGGCACAGTGCACATTCGTTACTGGAAGGCAGAAGGGCTCCCAGCAGAAGATCCTGCACCGTAACCTTTTCTCCTGCCTCCAGGATTTTCATCCCATCGCCCGCCACAGACAGAGCGTGAACGGTATCAGAGATGACAACCTGTTCCTCTAGAGTAATCTGCCCAGCAGATAAGGCATCCATGACCAGAAGATAAGTCATAAGCTTGGAGGTGCTGGCTATGGGATAAGCAGTATCAGCCTGATATTCATAGTAGATTTCCCCGGTGGTAACATCTCCTACCAGCACACCGTTGACTCCGTAAAAATAACCTGCCTGCTCCAAAGAAACAGCTGAAACAGAGAAGGGTTCCCACGTGTGGAGCTGCAGGATGCCGTCGCCGGGTACAATAATTTCCATGTCCAGTATCATAGCCAGATCCGCCGCCATCATGAAACAGTCATAATAACCGGATGGCATCCTCGTAATCATCGTATAGTAATGTGTATTTTGTCCGTTTACCTTGAATTCGTTTCTCCGCAGGGATATATTCGGGTTTTCGGTGCTATTCCAGGAAACATTTTCCCCTCCCACAGGCTTATACGCCTTTCCCGGATCCAGGGCGACAGTATTCTTTGTAATCGTCAGGGCAAACTCCTTATCCGTGTCTTTCAGAACCATAGCAATGTCCCGCAGGGAAAAATATGTATTATTGTCATAGCTATAATCCAGTATTTTTACAGTATATGCTGTCCCGGCATCCGCCTGTACCTGATAGGTTCCGGGAATCTCATAGCTTGCAGCGACCCTGGCGGGCAGTATACAGCACAAAAGAGCCACCGATAGTAGAAGTACATTTATTTTCTTAAGAATTGATCTCATTGTGTCTCCTCCCCACTCACTTCTTCCGGAAAATGAGGATTGCAGGTTTCTTCTGCCCCTGTCCGTCAGAATCTTCTTCACCCGACAGAACCAGACTGAGATCCTCCCATATATAATTTTCCGTCTTTGTGGTGCCGTTATCATACTGCCATGTCATAATGCCTTCTGCAGCTCCATAGGTTCCGCTTCCGTCATACTGCGCCTGTAAATCCTCCAAAGAGGGCAGCAGTGCAGGCCCGAAGGTCATCAAATAAGAGACCGTCGACATCCCAAAAGTTTCGGTGACAAGACTTTCCAGGTCTTCCTTGTCCGTGCCTCCCGTATAGTCCGCCATACGAAGCCTCTCTGTCAAAAGCTCCCTGAAAACCGCCGCAAATGCCTCATAGGCAGCCCGCTCACATTCATCGTAGCTCTCCGGCAGGATACTGCAGCGAAAAGCTCCCTCAAAGTCTGTCGTCGCTTCTAAGTTTAGATTGACCTGAACTGCCAGCTTCCGCATACAGGACTCCACATCCTCCAGTGAGACAGAGACCGCCTCTATATCCTGCAGCCAGATGAAGGCTTCGACAGCGGCCTGTTCCGTCAAGTCCAGCTCCGCAGTCCATTCTCCTGAAAGGCTGCTGTCATCCGATTTAAAAAAATGCAAATAAACCAAAAAGGCGGTGGAAATGCTCAAGATTAGGATCAATAGAAGTAAAATAGTATTTTTTTTGTCTTTCTCCATAATATCAATATCCCTCTGCCCTTGATAACAGGTTTCAGAAGATTTCCTGTTATTCCTGAAATACAGCCAGTCTGTTAGCATCCAGCTTCTTTGTCATATCGATAATTCTGTTAAAATCGCCAATCAGCTCGCTTGAAAGCTTTTGAGCTTCCTTGACCTCCCGCTCTGCGCTGCCATAATTACCCCGGTTAATGGCATCCATCACACTTCGGCCATAACCATGGAAACGGCGATGCTTATCCCTCAAGCCGGCCCATATTTCTGCCACAGCTCTGTTTCTGGGCCTCATCGCATAATAGAAATGTCCGAAGGCACACTTTGTATCATCCAACTGCAACGGTTTGCAACTGCGTTCCGCTACCATACTTTCCAAAGTACTCAGCCATTTCTGATGAGCTCCTACCGCATTCTGTACCGCATTCAGGAAAACCTGATTATCCAGCATGTAGAACACATCATTCACCATGGTTCCCATCCTCTTTGCCGCGTTGTCTAATTCTTTTTCCACCTCATTCACCGGGGCCGCGCTGGCCTGCAAATCGTTGGACACACGGCTCATAGCATCCACCTGTTCCTCCAACTGCACACAGCCTTTGCTGAGTTCACTCATCTGATTCTGCACATTCGTCACCGTGCTGAAAATTTCTTCTCCGGAGGCAGCGATTGTAGTCACGTTTTCGGCAATCTCCTTAAGATTATTCTCATTCGTCTGATTGATATCAAGAACCTTGCTTAAATTATCCTTCATTTCGCCCAGTTCAACCACGGTCTTATCTAAACTCTCGTAGCTCTTTTTGGAGGCTTCGCCAATCCGAGCCACCAATCCGTCCATATCCGACGTCAACTGCTTGGTCTCATCCGCCAGTTCCCTGATCTGCTGTGCCACAACGGCAAACCCTCTCCCGGCTTCTCCCGCTCTGGCTGCCTCGATGGAAGCATTCAAGGCCAGCATGTTCGTCTGTGCAGAGATAGAGTTAATACCATTAATGACCTCGTTCATACTGTTCAGCACACTCATCAGCTGCTCCATATCCTGCTTCATGTCATTGGAGTTGCGGATGGTGTCTTCCGACT
>JAFLRO010000157.1 GCA_022511425.1 Acetatifactor sp.
TCCCTATCAATTATCATAGAAGATCAATATTTACAGACTTTTCTTCATAGGCTCAGATTTTTAATTCAATGTAGCGCCTTTTCATTGCTTTATAAGCACTTGAGTCTTTATCAACTTCCATCATATAATCTTGAATTCTCGAAAACTCTTCAATGCTGATTTTTATCATTTCTTTTTCACTCGTACTATCACCCACTTTCTACCATCACCACCTTTCAATATAGTAATAGTATTATACTGAAAAGAGGAAAAGGTGTAAAGCCTTTATTCAATTATCAAGCTGCGGTTTTGCTGTTTTTCTGGTAGTATTTCGAGGAGATTCGGATGAATTCCTTGATAATTTGAAAAATCCTTCGGATGGAAGGATGACTTCTGTATAGACTATAACAAATGAGTTATGGTTTGGCAAGAATTTTTAACAAGAAGGTTTTGGCAAAAAAACGACGGTGCCAGGTGCCACCGTCGATACATTTCCTATTCTTTGTCCTCTCCGTCCGCAATTCCGCCTGCACGCACATTAATGCCGTTCACTACCACACTGCCACCCAGCTCGATCACCAGGCATTCCCGGCCGTTTATGACCTTTGTCTCGATCAGATCTGTGCGCTCGGGATTTACCTTAATCACCACATCGGGAGTCTTCACCTCAAAGGTTCTGGTATTCATCACGTTGCTGGCAAACAGGGAGGTGGTCTCCCCTGCGGTCTCGTCATAATGCCGGTCGAACTGAGCCAGCCTGTCGTTGGATACACCGCTGCCCGCAAGGATGGTCTTGACTTCATTCTTGTCTAACACCAGGGGCTGGGGTTCGTCTTTGTGCTCCTCGGCCATCTCGTTTAGCTTGTCGTGGATATTTTTCACCGTTTCGATGTCACAGTCATCCCCCAGAGTTTCCTCCACTAAGGTCTGGAAGGTCTCCTTCTGGCTTCCGGCAGACAGAGGAAGGGGGCATCCCAATAGTGTATCCACAAAACTATCTTTCAGTTCTTCGGGGTCTTTGGAGTAATAAAGGGTGCTGTGAATGTCGGAGCTGCGGTCGTTGAAGGCAGGAAACAGGAAGCCTGTGTCCGGCAGACCAACTACCCAGTCCCGAATCCGGTTCTGGAAGGTATTCTCCACAGCGTTATAACTGAGTCCCGGCTTAGACAGTTCTACGGGGCAGATGCATGCCAGTATGTACTCATACACTTCGTCGGAGGCATCCTCCATCTCCAGACCGTCCTGAGTGCGACCGGGCACATCGTACACATCGTGCACCACCAGAATTAGATAATTTCCCACAAATTCGTAATTGTCGATGATGCGGTCATAAAACTCCTCCAACAGGATGTCATCTTTCAATTTACTGTCGCGCAGCCGAAGCAGGAAGTCTTGAGTACCGCCGGTCTCTTCGCTTGTCAGGGGAAATTCCAAGGTCAGAAGATTCTTGCCGATATTACCGGAAAGCACCTTTCTCAATATCTCAAAATATTTAAACATCTCCTCTTCAGGCAGTGCCAGAAAAGCTTGCTTCAACTCCGTCTTCTTATTCTTCTCCCCGTCCACATAACAACCGCAGATGCGGGTAATGGAGCACTTTTTTGGAGTGAGGAGTTTCTTGATTTCAGCGATTTCTTGTTTTGTCATAGGTTCCTCTCATTCTGCCGCCCGAGGCAGCGTTTCCACACGGATTACTATAACATAAATTTGAAAAGTGGGCAAGCGTACTTGTGAAAGAGGACTTATTGTGTTACTATTATAGGAAAGCATGCTTGTACCATGAGATACTTGAAGGAAAGGAAGAGAAGAAATGAGCAAAGAACGTAAAGAAAAAGGAAAAGGATTTATTGCAGAGTTTAAGAAATTTATTATGCGCGGCAATGTGATGGATATGGCAGTGGGTGTGATCGTCGGCGGCGCTTTCACCGCTATTGTGACCTCACTGAATCAAGATATTTTGACCCCTATATTGGGTATTTTTGGAGGAACTGACTTTTCCGGTCTGTATTTGGTGCTTGGTGAGGGTGAAGCAGCTCCTATTCTGTACTACGGCAATTTTATCACCGCAGTGATCAACTTCCTGATCACAGCATTTGTGATATTCCTCCTTTTAAAAGGAATCAATTCTCTCACCAGAAAGTTTAGCCATGAGCAGGAGAAGCCTGCGGCTCCCACCACAAAGAAATGTCCTTTCTGTAAGAGCGAAATTGCGATTGATGCCACCAGATGTCCTCATTGCACTTCACAGTTGGAAGAGACAGAACAATAAGGTGGCCCCGGAAGCCTGATTGCTCCGTGTTTTACGCCGCAGAGCGGCAGATGTGAGGGTATATGTTATTTGGAATACATTGGAAAAAGTACATATATGCTTTGGGCTGTCTGTTCACAGTGATGTTGTTAGCCGGGTGCGGTCAGACAGGGGAGAAGACTCGAAATGCCATGGAACTGATTCAGGCCTTTGACTATCAAGGTGCACTGACGGAGTTGGATGCCGCGGAGGAAGAGGGGGAGAATATTCGTCTGATCAACCGCGCAAGGGGTATCGCTTGCATGGGACTGACCCAGTATGAACAGGCTATCGAGTACTTTAAGGCAGCGCTTTCCGAAAGCAACGGGTTGGTGGAAAATGTGGATTTTGACCTGAATTACTATCTTGCTGCCGCTTACACGAAGAGCGGACAGTACAGTCTGGCAGAGGAGACTTACGATGCCATACTGGCCTTACGTGAAAATGAGGTAGATGCATATTTCCTGAGAGGAAATGTCAGGATGCATCTGATGAATTATCAGGAGGCCAAGGGCGATTTTGATTTGGCGCTTTCCATGGCGCCCGGTGACTATGATATGCTCATAGAAATATATGAAGTGTTGGAACACTTTGGGTATATTTCGGAAGGACAAGCTTATCTTCGCACAGCACTGGATGCTGGTGGCAAAAATATGAACAATTATGTCATGGGGCGGATATATTATTACCTCGGCGAGTATGAGAAGGCATATCTGGCACTGGAGCAGGCAAAGGAAAAAGGCGGAGAAGCCAGTTATCTTTATCTGGGCCGCGCCTATGAGGCTACCGGAGATTACAACTATGCCGCAAATGTATACAACAGCTATCTGAGTTCTTATGATGGCAGCGCTGAACTGTATAACCAACTGGGGCTTTGTGAAATTGCCCGGGGAGATTACCGGAAGGCACTGGAGGCTTTTCAGGCGGGGATGCAGCTTGAGGATAATCCAATCTTACAGACACTGTCATTCAATGAAATAACAGCGTATGAGTATCTGGGAGAGTACGAGATCGCAGCAGCGCTGTTGAATAATTACCTGAATAATTACCCTGATGACGAGCAGGCCAGAAGAGAGTACGATTTCCTGAGTACGAGATAGAGCTATATTAGCGAGATGTGCTTTGTAGAAGATTTATAAAATCAAGGGGCTGTCTATTTTGATATGCTCCCTTCTAAGTAGACAAGTGAAATAATAAAAACACTTGATACTTGG
>JAFLRO010000158.1 GCA_022511425.1 Acetatifactor sp.
GGAAAAAGGATATAACACAAGGGAAAGAATAAGGGCAAGCTCACTTGCTATAAATTTAGCATTTTCAAGGCTTTTCGAACTTTATGAAGATAAAATATATCAGTTATTAAATGCTAAGAATTTTGTCTTATCAGAATTCTTGTTTATTTTACTGCTACACAAATGTAAAAAGGGACTTTTAAAAAATTGGCACGGTATTTCTACCATGCCAATAGTAATTTTTGCCAATAGAAAATTCGCGGAGCGTATTCTCTATTGTTAGAATCAAATTAGCCAAAGTACCTCTTCAGCAGCCCCTCAAATGCCTTTCCGTGTCTAGCCTCATCGCGAGCCATTTCATGTACGGTGTCATGGATTGCATCCAGACCCTGCTCCTTAGCTCTCTTGGCAAGATCGGTCTTGCCAGCGGTAGCGCCATTCTCAGCCTCCACTCTCATCTCCAGGTTCTTCTTGGTGGAGTCGGTTACGACCTCGCCCAGCAGCTCAGCAAACTTTGCAGCGTGCTCGGCTTCCTCGAAAGCTGCCTTTTCCCAGTACATACCAATCTCGGGATAACCCTCTCTGAAAGCAACCCTGGACATAGCCAGATACATTCCAACCTCAGAGCACTCGCCCTCAAAGTTAGCGCGCAGATCCTTCACGATATCCTCGGAAACTCCTTTCGCAACGCCTACCACATGCTCAGAAGCCCAAGTCTTGTCACCTGCCTGAGCGGTGAACTTCTCGGCGGGAGCATGGCAGATGGGGCACTCGGACGGTGCAGCATCTCCTTCGTAAACGTAACCGCATACCTGACATACATATTTCATAATACATCTCTCCTTTAATTAATATTTTAGGAACTATTATGATTATATGGATTTTGGACAGGACCTGTCAACAGCTTTTATAAAAAATTTACATGTGTAATTTTAGAATTTTTTTATGATAATATCTCTATCAATTTACACTTTCCGAAAGAAAATGTGTTATTATTAAGTCAGATGTAAGAGGAAGTTTGAAACTAAGAGATAGTGAGTAGTAAGCATGAAATTCAAGACAAGGTTGAGGGTTACCTTTATCATCATTATAGTGTTGCCATTGGTATTGATCGCCGCTGCCTTCTGTGGAATTGGGATATATCTGATAAATGTGCAGAAGGGCCTGCCCATGGAGCACATGGATTATTCTTTTATGTCAGAGAATATGCAGGAGGTTGTCAACTCCACTGAACGGGTTTACTTGGTCCTGCAGAAGCAGGCTGAGACAGATCCATCCCGACTGGCGGACAGGGAATACCTGCAGCAGGTAAGCTCCCAAATTGCCCGCAAGTCCACTTATATCATAGTGCGCAAGGACTCTGAGCTCTATTATGCCGGAAATGAAGAGGCAGCACATTTGCTCTTTCCCAAACTGCCTGATTATGGAGAGGGTGATATCTCAAAAGATTCAGGTTATTACTATGATGAGTATGATAAGTTTGTGAAGCAGATAGACTTTCGGTTTCTTGATGGAAGTCAGGGAAGCATCTTTGTAGTGACCAGAGTGAGCGCCCTGATTTCCAGGCGCCTGTTGGTGGACATGATGGTTGCGATTGTCCTGATTATGATTTTTACTGGCATCATGTTGACCCGATGGATTCACAAAGGTGTATTCAATCCCATTAATGAGCTGAACATGGCCATGACGGAGATCAAAGAGGGCAATTTCGAGTATGCTCTGCAGACTGATGATAAGGGCGAGATTGGCGACCTGTACCGCAACTATGAGGACATGAGGCTGCGACTGAAAGAATCCACGGAAGAAGGCAGGCAGAATGAGAAACTAAATAAGGAGTTTATCAGCAATATTTCCCATGATCTGAAGACACCCATCACCGCCATCAAAGGTTATGTGGAAGGCATCATGGACGGTGTTACCAATACGCCGGAGAAGATGGACAAATACATCAAGACCATCTACAACAAAGCAAACGACATGGAACGGCTGATCAATGAACTCACCTTTTATTCGGGGATTGATAATAACCGAATTCCCTATAACTATCACCGTATCAATGTGGCGGACTATTTTGGCGACTGCATTGAGGAAGTGGGACTGGATCTGGAATCAAAGAACATTCAGCTGAATTATTCCAATCTTACCCAGCCGGATACTTTGGTCATTGCCGATCCGGAGCAGATGAAGAAGGTAATCAACAACATCATCAGCAACAGCGTAAAGTACATGGATAAACCCAAGGGAACCATCGATATCCGTATTTTGGATGAGATAGACTCTATCCGGATTGAGATTGAGGATAACGGAAAGGGAATTGCCCAGAAGGATCTGCCCAGGATATTTGAGCGGTTTTACCGAACGGATGCTTCCCGAAATTCTGCCCAGGGCGGCAGCGGTATTGGGCTTTCCATTGTGAAGAAGATCGTGGAGGATCATGGCGGCTATATATGGGCCACCAGCAGAGAGGGCGAGGGAACCTGTATGCATTTCGTGCTGCGAAAGTATATTGAACTGCAAAGCGAGAATTAGCACAGCATTCAGCAAGTGATTTGGGGTAGTCAAATGCGAAACACTATACTGACTTTACCACAGGATGCGTGTATGATGGAAGATAAAGATAAGAATGTGCCGGATACGGCGGAATGGAGCAAATTATGAGTAAAATTTTGATTATTGAAGACGAGGTTGCCATCGCAGATTTGGAGAAGGATTATCTGGAACTCAGCGATTTTCAGGTGGACATCTGTAACGCGGGGGATGAGGGATTGGAAACTGCCCTTGCCGGAGATTACAATCTGGTGATTCTGGATCTGATGCTGCCCGGTGTGGACGGTTTTGAGGTATGCAGAAGAATCAGGGAGGAAAAAAACATTCCAATCCTGATGGTTTCAGCAAAGAAAGATGACATAGATAAGATCAGAGGGCTGGGTCTTGGAGCGGACGACTATATGACAAAACCCTTCAGTCCCAGCGAGCTTGTGGCAAGGGTGAAAGCTCATTTAGCACGTTATGAGCGACTGGTGGGAACTAACCAGAAGCCTCAAAATGACATAGTGGAGATACGTGGAATTCGTATTGACAAGACTGCCCGCAGGGTGTATGTGGACGGAGTGGAGAAATCCTTTACGACCAAGGAGTTTGACCTGCTGACCTTTCTGGCGGAGAATCCGAACCATGTGTTTACCAAGGAAGAGTTGTTTAGGGAGATTTGGGATATGGACTCCATCGGTGACATTGCCACAGTAACCGTGCATATCAAGAAAATCAGGGAGAAAATAGAAGCGGATACCGCCAAACCCCAATACATCGAAACCATCTGGGGAGTCGGGTATCGGTTCAAGGTGTAAATATTTTTCATAACATATCCGTCCTTTCAATCATTTTGGGTTTGTTTTATAAGATAAGTATGATTGATTAAAGAAAAAATGGGACAAAAAAAGAAGCAGCCGAAGCCACTCCTTTTTTCGTGTGTTGTGTTATTCTACTT
>JAFLRO010000159.1 GCA_022511425.1 Acetatifactor sp.
GTGTTACCGCCGTGAAAGGGCGATGTCTTAACCGCTTGACCATGGAGCCGCGTTTATTATTCATGCAGCTACCATCTGACTGATAACCTAGCAAACAATATATTACCATAACTAAGCGTATCTGGCAAGACGAATTTTTCAGGAATTACAACAAAAAATATTCTCGCGCTATCACTGCCATTTTCCGTCTTTCCATACTTCCATGCGGAGACGTTGATTTCTATCCAATCGCCCTAAGCAGTACCATACTCCACACCGGTGTTGTCAGCAGGGATAGTACAGTCGTGATAACTACACATTTGCTGGCATAAGGGGCATCTCCATCGTACTTTGCCGCAAGAATCGCCGTGGTGCTGGCGGCAGGCATTGCAGCCAGCAAAACCGACACACCTGTCACAAGCGAATCAATTTGTAAGAGCAGACAGCCCCCATAGACCAGCAGCGGAATCAACAGAAGCCTCAGTCCGGAAAAGAGAAAAAGAGACTTATCCAGCATATCTTTCGGCTTTACATCTGCCAGTATGGTGCCTATGACCAGCATGGACATGGCTGTATTACAGTTTCCTACATCCTTTAGTGCTGAATCTAAAAACGATGGCAGCTGTATCTGTCCCAGCATAAATACCAGTCCAACAGCCACTGCAATAATGCAGGGATGAGTGACAACCCGCTTGAGTACGCCTTTTTTATCTGCGCTCTCCGTAAAATAGGATACTCCTGCGGACCACATGATAATTCGCTGAGGAATCAAATAAATGGAGGCCAGCGCCAACCCCATGCCGCCAAATACACCCTCTGCTACGGGGTTTCCGAGAAATCCGGCATTGGATGCAACAGTGGCATACTGCAGGACTTTTTTATGTTCCGGTGCCATATGATTGTAAAACAGCTTTGCAAATACGGCGCAAACCACTTGTATCAGCACTGAAACCAGAAATACTACCCCAAAGTTTTTTAATGTATTTTCATCGAACTCTATCATAAAGGATCTTACAATGTTACAGGGCAGGATAAGATAAATCACTAAGTCGGTGAGATTCTTTTTTCCTTCCCCGGAAATCAGGTCTTTCTTCCGAAACAACAGACCGATCAACATGACCAAAAACATTCTAAGCTGTAGTGCAACTAATTCCGAAGTTCCCATAATAATTTCATTCCTTACTATCCTTTGACACCGAATTATGCATGCTGCCAGTTCACTGGCCTACAATAGCTGATCTCATTGATTATTATAATTCACCACATATTTTTTGACAACATAAGCATCCGTTCCTCTCAAAAGATTCTCTGATTCTTTTTGGGGTTTAAATGAGGATGGCCTGTTCAAACTATTATAGATTGATAAACCTGATTTGCAGCTTCGGCATATATAATAAAGGACGGATGGTTTGTGTCATTTTGTCGTAAATACATATTTTTCAGTTTCAGATAGGTTTCTCTTAAATCATTCCAGTGACCGCTTTTTTCTATCATAGCAATTTTCATATCCAGATCCTTTAAAGGCGGTACCTGATTCCAAATGAACAGATTTTTCCCTTTGTCATGAACCAGCTTATACTTTCCTTCTCTTTCCCTGATCAACGCTATGTCGAAGCGGAACACCACTTTGCTTCTGTCCTGAGCGTGCATAAGATATGTAATGGAGGATGTGGAACCCTTTCCATGTGAAAACCTCTTATCAACCAAGCCGTCCAACACCTCCCTTACACGGTTTCTGAGCCTCCCGGGTGAATTCTCATACTCCTGTGGAATGAAAGTAAGGATAAGATTATAATCCAGATCAAATGCGCCCTTTCCATTCCTCGTTACCATATCTTCGGCTCCGCTGCCAATTAGTATGACCTTCGACACAATAGAATATTTTTCATTCAACTTTGCCTGCAACAGGTCCAAAACCTTTCGGCAGTATGACTTGTAATGATCCACCTGCTCCTTGTCAACATAAACATACATGTCATTTCTCCTTTCCTGCCCCTACCATCCATTTGAACATTTCCTGTTAAATCATTACAGAGTACATGAAAACCGGACAGATGTCAAGGAGAAAATTGATACAAAAAAGACCTGCCATTATTCAAATAATGTGCAGACCTATTTTATCCTCTTACCTATGTTCAAACAAACTCAGGATTCCAACCCTTTTGCAACGTAATCTCGCTTGTTTTCAGTTAACAGCCATATGGTTGCAAATGCAACCGTAGCCACCATTTCTATCTATTTTCAAGTATTTAAAAATAAACAAAACCTGCAAATCTACGGGCTTTGTTCCACTCCCCGAGTAGGGCTCGAACCCACAACAACTCGGTTAACAGCCGAGTGCTCTACCAGTGATTGATTCACATACTGTAATGGTCCCTCAACGGATTTGATTATAACACAGTGAAGTGCCCTTTGTAAGGGGAATTTTGCAATCGCTATTATTTTGCGCCTTGTAATTCTTTCTGCTACTTCTTCAGCAGTAAATTATTTCCATGACTTTATATTTGCATAACGGTTAATGTCGGTATAAACTGGACCACACCCTTGGAATCAATCAGCAGAAAACACTCTCCGCACTTACCAGGCAGTGCAGGAAGATAAACGGCTGAGGCGAACAGGATCTTCTCCAGTATGCCGCTACTGACAACTCCAAGGCAGAGCTTGAAATGAAACTGCAGTTTTTACAGGAAGTGGTTCCTCTGCCAGAAAACGAAAACAAAAAAGAAGCCTTAAAAAAATAAGTTACGCATTACCGAAGAGGAACACTTAAAGTGCCGAAAGGTTGCGGACGCATTTGCAGAACTGTACAGCATAGACCTCCTGGTACTTGTCGCTGGCATATACGGCTTTGTAAAGCTCCAGTATTACCACCATCCTTTCGGTTATGACTATACTGACATCTTCATCTGCGGCACTGACCTGTTCGACAATCTTTGGAACGAATGGCTCTCCACACAGCTCCTTTCCCTGGCCAAAGGCACACCCATGGCAGATCTGAACTACCAGGATATTTTCCAGTGCCTACCTGCGGAAAAACAGAATGTTCAGCTATGTGCTTCCTCGTTACTCAAGCGCACTCGGAACTATCATCCGTTAGATCCCGCCCATGGCGGACAAGCCAGAAAAATAGAGCCGGCCTTTCCTTCGACCGACTCTATTACTTCCATACATAAAATCTACTTTCTGTTCCTGAAATTTTGACAAATATAATTCCACCTAGTCTGCAAGTGTATATTTTTCGATTATTTCCTCAATACGTATCATCACAATTGGCTGAGTCTGAATAGCGACTCTTGTAACTCCTAAATCGCTCATATCAATTTCTAGCTCACCATCATTAAGCTCTTTATAGCCAAATACCTCACCTGCAATCGTTATATAACCGTAATCTACACTGTCATCGTAACTGTACTCATACGC
>JAFLRO010000016.1 GCA_022511425.1 Acetatifactor sp.
ACGCAGATATCCTGCCCCACGATATGATTTAGATAATCTATTTGATTGCATAAAACACTCCTGAATTTTCAGACATTATGTTATTTGTCTGATTTATAGACTCTCAATCAGTTCCTGTACTCTTTGTTTCAAGGTTGCTCCTTCTGTAAATGTAGATTTTACAATAACATCTCCCACCAGAAAACAATAGGGGTTTTTTACCTTTCTGATAAAGTCTGCCTTCCTATCAGTTTCATCTTTAGTTGCCATTTCCTTAAGCAATGGTTCTATATCAACCAGTTCTTCTTTTCGTACTGTGCGGATATCCACTGCCTTTAGCCTTTCCCATTCATCATGCATTCCATCCATCTCCGTGAAACAAGCTGGTTATCACACTATATGATTACCAGCTTGTTCAATATAATATTGATTTTTTTCATTTGCAAATCATGCTATTCCTGTTTAAACTGCGACGACACTGTTTACAGAATTAAATTGACATTTTTCTTATACAATCTACATTTTTGTTGTACTATGTTCTCTCGTTTGGTACAATACAATAAAAAAGGAAGGGAGTTTATTCTTTGAAACATCCAACAACATTTACTGATGTCAACCAGTCTTATAAAGATATGACAGCCGTATTACAAAACCACTATTCCTGTATTGATCTGAATGATTCGGAGCAAATAAAGCTTGCTAACGAATATTACAAGTGGACAAAATTAAAGACTGACTTAATCATGAATGAAAAATCATTTCATATACCTATATCTGCTTTACCTAATACCATAAAACTTCCTTCTTTTCAATGGTTGAAACCCGAAAAACAATCCGTTATATCAAACTATTACAAACTTGATACCTCATCCCAACAATATGTTATTTCTGTCAAAAAAAGTTCTGTGCCTGAATCGGATGTTGAATTGATTATGCGCTCTCTGGTACTGGTACGCAAAACAGTTATCTGGGTTGATTTTGGCTATAACATTGGTACAGAATTTGGCGGCAGACATCCAGCAATCATACTGAAAAACCTGAAGGATTCCCTTGTAGTCGTTCCTCTTTCCTCCCAAGAACCTAAGAAGATGGATTATAGCGTAAAAGTTGACAAAGTCTATGGCTTTCCAGAAAAGCCCCGTTGGGCAAACGTGACACGGATTATTCAGATTAGTCTCTCCAGAGTCCATTTTGAAAAGATAGGCGATGTAAAACCTGCCGTAATGCAGGAAATCAGTGAAAAACTTAAATCCTGCGGTATTGTTTAACCTTTTTCTACATATCTTATATTGATTACAAAATCGTTTGACAACGCAGGCTCTTTATGTTAGTATGATGTTGTAAACGCAGGAGCAATCCTGGTAATTTTGTAACCGTGAAACCGTCATTTATGGCGGTTTCTTTTCGTTTCGGGATATTTGAGAATAAGATAGGACTAAATCACAGAATCTGCTTCTTACACAAGCAATTCTTGACTTAGCCCTACTATAACTCCATCATCAAATGTCAATGCAATCTTCTTCACATCCTCTGCCCGATTGCCTACCGTGCTATCAACTGTAGAGGCCTCCCTGTCCACATCCGCTTCGACCTGCCCAGATGCCGCTACAGCACCTCCTCCATTAGATGTATTTCCCCTCTGCTCCCACAGTCCTAAAAAAAGCAATCCCGCCACCAGATCAAATAACAGGATTGCTGTTTTCCATTTTTTCACCCTAGATTATACCCCACGATGTTTGTATACAACAATATATGCGGCCTGGGATGTACAATTCACTTCCACACATCCCAGGCCATAGTTTTTCGTCAATACACATTCGGCAATTCATCCAGTGTCAAAAAGAACTCACTATTATAAATCTTATACAGCGAATCCAGCGGCTGATTGTCCTTATCCGTCAGGTACTCCGTCGTCCAGACCATAAAGAACAGCCAGTTTGCCCCTGCGTCCTTCATCTCCTGCTCGGTAGGAATCCTACCGCACTCATGGAATACAATGGGCATTCCTTCCGGCGCTACCTTCTCGCACTCTTCATAAAGCCGACCTTCCGCATTTCCTGCATAGCTATCGGCGCCCATTATATCCACATAAGCATCGCCGGGATACCACTCCGCCATGGTTCCTCCGTTACTGGAGTAACCATAGACCCATATTAAGTTATCCAGCCCCCAGTAATCGGTATATCTACTGTACATAAGCTGCCACAGCCTGATAAAATTGGCGCTGCCGCCCTTGCTCCACCAAAACCAGCCCCCGTCCAATTCATGGAAGGGTCTCCACAAAACTGGCACTCCTGCATCCTCCAGCTGCTGTAGGTAAGGCACTGCCCGATCCATGCCCGAAAGCAAGCTGTTATAGGTGTCAGAGCCTGGTACAAAAGCTTCCTCCCAATCGATATCATCTGCCAGGCATTCATCATATCCGGAAGCAAAATCCGCACCTGTATGCCAGCAAATTGTGGGAATGCCTCCCCGCTCCCACCAGTCAGCGGCTCTGTCAACGACTCCCTGAAAGTCATTGTGTATGAAGTCCATCCCACGGATGGCAGGCAGCTTTCCTGTGTTTTTCTCCAGATAATTCATCTCATAGTCAGGAGATCCCATCCATGTGGACTCCATCTGTCCTGTCAGGCAGTACTTTCCGTCAATTTCCTGCAAATACGCATACAAAGCCTTTGCGTTTTCTATGGCGTTTTCATTTGACAGTTCCCCGCTATAAGTGTGAATGATCTGCTCATACTGCTCTATCTCCTCCACACACTCCTGCCACTCCTTCACCAAATCTTCCGTCACAAAATACAGCCCTGCGATACGGCCGCCGTTCCAGGCTCCCAGGGTCAATCTCTCCAATTTCTCAATGGAATCAATCCCGTACATCTCAGCAAGTTCATCCATCGTTACAATCACAACCCTCTCTCTTGCAGGATCAGACTTTGCCATAACATTGTCCGCCTGAACATTCTTTCCGGCGACATAGCCGCTCCAGCCCAAGACTCCCCAGCCCACATGGCTCTCGTCATCACAGGCATATATTAAGGCCAATGCATCCTGACCATCTGCCTCTTTCATAAAAGACAGATTCGATGCATAATAACTTTGATTTGTTTTGCCTGAAAAAAGAAAGGTTCCTTTCTCGAAAATGGCCGTCTGTCTGGAGAGCTTTTCCTCATCCGTCAATTGGTTACGGACAAGGGGAGCTTCTTGAGGCGTCCAGACATCCACCGTCTCTGTGGGATCTTCCTCCGGTATTATATCCTCCTGTGCAGGTGGCGTGGACTCCGGAACAGAGGGTTCCTCTGTGGGAAATGAAGACTCTGGAGCAGGCGATTCCTCTTTCTCCTTGCCGCATCCTGTGCATAATACCACGCATATTATCAGTAACAGTAACCCTTTTTTCATATACGCACTCCTTTCCGTTTACTCAAAACTCACCATTTCACGCCATAGCTCACACGATATCGCACGTCATAGTGACATCTATTCCGCCTTGTCTTACTCAAACTGTGCATTATACAACCTTCTGTACACACCTCCACGCTCCATCAACTCCCGGTGAGTACCCTGCTCCACCACCTCACCGTCGTTAACCACCAGGATCAGGTCCGCATGCTCAATGGTGGACAGCCTATGGGCAATCACAAAGCATGTCTTCCCCTCCATCAGCTTCAGCATTGCTTTCTGAATCTGGCGCTCCGTTCTGGTGTCCACATTGGAAGTAGCTTCGTCTAAGATCAGCATCCTGGCATCCAGCAGCATTGCTCTGGCAATGGTCAGCAGCTGTTTCTGACCCTTGGAGATATTGGTGCCCTCATCGGTAAGGATGGTGTCGTAACCCTGGGGCAGCCGCTTGATAAAGGAGTGGATGTGGGCAGCTTTTGCCACTGCCTCCACTTCCTCTCTGGAAGCTCCCTCCTTCCCATAAGCCAGATTCTCATAAATGCTTCCGTAAAACAGCCAGGTGTCCTGGAGCACCATGGCATATGCCTGACGCAGGCTCCGTCTGGTCAATGTCTCCACCAGGCGACCATCCACCAGGATTTCTCCGCTCTTCGGATCGTAGAACCGCATCAGCAGATTGATCAGTGTGGTCTTTCCCGCACCGGTTGGGCCTACGATAGCGATCAGTTTTCCCGGCTCGGCCCGGAAACTCAGATCGTGAATCACTGTCTTCTCCGGTACATATCCAAAACTTACATGCTTTATTTCTACATCCCCCCGCACATGGGAAAGCTCCACGGCTCCCTCAACATCCGCAGGTTCAGGCTCCTCCTCCAGCAGTCTGAACACCCTCTCAGCAGCTGCCAGCGCAGACTGAAGTTCACTGACAATATTTGCCGCCTCATTGATAGGCCCGGAAAACTTCCGGGAGTACAATACAAAGGAGGAAATATTTCCTATGCTCATATGACCTGCCAGATACAGCAGCGCTCCAAACACGCTGATCAGTGACAGTGACAGGTTGTTGATAAAGTTCACACAGGGACCCACGATGCTGCCGTAGTACTCTGCCCTGTAGTAGGCATCCACAGCTTCCTTGTTCTTCCCGTCAAAACGCTCCTGGGTATATGCTTCCCTGTTGTAAGCCTTCAATGTCTTCTGCCCGGTGATCATCTCCTCCACAAAACCGTTCATCTCGCCCAGCTTTGTGGAACGCTTTCTAAACAGTGGCCGGGTCTTTCCTGTAATATATCTGGTAGTGACTATGGACAGCGGCACTGTAAATGCAAACACTAACACCAGCTGCGGTGATATGGTGATCATCATCACCAGAGCGCCCACCACTGTGATCACAGTAGTCAAAAGTTGTACCAAGTCATTAGACAGAGAGGCATTCACCGTGTCGATGTCGTAGGAGATGCGGCTGATGATGTCTCCTGTCTGATGTACGTCAAAATATCCCACCGGCAATGTCATCAACTTCTCGAACACATCCTGCCGCATCCGGTACACTACCTTCCGGCTGATAGTCAACATCAGCACTTGCAATCCATAGGACATCCCGGCGCTGAGTACATAAAACCCAGCCATCCAGGCAGCATAGTAACCCACTACACCAAAGTCCACTTTTCCCTGTCCGGGCTCTATGGCACTGATGCACAGTCCCGTCAGCTTAGGACCGATCAGGGCAAACAGGTTGCTGCCAAGAGTGCACAGAAATGCCAGCGCCAGCATCCACTTGTACTGAAGCAGGTATTTGCACAGATTGACAATCGTTCTTCCCGAATAACGCCGTCCATTCTCCGGTGCAAGAGGTTTAGTGTCTCCTGAGCGGAATTCTTTCCTGCTCATACCAGCACCTCCTCTCCCGTAAAACCTGCCTCTACCCTCGCTGCATTGTCACCCATCTGGCTCTTTGCAATCTCCCGGTATAACTCACAGCTCTCCATCAGTTCCTCATGAGTCCCATAGCCGATGGGGGAACCATCCTCCAGCACAAGGATATGGTCTGCATTTCGAATGGAACTGACCCGTTGGGCTACAATCACTAAGGTAGTGTCCTGATAATGCTCCCTGATACCCTGACGCAGACGGGCATCCGTCCGATAGTCCAAAGCGCTGGAGGAATCGTCCAGTATCAGGATCTCCGGTCTGGATGCCAGAGCCCTGGCAATCAATACGCGCTGCTTCTGCCCGCCGCTTAAGTTAGCACCTTTGATGTTAAGCGCTGCCGCTTCTTTCGCATCCCGATTTTCCACGAATTCACCGGCCTGAGCATAGACCAGCGCTTCCTGAACCTGCTCCCGGCTCATCTCTCTTCCCAATGTGACGTTGCCGGCAATGGTATCTTCAAAAATTGTGTCATTCTGAAATACCACTCCAAATTTACTTTTCAGCTCTCCGGGGCCATAGCTGCGCACATCCCGGCCGGCCACCAGCACCTGCCCCTGATCAACATCATATAAGCGCATCAGCAAGTTGATGATAGTGGATTTTCCCGAACCGATCTCCCCGATGATTCCCAGCGTTTCTCCCTTTTTGATAGAAAAGGACAGATCCTTAATATTGGGCTCTCCCTTCTTAAGATAAGAAAAATTCACGTGGTCGAAGCAGATTTCCGCATCGGAACTGACTGTACCTGTCAGCTGTGTAGGCACATCGTTACCCAAAACCGCCAAAATCTCCATATCCTCCTTGCACTCCAGCACCTCCCAGATACGTTTGCCGGAGGCGATGGCCTTGGACATGACCGTAAACATCTTTGCCAGCGACATCATGGCGTTGAGGATAATGGTAAAATACGTGGTGAAAGCCAATATCTTACCTACCTCTGTGGTTCCTGCATTCACCCGCCAGGCTCCCACCAGAATCACACCCACCAGCCCCAGATTCAGCAAGATATTCATGGACGGATCGATAACAGCCATGACCATGCCGTTTTTCCGCTCGCGCTCCACAACCTCCCGATTGATGCCACGGAATTTTTCCGTCTCATAGTCCGTCTTGGAGAGAGCCTTGATGACGCGAATACCCGAAATGTCCTCCCTGACCATGCGCACAAAACGGTCATTGGATTCCTGAAGTCCACTGTACATGGGAATACTGCGCTTGGAGACATAGACTGTGATAAATCCCAAAAGCGGCAGCACGGCTAACAGCACACATGCCATCACCGGATCCAGAGTAAAGGTGACGCATATCCCGCCAATCAGCAGAATCGGCGCTCTGACGCCCAGCCGCTGTGCCCTGCCCAGCATCTGGTGCATGTTGTAGGTATCCGAGGTCATTCTGGAAATCAGGGATGGCTTAGTAAAGAAATCCGTCCTGGCACTGGAAAGGCTCATGGTCTTTGAAAACAGATCATGACGGATGTTTTCCGTGGCGTCGCTGGCCACCTTGGAGGCCATTCTGTTGGCAATAATGTTGAAGGTCACTGCCAGCAGCGAACATAGGATCATCAAACCACCCCACGACAGCACAAGCCCCCTATCCTCCAGAGGAATTACGAAGTCAATGATATGTGCCAGGATATAAGGGATACCTAAATCCATGATAGTGCCGATGAACTTGATCACAAACCCTATGCCCATCCTTGAAAAATAGGGTCGCAAATACCGCATTATTATTTGTTTCATGCTTTTTGTTTCCCCCGCAGGAAACCGGTCTGTAATCGCTTCATAACCCGGTTCGCGTAAGTTTCCTAAAAAAGGTAAAAAGTTAATTACTTATCAATTCTTAAAAACAATCCAGTGTAAGCCGGTTCAGATAACATTGCTCAAATCCCGGATCCTCCGCCAGATTCAATACCTCCGTGCGCAGAACGGTCTCCTTAAGCAGCTTATCAAAGCTACGGCATGTGCCGCCTGTCAAAATATATTTGCCTGCCAGAAGCGCTCCCGATAAGGCGGTGTTTCCTCCGGTGACTGTCCTGTCTGTCAGTTCCCTGGGAAAAAGTCCGATGTCCGCCGCTGACTTGGGATGCAGATAATATCCAAACCCCCCAGCCAGCACCACTCTCTCAATCTCCTTCACATCCGCGCCAAAACGCTTAAGCAACGTCTCAATTCCCGCGGCAATAGCTCCCTTAGCAAGCTGTACACTGCGGACAGCCTCTTTCGTCACCCGAACGTTTCCGATACGGATTCCCTCTGTAAAGTAGGGCTCCGCCAGGAGGCCTGTCTCATCAAGGACTCCTTCCCGTCGCAGTCTTGCCAGCAGACTTATCATATCCGCCCCCCAGATGCCCTTGTTCACTCCGCCCTCAAATGCAGGACCAGCCGCCGTAGCACAGGCAATCCTTTTCTCGCTGTTTCCCAGCACAATTTCTCCGTTGGTTCCCAAATCCAGAAGCAAGGTCAGTCCCTTCTCGCACATACCACTGGCATAGATCCCTGCCACAATGTCTCCGCCCACAAAAGCTGACAATCCCGGAAACACAAAGCAGGGCACACCGCAGACTTTTGTCTCCACACTGTCAAGTCTGGCGGCTTGAAAGGGTGCATGGCCCAGCTCAGCGGGATCCCAGCCCATGAGCAGATATGTCATGGTGGTGTTGGCCGCAAGTACCAAAAACAGCTCCTCGCCTTCCTTAAGCCGACCCTGAAAGCGGGCAAGCCCCTGTCGCAGTACATGTAGAATCTGATCCTGCATGTCCTTCGCAGCGCTCCTGTCCTCAGCAGCCCTGATACGCGAGATCACATCCGCCCCATAACGAGTCTGAGGATTCACTGCCACAAACCGCTCCTCCACATTGCCGTCACCTGCGTACAGCAGCATGGCTACAGTAGTGGTGCCAACATCCGCCACCACCAGCCGCTTTGCGCTCTCTATAGATAAACGCATCCCCAAAAGAGCATCCTCAGCCAACACGCGAAGACCGCCTGTGGTACTGCTCTCCAGGGTAACTCCGGGGCACAGTCCGCAGCCGGTACAAATCTGACAGCGCAGCCCTTTCTTTGAAACTGCGCTGTTCTCTGTGATGTGATTTTTGAAACCGGTGTTTTCCTTACACAAACTGATTTCTCTCCTCGTCGTAACGATAGTTGATAGAATCTAGTTTTTCCACAATCTCCTGCTCTTCCACGTTCAGGTCCTCGCAGAGTGCCTTGAGGCTTCCGTAATAATCTCTTAGTTTCAAATTCACAAAACTTAAAAGCATAGCCGGGTCTTTCGGTATCACGACGCGTCACCTCCCACGGTGGAAAGAATTGCCTCGAACTCTCCCTTAAGCCTCACATTTCCGTGACCGCTTGTAAGCAGCAAATGAGCTCCCTTTTCCACTGCCACCCCATCCACGGTTCCGCAGCCCTCCAGTACGCTTAAGATCAGAAAGGGATACTCCTGTTCAAAGGCAAGTTCCCCCTGAAGCTCCAGCTTCCATACCTTATAATGTGCACATTCCTCCAACAGGTTCAACCGATTCTGCGGCAAGCCGTCCGTGTGCCGCAGCGCCTTTGTGTCCGCCTCATCGGGCACATTGATCACATCGATGCTCTGTCTAACATGAAGCTGTCTGGGCTTACCGTCCACCAATCTTCCGTAATCGTAGACACGGTAGGTGATATCACTGCTCTGCTGGGTCTCCAGTATCAGAAAACCTCCCTTTATGGCATGGACTGTGCCGGGCTCAATCTGAAGAAAGTCTCCTTTCTTCACCGGCACCTGACGTATCAACTCTTCATATTTATCCTGGGCGATCATATCCGCCAGCTCTTTACGTGTCTTTGCATGATGGCCGATGACCAATGTTGCATCCTCCGGACAGTCCATCACGTACCAGCACTCTGTCTTGCCGTAGGGTACACCCTCATGCTCCCTCGCATAAGCGTCATCGGGATGCACCTGGATGCTCAGATCCGTCTGGGCATCAATGATCTTGATCAGCAGAGGAAATTCCTCCGCACCAATATTGCCGAACAACTCCCTGTGTTCTTTATAAAGCCGGGAGAGAGTAAATCCTGCATATTCCCCATCCATTACCACACCGTCACCGTGGGGATGTGCGCTGATAGCCCAGCACTCTCCGATATGCTCCCCCTCCGCGCGGTAAGGAAACTCTGCCACCAGCCGGTTTCCGCCCCACACATTCTCCTTCAGTACAGGCTCCAAAAATAGAATCATGTCAATCCATCTCCTCCGTCTTCCAGATTTCCTCCCCCAGGGATTCTATGTAAGCGCTGAGTTCCTCCGCCATCTGCTCTGCCTCCGGGATACGGATATGACCCGGAGTGCCGCAGCCATTCTTAGAATACAGGAAATGGTGTACCTTATCATCCTTTAATTCCCTGCACACCTGATCGATGGCCCTATCCCAGTTCTCATTGTGCCCCAGGATAGTGGTAGTGCAGATAATGTGAGCCTGAGGATGAACGCGCTGCAGAGTCAGCAGGAATTTTCTATAATGCTTCCGCCAGTGGATGGCCTTTTCCCCATCGTAGTCAATCGCCATGTAATCCTCAGGATTGCTGTCGTTCTGACCAATTGCAACGATTACCACATGGGGGCGGTAATTATCAAAATTCCACTCCTTCGCCTCGGAAAGGTACAGATGATACCGCAGCTTGTTGTAGATGGTCTCCATACCCGTGAAACGGTCCGCTACAGTGCCGTCCTCCGCCCGAAGTCCTCCCTTGTACCAGCCGGTATCGTCCAAAAGCGCCGCGCCGCCCTGGGCAATGTCATGGAGCCGGGCTCCCAGTCTTCTTGCCGTCAGCCAGGAATAGGAATAATAGCTGTTGGAGAACTCACCGTTGTGCTCAGGATCGGGCAGTCCGCAGCATTCCACTGCCTCGGAAACCTCTCCTGCGGACACGGAGTCACCGTAGACCTCAATGCGCCTTGCCGGAAGTGCAGTCGGATCCAGGAGACTAAAGTTTTGATCCCCGATAAAGCCGTGAAAAGTTACATGGTGACAGGAATCCTGACGTTTAAAGAAACACAGTTCATGCTCTCCGTCCTCCAGCTTGTCACCGATGGTTATCACCGTGATGCCGCTGTCCTTAAGCCTGGCTTTGCTCTCTCGTCCGTCCAGTATAAATCCCATATAATTATTCCAAAAACCGCACTGATTGGTCACAACAGCCCGAAGCGACCTGCCTCGGAAGCGCAGCTTCACATAGGTCGCAGGAAAGACCCACACTGGACCTTCCTCACCGTCAAAGTCAATCCTCCCCTCATATTGCAGTTTCTCATTCCAGGGGGAGATTGCCTGTTCCCCTGCTGCAGTCAAACCTGCCAAAATTTCCTCAGCCTTCATTATGCTCTCCCATTCTGCGTTTTCGCAGCGCTCTTAGTTTTTCGGACACTTTTTCTATCTACCAGCCTGCCTTCCACCACCTGGATACCGGTTCGGTACTCCTTGCCGCAGATTTTGTTGACCAGTACCTCCACACCCTGCTCAGCCATCCGAGCCATGTCCACGGCGTAAGTAGTCAGTTCCACGCTGCACAGCCCCGGGTGAAGATAATCGTCATACCCAACCACAGACGCTTGCTCCGGCACGGAAATTCCTCGCTCCTCCAATGCCCGCACCACCATGCTGGCCGTCTGGTCACAGTTACACACAAAGGCTGTTGGCAGCTGCTCCGGCAATGTGATGCGTTCAAAGCATCTGCGGGGCTCATCCCTGTCCGGGATTATCCACTCCTTCTTCACCTCCACACCATGCTCCATCATGGACTTACAATATCCCAAATAACGATCCGTGATACTGTCCGTGGCAAGAAGCGTTCCCACATATGCAATCGCCCTGTGCCCACAGTCAAAAAGGTAATTCGTGATAAAATAGCTGCCATAAAAGTTATTGGAAATAATACTGTCCTCAGTTACCTGCCCATTATAGAAATCCATATAGATGACAGGTACCGGACAATTCTTTTTCAGTGCAGCCAGATAGCTGCTCTGAAGGCCACCCAGTACCATAAGGCCGTTGATTTTGTTCTCCTTGAGAAGCTTAATATTCGGCTCCGACTGCTCCGCTTCCAGCGGCAGTACCTCCAGCAGTATAAAGCACCCCTGTCTGGCAGCTGCCGTAATGATTTTCTGATAGAACTCCCAGTAAAAAGTTACATATTTTTCAATATAAGTCTCCGACATCAGGATACCAATGGTCAGGCTGGGCCTGTCGATGCCCTGACTGGCAGGCGGCTTATAGCCCAGTTCCTCCGCCATTTCCCTGATTTTTTGCCGCAGCTCCTCGCTGACACCCTTCTGACCGCTGAGCGCCTTGGAGACCGTCACTGTGCTGACTCCTAGCCTCTCAGCAATATCCGCCATTTTTACCGCTTTTGCCATCTATTCCCTCACACTTCCAGACATGCCGCCCATGGCGGCACAAACATTACGCGAGAAGAATCGCCGCTCTTGCGATTCTTCAAGGCGAAACATAGAAGTTCTTTGCGAAGCAGCCAATGCTGCGAGCAAAAAGAGGGGCGTTAACACCCTCTTAGAACTTCTTTTCGCCTTTCATCCGCTCCAGACAGAAAATCTGACTGCGGAAATCCCCCCATTGCTGCTCCAGCCTTAAGCCCCCGTTCATCAGCACCTCGCCAGAAGCTTCCCTGCCAGTGTCCCTGACCAGCTCGCCCTCTTCCATACTGACCAAACAAATACGGTAGAGCGCACCTTCCTCCAGCCCCTTCAGACGCACGATTCGGCTGTGCCTTGCAGGTCTGTTCAGCACCTGGGTGTAAAATACCAGTACCTCTTTTCCATCGGGGCTGTTTACCTGGAAGCAGTCAAAGCTGTGATTCTCCTGATAAGAGCTCAAGCGATAGTAATCCCCTTCCCGCACCAGATCGTGGAATCTGTGATACATGGCTGTCTGCCTGGGTACCAGCGCTCTATCCTCAGCGCACAGCTTTGTGATATCCAGCTCATAGCCAAAGGTTCCCGCCAAAGCTACATAACCTCTGGTCTCAAAGGGAGTGTTCCTTCCCACAGTATGGTTGGGGCAGACGCTGACATGAGCTCCCATGGTGGACAGAGGATAGATCATGGATGTGCTCTCCTGGATTGCCAGCCGCTCGATGGCATCCGCATCGTCGGAACACCAGATCTGAGGACTGTAATACAGCATGCCCGGATCAAACCGTCCGCCGCCTCCGCTGCAGTTCTCCAAAAGCAGATTCGGAAATTCGCTGATCAGCCGCTCCTGCATCTCGTACATGCCCAGCACATAGCGGTGATACAGCTCGCCCTGTCTGTCAGCGGACAGCGCTGTGCTTCCCAGATCGGTGAGAGGACGATTCATATCCCATTTTACATACTCAATATTCGCCGAATGGAGCACTGCGAAAACCTGCTCCATAATATAATCCCGCACTTCCTTCCGGCTGATGTCCAATACATACTGATTCCGGGAGAGAGTGGGCTTTCTCCCCGGCACTGCCAGCGCCCAGTCAGGATGCTGTCTGTAAAGCTCGGACTCCTCAGAGATCATCTCCGGCTCAAACCAGATACCGAATTTCATACCCAGGGCATTGATCTGTTCCACCAGCTTGCCCAGGCCGCCTTTCAGTTTGCCCTCATTGACTTGCCAGTCTCCCAGGGCCCTGTTGTCATCATAACGGTTGCCGAACCAGCCGTCGTCCATGACCAGCATCTCGATGCCCAGAGCGGCGCTTTCCTTCGCAATATCCAAAAGCTTCTGCTCATCAAAATCAAAATAAGTAGCTTCCCAGTTGTTGATCAGGATGGGGCGCTTCTTGTGAAGATAAGGACTGCGGATCAGGTGGTTCCGATACAACTCATGGAGGCTGGTAGTCATGCCGCCCAGACCCTCAGCCGAATATGTGAGGATTACCTCAGGGGTCTGGAAAGTCTCACCGGATATAAGCTTCCAGCAAAAGTCCTCAGGATTGATCCCCGCTACCACTCTCACGCTGTCGAACTGGTTCACCTCCGCCTGAATCAGGAAATTGCCGGAATACACAAGATGAAAACCGTAGACCTCTCCCTTGTCCTGGTCTGCGCCGGGGGCAAGCAGCGCCATGAAGCAGTGCTCCTGATGGGAGGTCTCACCCCGCAGGGTGGAAACGGAGAACTTACCGTGGCCGATGGGTTTTCTCTCCATATGCCGCTCCCTGGCCCAGGAGCCGTGGAGGGTGATGGCATCAAATCCCTTGTTGTCCATATCCATACAACAACTCATGGCTTTCTCCAGGTACAGAGCATTATTACCGATGTTCTCAAAACGGACACTTCGGGCAATCGCATCCGTGTCTTGAAATACGCTGTAAGACAGCACTGCCCGAAGGCCAAGGCACTTATCCTCGCATGTGATCTCCAGGGTTTCCACCTGTTCTTCCGATCCAAAGGTGGCGGGCAGTCCCTCTAGGGGATTCTTCCCATTATAGATTTTGTGGGACAGATAGGTGAGCATTACCGCACTACAGCCATTCCCATCCTTTACCCGGACGCTGCTCTCCCGGAAATCCCCCACTCCGTGGGAAGAATACTCCCAGGGGAAGCAGTCCATAAAGGAAGATCTGTCACGGCTGTTCTTCTCCGGGGTGAAGGGTCCCTCCAAGGTGCGCAGCAGCTCTTCCGCGCCTCTTGCATCCTTAAGCCTTTTTCCGTAATACACATGGCCCAGAAAACCTTCCTGATCCACAATGCCGATGATATAAGTAGTTTTTGGCGTATCAAGCTTGAATAATTTTTGCTTCTCAAGATAGGAAATTCCCATAAAAATACCTCCGCATTTTAGCTAAATTTAGCTTGTGTTTAGCTTATTTTAGCAGATGCAGAGGCATTGTACAAGGAACTTTTCAGAAAAAAATCACCAGAAATGATAGGTTAAAATGTTGCAATAGTACCAGTAAAGGGAAGCCATTCCACCATCGGTCCGTTCTTGATCTCATCCGTCAGTCCAAGCTCTGCCTCTCTGGCTTCGATCATAGCCCGGATATCCTCAAGGGAGTAAAACTCCCTTCCTGTTTCCTCCGCCACCACCCTGGAAAGGCCATCAATATCTACAGTCGAATTCTCTGTATTATAATTATCGCCGGGCATGGTAAGATCAAGGGAAACCAGCACATCGTATTGTTTTACGTCCGGGTACTGTTTTAAGTCCGGATCCTGCCCCGGCGTTCCCATTTCAAAGGTAAATGTCTTTAATACAATCATCTCATCATCCGGTACCTCATAAGGGATATTTTCCGAGAAATTATAAACATAATAAAAATTGTAATCGTTGAACTCATCCCATACAACATGATGTATGCCGTCCGCGTCAATGTATCCTTCAAAATTACCGTCCACACCGGTTCCTGCGGCCACATGATAGCTCACCATCCCATACACATTGGCAAGCTCCCATGTCTCTCTATAGTAGGGCTGCATGATATAGCAGACCTCCAACCTGCCGTCCACATCCTTTATGATCAGTGTCACCTCGTCAGAAACCGGAGCTGCCAGATTATAAAAGTTCACTGCAAGCTCTGGATTTCCGTCTGCTCCGCAGTCAATATTCGCATAACTGATATGTTCACCGAATTCATCAAGAGAGAGGTTACCGTTTTTCACAGTGTTGATAATCTCACAAATATCCTTAAGCTCATAAGGTGTCTCTGTTTCCACAGACAGCGAGAGATCGTAGCCTTCGAAACGGTCTGCCTCCCTGAAATATACAGGCTCTTTGCCGTCCAAAAAGCGTTGATATATGTCAGAAGAGTCTTCTTCTGCATAGTCTTCCTCAGGACTTTCCTGTCCTTCAATACCCTGTTCCTCAGTACTCTCTTCATCCACTATTATCTTTCCGCCAATGGAAGGTTCCTCCCACCCGCAGCCACATAGCGAGGTAAGAATTACGCACATTATTACAGCAACAATTCTCTTATACATCCCATGACACTCCTTTATCTTTCGACCGATGCAGTCAACACACCGTTATCCGCTCCGATTCGCACGGTGTCTCCCGGTTGTGCTTTATCCTCCAGAATCAGTCTAGCGGTCAAAGTTTCCACGTATTTTTGAATATACCGCTTCAGGGGTCTTGCACCGTACACGGGATCGTAGGCCTCCTCCACAATCAGCGCCACCGCATCCGGGGTAAGTTCAAGCTGCAGATCCCTGTCCTCCAGGCGGCGGTTCAAGTCTGCTGCGATCAAAATTACAATACCGCCAATGTTCTCCTTGGTCAACGGCTTAAACAGGATAGTTTCATCCAACCGGTTCAAAAACTCCGGCCGGAAATGATTCCGCAGATCCCCGTACACCAGCTCCTCCGCCTGAGGACTTACCGTGCCGTCAGGCTGTATGCCATCCAGCAGATAATGAGCACCAATGTTGGAGGTCATGATCAGTATCGTATTTTTAAAATCCACCGTCCTGCCCTGAGAATCGGTGATGCGCCCATCGTCCAGCACCTGGAGCAGTACGTTGAACACATCCGGATGAGCCTTCTCAATCTCATCAAACAGAACCACACTGTAGGGCTTCCTGCGCACCGCCTCCGTCAGCTGACCGCCCTCCTCATAACCCACATATCCGGGGGGCGCTCCAATCAGCCTGGAAACAGAGTATTTCTCCATATATTCACTCATGTCGATACGCACCATGTTATTCTCATCGTCGAACAGAGACGCCGCCAGAGACTTAGCCAGCTCCGTCTTGCCCACGCCGGTGGGTCCTAAGAACAGGAAGGAACCGATCGGTTTGGTGGGATCCTTGATCCCCGCCCGGGAACGGATGATGGCCTCCGTCACCTTGGTGACGCCCTCATCCTGACCGATAACCCTTTTGTGCAGCTCCTCATCCAGATGCAGGGTCTTGTTCCGCTCGCTCTCCGTCAGTTTGCTGACCGGAATGCCAGTCCATCGGGAGATGATCCTGGTGATTTCTTCATCGGACACCTTCTCGTGAACCAGACGTAGGTCTGTCTCGTTGACCCGAACCTCCTCCTGCTCCAACTCCTTTTTAAGGGCCGGCAGCCTGCCATAGCTTAATTCTGCTGCCTTCTCCAGGTTGCCCTCCCTCTGGGCAATCTGAATCTCGCTGTTCACTGCATCAATCTCCTCCCGCAGCTTAGACAGCTTTTCCACAGAGGCTTTCTCGTTGTCCCACTGGGCTTTGCGTCCGGCGAAATCTTCCTTTAACTCCGCCAATTCTTTCTGAAGCTCTGCCAACCGTTCCTGACTTAATCGGTCATCTTCCTTCTTTAATGCTGCTTCCTCAATCTCCATCTGCATAATCCGGCGCTGCAGCTCGTCAAGCTCCGTGGGCATGCTGTCAAGCTCCGTCTTGATCAGTGCACAGGCTTCATCCACCAGGTCAATGGCCTTATCCGGCAGAAAGCGGTCAGAGATATAGCGGTTTGACAGTACGGCAGCGCTTACCAGGGCATTGTCCATGATCTTCACTCCGTGGTAGACCTCGTACCGCTCCTTCAAGCCTCGCAGGATGGAGATCGTATCCTCCACCGTGGGTTCATCCACCAGCACCGGCTGAAACCGCCGCTCCAGGGCAGCATCCTTCTCAATATACTGCCGGTATTCGTCCAGGGTAGTGGCGCCGATACAGTGCAGCTCTCCCCTGGCTAACATCGGCTTAAGCATATTTCCTGCGTCCAGGGCACCGTCACTCTTTCCCGCACCCACGATGGTATGCAGTTCATCAATAAACAGGATGATCTGGCCGTCGCTGTTCTTTACATCGTCTAACACCGCCTTCAATCGCTCTTCGAACTCGCCCCTGTATTTTGCTCCCGCAACCAGCGCTCCCATATCCAGCGCGAAAATCTTCTTGTCCTTCAGATCCTGAGGCACATCCCCGCGGACAATCCTCTGGGCCAGTCCTTCCACCACAGCAGTCTTTCCCACACCGGGCTCACCGATCAGCACCGGATTGTTCTTGGTCTTCCGGGAGAGGATACGTATTACATTGCGGATCTCGTTATCCCTTCCAATGACAGGATCCAGCTTCTGGTTTCTGGCGCGCTCCACCAGATCCTGACCGTACTTCTCCAGAGTGTCATAGGTAGCCTCCGGGTTGTCGCTGGTCACCCGTTGATTCCCCCGTACCGTGGACAAAGCCTGCAGGAACCGTTCCCTGGTAATGCCGTATTCCTTGAAAATCTGGGCAATCTCCCGGTTGGGATTCTTGATCATAGCCAGGAATAAATGCTCCACGGAAACATACTCGTCTCCCAAAAGCTTTGCCTCGTCCTCGGCATTGATCAGCACCTTATTCAGATCCTGACCTACATACACCTGACCGCCTTGAACCTTGGTGCGCTTGGACAGTGCCTGTTCAGTCCGGTTCAGAAAATGCTCCTTCTGGATCTCCATCCGCTCAATGAGCTTTAAGATCAGGCTGTCCTCCAAAGTTAAAAGGCTATACAACAGATGCTCCTGTTCAATCTCCTGATTGCCATACTCATAAGCCAGCCTCTGACAGCCCTCTACAGCCTCCGTGGACTTCTGTGTAAATTTCTGAATGTTCATATATAACTCGCCCCCTCATATCTGCAATCACACGTTATGACATATCATAATGTTTGCCTGTTCTATAAACAATATAACACTATTTGTTTCAAATGCAATAAAGAAAGTATAAACTTTCTATTAGAAAAATAAAAGAGATTATAAAAAATATGCTTTGCAGCAGGAAATTTTCTGCACAGCGTTCTCTGATGTTATTTGTATACAAACATCTCCGGCCAGACTGAACTAGTATAGTTGTCTAACACAAGCAGGTAAGCAGGCTGTTCCCCATCGTCCTGGTAGATATAGAAGCACTCGAAGCGGCCATGAGTGATGTAACTGTTACTGTAGATCAGTCTCTCCAACGGGTCGTACCAGCTCCTCATTGAACAATGCCAGGTTCCGAACACCAGGGGATGATGATGATACTCTTTAAAAGATAAAGTGCCATCGTCACGATAAGTATAATTCATAGAAAGGACGGACTCCTCTATATTTCCATCCCCTAAATACGGTATGATCCCTCTTACCTCATAGGAAGACAGTTTTCCGTCATCCGTATACTCATAAATCTCCTGATACTCAGACAATTCTTCTTCTCTGGCATCATCCCCGAAAACAGTTAATGTCGAATATGTGTCTTCAGGAACCCATTCATTTGTTTCCGTATGTTGAAAGGCAAAACCATAGATGCTCATAATTTCTTCATTGTCATTGATATAGCTGTAGTCATGATATAAACCGCATCCGCGCCCTGTCTCCTCATCAAAGTAAAGCTCTAAAACAAGCTTCTGATCAATATCCACATATTCGTAAAAAGGCTCCATATCTGTAAATCCAAAATCTTCAAGAAACTTCCCTGAGCTGTCGTAGGTCCTGTTCTCAAAATCTTCAGTCTCACCATCCCATAGTACGACTAGCGCAGAAAACATCTCCTCCGACTCCTGACTCTGGAAATCATCCGGCTCTCCCACCACAACTTCTTCCTTAAGTGTATCGTCCTCCCGCGCATCTGCGGTATCACTCGCCTCAGTGTCGGACTGGCTTTCCCATTCTTCCTGACTATTGTTCTGCAAGATACTCCCATCACGCAGCCTACATATACCCCACACTGCCAGCGCACCCACGCAGATGCCCGCCAGTAAAAATGCTATTTTCTTCCCGCTGTTCCGGCCGTTTCCCTGCATACCTCCATTTCTCCTCTCTCTGAACATAACCATCCCAGTGTATTGCATTCGCCATATGTAATAGCTTTGACTTCCCAGTGTTAATATAGTCAATTGACATATTTATCCTACCATAATTAGTCCTGATACAATAATAAATTACTAAAAATTAAGAAAAGCAATAATACTTGCTATATCCGCTGGTATAGTCGTTTCTTATTTTGAGTATCATAACTATAACATCCTTCTGTAAATATTTCATTCTTAACTCCGTCATTGATGCAAGTAATATTATGTGTTAATTTCCGCTATGTAATTCCGGTACTGGCTCTGGAGCAGTACTTTGAGATAGTTTTCACCACGCCAGAAAAAAGGAAGAGCATCAAAATCTGCTCTCCCTTTTGAATCTTGCACCATTATATTATGTGCCTTAGGCGTATATGGGTTACGCAATCCCCTTTACCTCATATCCCGCTTCAGTGACCGCTCCAGTCAACACATCATCTGTCACCTCCGTGCTCACCTCCACGGTAGCCGTCTTGTCTTCCAGGCTCATGGTCACGGCGCTGACGCCCTCCACTGCCTCCAGTGCTTTCTGAACTCTGCCGGTACAGTGTCCGCACATCATTCCCTCAATTGTCATTACCTTTGTCATAGTTTCCTTCCTTTCCGCAGGTCTCTCCCCGCCGTCCTTGTCATTATATTCAGTAAGTCGCTCTCCACAGCCCATGCTATTGTTATCATTTTCTGCTGTAGTATTTGGCTTAACCGTTTCGGTCAACAAAGTCTTCTTCCCGCTCTTAAATCTGCGCAGCCGCAAGGCGTTGCCCACCACAAAGATGCTGCTCAGACTCATGGCCGCCGCGCCGAACATGGGATTCAGCCGGATGCCAAATACCGGATACCAGCAGCCCGCTGCCAGAGGAATGCCTACGCAGTTGTAGAAGAAGGCCCAGAACAGATTCTGCTTGATATTACGGATTACTGCTCGGCTTAAGCGCACCGCCGTCACTGCATCCTGCAGATCACTCTTCATCAGAACGATATCCGCACTTTCCATGGCCACATCCGTTCCCGCGCCGATGGCCATTCCCACATCCGCGGCCGCCAGGGCAGGCGCATCATTGATGCCGTCTCCCACCATTGCAACCTTGTGTCCGGCATTCTTCAGCTCACTGATCTTTTGCTCTTTGTCCTGAGGCAGAACCTCCGCCATCACCTCCGGAATATCAAGCCGTTTCCGCACTGCCTCAGCGGTCCGTTTATTATCTCCGGTAAGCATCACCACGTGAATACCCATTTTTGCAAATTGCCGGATGGCTGCCAGAGAATTGCCCCTTACTTCGTCTGCCACACCAATAATACCAAGAATCCGCCCCTCGCCTGCTATCAAAAGCGGAGTCATGCCCTCCTCAGCTGTGCGATTGACACTCTCTTGAACCACATCCTCAATGAATATCCCATTCTCTTCCATGAAAGGCAGGTTTCCCACCAGACATCTGGTTCCAGCTTTGACCCTTTCGGTCGAACCATTCCCTGCTATTGCCGCCTCGGAATGATTCCCCATCCTGCCAGCTATAAAGACTGCCGTTGGTCCATCACCGGGAATCACATCCTCAACAAATGCGTCACTCTCCAGAATTCCTTCCACGCCCCTGCCGAACACAGCCCGGAAATCCCTTACTTCGGGAATCTTAATTTTCTGAGACTCCGCATATTCCAGCACCGCCTCTGCCAGGGGATGCTCGCTCTTTTTTTCCAGCGCAGCCGCAACCTGTACCAGGGTTCCCAGGCTGATCCCCGATGACCAAACTCCGGTCTCCATGACCTTCAGCCTGCCCGCCGTGATGGTTCCCGTCTTATCTAACACCACCGTATCAATATCCCGGGCTTGCTGTAAGGCTTCACCCGACTTGATCAGGATGCCGTGCCCGGCACCCACGCCAGTACCTACCATAATCGCCACAGGGGTAGCAAGCCCCAGGGCACAGGGGCAGGAAATTACTAATACAGCAATAGCAGATGAAATGGCAAATTCCGCGCCCGCTCCCACCGCCAGCCAAACAAACAATGTCACCAGGGCAATTCCGATGACAACCGGTACAAACACTCCCGCCACCTTGTCGGCCAGCTGGGCAATAGGTGCCTTGCTGGCGCTTGCCTCCTCCACCAGATGAATGATCTGGGCGAGCGTAGTGTCCTCTCCCACCCGGTCCGCCCGGCACTTTAAAAAGCCGGCTTTATTCACCGTGGCGGACACCACCTTATCCCCAGCCTGCTTCTCTACAGGCACACTCTCGCCTGTGATGGCTGCCTCATCCACACTGGAGCTTCCCTCCAGCACTGTGCCATCAACAGGCACCAGACTGCCCGGCTTCACCAGGAACACATCCCCTGATCGTAGTTCCTCTGTGGGAACCTCGCGCTCGGTTCCGTCCTCCAAAAGAAGTATGGCAGTCCTGGGCGACAGATCCATAAGCTTTGTGATAGCCTCACTGGTCCTGCCCTTGGAGCGGCTTTCCAGATACTTACCCACGGTAATCAAGGTCAGAATCGTGCCCGCTGACTCAAAGTACAGGTCATGTGAGTACTGCTCCACCACCACCATGTTCCCATGACCCAAGCAAAAGCTTATGCGATACATGGCAAAAAGACCGTAGCCCACCGCAGCAGTGGCGCCCAGAGCAATCAGACTGTCCATGTTGGGAGACAGATGGCCAAGCGTCTTAAAGCCCACTGTAAAGAATTTCCTGTTCATATACAGGATGGGGAGCAGCAGAAGAAGCTGGGTCAGGGCAAAGGTCATCGCATTCTCATTGCCGTGGAGGTACATGTGAACAAAACCCGGCATAGGAATCCCCAGCATCTCATGAATCATGTGATACATGGCCACATACATAAGAGGAATCAGGAAACCAACGGAAATGCCAAGACGCCATTTCATGGCATGTGTCTCCGCATCCGCCTCTTTCTGCAGACTGTTTCGACCGGTCGAACCGCCAGCATTACTATTATTTCTTCCAGTCGAACTATCAGCACCACTATTATTTTTTCCGGCCGCCCCACCGAGCAGTTCCGCTCCGTAGCCGGCTCTCTCCACCGCAGACACGATCTCCTCCGAAGTCAGCCGATCTTCTGAGTAACTGACTTCCATGGTCTCCGTCAGCAGATTCACGGAAGCCTTCTCTATTCCGGGCAACTTATTAACAGCCTTCTCCACATGAGCAGAACACGCCGAACAGGTCATGCCCGATATATGATATCGCTCTTTCATTTCTCCTCACAATCCCTGCATCGCTTTCGCGGCAGACTCTTCTCAACTTTCCTAAAACTTAAGACTACTGTTACTTCAGCTTCTTTACCAGCTCGACAGCTTCCTCTATCACATCCAGATTGCCCTTGCCGATCTCTTCTACCAGGCAGGTTTCCATATGATCCTGCAGAATCAGATAGCCAAAGGACTGCAGTGCACTCTCCACTGCCGCCACCTGGGTCAGTATATCCCCACAATAACGGTTTTCATCCAACATCCGTCCGATACCGTTCAACTGCCCTATCATGCGGCTCAAGCGGTTTTTCAGCTGCTGTACTTCCCTTTCCTGCCGGGGAGTTCTCTTCTGGTGACAACAGCATGGCTCCGACTCAGGACTTTTTACTTTTCTTCCCATGATATCCTCCCTGTCAGTATTAGCTAATGAATCACAAATTATCAAAAATACCCTATGGGGGTATCCTGCTGATAATCATAGGATATACCCCCATAGGGTATTTGTCAAGACTATTCTGTTAATGCTATAGACTAAATTGCTTCAAAACCGCCTTCCAGATCCTCAATAATATCATCGATATTCTCCGTGCCGATAGACAGACGGATGGTATTTCTGTAAATACCCTGCTCCTCCAGTTCCTTATCGTTCAGCTGTGCATGGGTAGTGGAAGCAGGATGGATTACCAGAGACTTCACATCCGCCACATTTGCAAGCAGGGAGAACAATTCCAGATTATCGATAAACTTCTTGGCTTCAGCTTCACCGCCCTTAACCTCAAAGGTAAAGATAGAGCCGCCGCCATTGGGAAAATATTTCTTGTACAAGGCCTGCTGCACAGGATCTGTGGAAACAGAAGGATGATGCACTCTCTCTACCTTAGGATTCTTGTTGAGATATTCAACAACCTTAAGCGCGTTCTCCACATGGCGCTCAACGCGCAGGGAAAGGGTCTCCAAGCCCTGCAGGAAGAAGAAAGCGTGGAAAGGAGAGAGGGTAGCTCCTGTGTCTCTCAACAGAATAGCGCGAATTGCGGTGACAAACACTGCCCCCGGCACTGCCTTGCTGAAGGTCACACCGTGATAGCTCTCGTTTGGAGTGGTCAGGTGAGGAAACTTACCCGAAGCCTCCCAGTCGAATTTGCCATTCTCCACAATCACTCCGCCGATGGTGGTTCCGTGACCGCCAATGAACTTGGTAGCAGAGTGAACAACAATGTCTGCGCCATACTCAAAGGGACGAACCAGATAGGGAGTAGCAAATGTGTTGTCAATTACTAACGGAATCTTGTGGGCATGAGCAATGTCTGCGATTCTTTCAATATCCACCACATCGGAATTAGGGTTGCCCAAGGTCTCGATAAAAACAGCCTTCGTATTGTCCTGAATAGCGGACTCCACTGCAGCAAAATCAGCGGGATCCACAAAAGTGGTGGTGATTCCATAACCAATCAAAGTATGTGCCAGCAGATTGTATGTACCGCCATAAATATTATTGGCGGATACAATATGATCCCCGGACTTCGCCAGATTCTCAAAGGTGTATGAAATTGCAGCCGCACCGCTGGCTACGGCCAGTGCTGCAGTACCTCCCTCCAAAGCTGCCATCCGCTTTTCAAAGACATCCTCGGTAGGGTTAGTCAGACGGCCGTAGATGTTTCCGCTATCAGCCAGACTAAAGCGGGCTGCTGCATGGTCGAAGTTATGAAACACATAGGATGAGGTCTGATAGATGGGTACAGCCCTGGCATCAGTCACCGGGTCTGGCTGTTCCTGTCCAACATGCAGCTGTAAGGTCTCAAATTTCAGGTTTCTCTCTGTGTAAGGCTTTTTACTCATTTTTTCTCCATTCTGCCGGGTTTCGGCTTACTACTTTAAAATCCGTCGGCATAACTTTAGCCGACGGATTTCGCAGTCTTTCATAGGTTTACTGGCATCTGAATCCTCAGGCTTCAGCAGCTTGCAGCTCCTGTGCTAGAGAATAAATCTTTTCCAGGACCTCCCTGCATGCTTTCATATCCTCAACAGTATTCTCGGAGGTTCTCATTCCCTCGGTGGAGGATGCCGCAACCTCCTCACTGGTAGCGGACAAATGTGTAATGTTTTCAGAAATAACGCTGGTAGATTCCAGTATTTGCTTGATGACACGCTCCGTATTACCGATATTTCTGGTAAGTTCTGTGACGCCCTCATTAATCTTCTGGAATTTTTCTCTGGTCTCCTCAATCAGCTCGTTCTGCTTATCAACGGAGGCAACAGAGTTCTTAATGCTCTCATTTGCTCTTTTTGTATCGCCGTTCAATTCCTCAATAATACTTGTAATATTGTTGGAGGCATCCTTGGTCTGCTCAGACAGCTGACGAATCTCCTCAGCCACAACAGCAAAACCTCTTCCTGCCTCTCCTGCCCGGGCTGCCTCGATGGAAGCATTCAACGCCAGCAGATTGGTCTGGCTGGAAATACTGAGGATCGTGCCGACGAAATTCTGCACCTCTGACACCTTCTGAGTCAGACTCTCAATCACCTCCACAGTGACATTGCTTGCAGTCTCCACATTGTGAGCCTGCTCCTTCAGTTCCCTCACCATAGCGGATCCTTCCTCTACATTCTCGTCAGTTCGCCTAGAAGCCTCGATCATGTTGCGAGTCTCGCTCTCAGCCACATCAGTATGACCCTGAATTTCCGTACACATGTTAGCCTGCTCCTGAATGGCCTCGGCAGTGCTCTCCGTACTCTCTGCTATATTGCTCATCGCGAAGTTGCTGGTGTCCACACTTTGATCAAGTCTGTCAAGCATCTCCATAGCTTCCGCAAAATGCTTCGTCACTTCCTCAGCTACAGCGATAGTCTTCTTGTGGCTTATCTCCTGCTTCTTCGCCGCTTCTGTAATGGTGGCAACATTCTCCTCATTGTTTCGTATCAGCAGCTTTAATACGCGGGCAGCCGCATAACATGTAAGGATGCTGGCAAACACTGCCACAAAAAGGGACTGCTGTGTATTTGCGTCAACACTTCCATAAAGCATCGCCAGCTTAATCACATTAGTCAATATAATAATAATAGCGCCGGCAACAACATACCTAACATTGAGCAATACCAAGGTGGAAAACAAAATAGGAAAACCGTAGGCAAAGCACTCAACGTTATTGGTGCAGAGTACAATGACCATATATGCCAGAGAAGCGCTGGTAAGCATCCCTATCCCACAGAGCTTTTGTTCCCGTTTCGTCAGAAAGAATATTGTAGCAACTATAATCGCTGCTACGCTGACTATCGTTTGAAGATAATGGTTCCACCCGGCTCCCACCGCCGTAATCTGCCCTACCATAATCATGCACTCGTAGCCAAGTATTATCATAAGAATCGGGTATATGGCCGTGTTGGCCCTTTTGTATTGTGACGCAGTCATAGGTTTATCCTCCCGGCTTTATGTAAATTACATGGAGTGAAAAACTTTTTGTCAGCGTTTTTCACTCACATTAAAAATATTATATCACTGTCAAATAATCCTGACAATAATTTACCTGTTGAAATTCATTAATTTATCAGTTTTCCAACGATTTATCTCACAAATGCCGACTCGCTCCACTTGCCCCAAGAATCTTCCATCTTGCACTTCATAATGCCCAATCCGATATGGTGATAAAGGCAGAATACACACTTTCGCAAAAACAGATGGATGGGACCAGGTGCAGCAGCCATGGACAGGCCTGTCATAGCGGTCGAAAGGCAGCCTGTCCATAATGTAGTCGATCTTTCTATTTTCATATTCGCTTTTTCCATAGAGCGTCAGCGGACACTTCCAAGCCCTTGATGCTCCGTCACCAGCAATATCTCCTCACCTGCTCTTATCTGCTCCTGCGCTGTCACACGTACATTGGTGCCGTAAGAATGATTCTCCACGGTGACCGTCACCGCAGGTGATACACCTTCCGCAACCAGACCTGGACTGTCAAATTCCAAAAGTAGTTTTCCCTTGCTCACGATTTCATTCTGTAACACTCTTGGTCGAAAATATCTACCCAGCAGATCATCTCCCACATTTCCTACCTGAAGACAGATTTCCGTGCCAAACTCCGTGCGAAACAGAAAGGCATTTCCCATGGGATACAGCTTTATGATCTTGCCCGCTGTCGGCGCATAGAGCCTGTCCGCCTCTGGCTGGATCACCACCATGGGATGCTCACCCTCCCGGCAGGAAGTGACCCAGCCTTTCACCGGACTTCCCACCGACCATTTTTGTCCCTCCGGTACTTGCTGGTTCCTGCCCCTGTGGCTCCGGTAAATCGGTCGGATATTGCCGCCGGTTCCGCGGATGACCCGGTCGGACAGCCATCCCGCTGTTCCAAGGTGAATCCGCTGATTGTTCTGTTTTTGTTCCGCCACAGAATTTCTGCCGTCTGAACTGCCATGTGTATCCACAGCCAGGTCACTTTCGTTCACAGCTTCCCGGGCAGCACGCTCTGTTTTTCTGACATGCCGCTTCACTTCCCAGTCACCCTGGTCAAGTCGTACATTCAGCTCACCCACAGCCTCCACCTCCCAAGCGCCGTTTCTGCGCCGCCTGGGTCGCTCGCTCTGATCCTCCTCATCAAAAGTTTCTTCCATCCTGACTGACAGCCTTCCCATACAAAATCCTGCCAGTGCAGACGCCGCAGCCATCGCTGCCAGCCACAACACATTCCATACCATAAAATCAGCCTCCTTATACAGCCAATTTTCCCCCAATGGTCTGAAAAATATCCACAAAATACCTCCACAAAATAAAAAAGAAAATTTTTAAAAAAATATTGACATACTCTCTTTTTCAATGTTATACTCCAAATGTATTCTAAATGAAAGTCATTGAACTCACATATTTTTGTAAGTCATTGCTACTTTGATGATGGTTTACAAAAATATGTGATTTTTTTGTCCTACATGTTTAGAATAACGAAAACACAATATTTCAAGGAGGTACTGAAATGAACAACGGTACAGTTAAGTGGTTCAACGCACAGAAGGGTTACGGTTTTATCACCAATGATGCTGATGGCACAGAGGTTTTCGTACACTTCTCCGCTATCAATGCTGAGGGCTTCAAGTCCCTGGAGGAAGGTCAGAAGGTTACTTTCGATACCGAGGCTGATCCTCAGAACAGTGAGAAGATCCGCGCTACCAATGTTACAGTAGTAGCTTAAGACCACGAGACAGAATACTGCCACCGGATGATTCATCCGGATGGCAGTATTTTTTAGGAGAAAATTCATGAGTTTACTTACTTTGTTCATCACCGCTGTAGGACTTTCCATGGACGCTTTCGCTGTGTCCATCTGCAAGGGGCTGGCCTTAAAAAAGATCACTCTGAAAAAAGCCTGCATCGTGGGGCTGTGGTTCGGCGGTTTCCAGGCGTTTATGCCACTGCTGGGCTATCTGCTGGGCAGCCAGTTCAAACAGGCTGTAGAGGCCATTGATCATTGGATCGCCTTTGTGCTGTTGATGATGATTGGAGTCAATATGATAAAAGAGGCCCTCTCCAAAGGTGATGAGAAGGCCGATGATTCGCTAACTATGAAATCTATGTTCCTGCTGGCGGTAGCCACCAGCATTGATGCCTTAGCTGTAGGTATCACCTACGCCTTCCTTCAGGTGGACATCATACCCGCGGTTTCCTTTATCGGAGTCACCACTTTCATCCTTTCCGCCCTAGGAGTCAAGGTGGGCAACATATTCGGTATGAAATACAAGTCCGGAGCCGAGCTTGCCGGCGGTGCCATCCTGATCCTTATCGGATCAAAGATTCTGCTGGAGCATCTGGGTATCCTGACCCTATGAAATATTTGTCAGTCCAGTCGGCGCAATTCTGTATATGCCAGCAATAGAGGACCAACACCCTTTGCGTCATTCTCCACCACAGGCTCAGACATATAGTACTCAAAGGAGCCGTCCCTACGCCGGTTCTCCTCGGGACCCAGACCTGCCACTAGGCAGATACCGCCCAGATTCAAACCGTTTTCTGTTTCTTTCAGATATTTATTGCAGATTCCCTCAAAAGCCTTCACACCGTACTGTCTGTAACTCTCAGGCAGAAATCCCAGCCGTACACCCTTTAGCAGAGAGTATGACATAATTGCGCTTCCGCTGGTTTCCAAGTAATTGGGTTCCTTTCCTCCCAGCGCAGGAAGCTGATACCACATGCCGCTCTCATCCTGAAATTTCAGCATATCGTCCATTAACTGTACAAAGGTCTTCTCCAGGAAAGTGTACTCTTTTTGACACTCCTTAAAAACTTCACACTTATCCAGAGTATCCAGTAAGGCCATGGAATACCATCCCAGCGCACGCAGCCAGAAATTTTGAGAAAGCCCTGTATCCTTGTCACACCAGAAGGCCTGACGGGAGGCATCATATCCATGATAATACAGCCCTGTATTCTTATCCCGCATACATTCAACTACGTTGCCAAACTGAGCAAATATATCTCCATAATTCTTCTTATTGTTAAACTTAGTCTCATATTCCATGTAGAAAGGCTGTCCCATATACATACCATCCAGCCACACCTGGTTGGGGTAAATCTTTTTATGCCAGAAATTCCCCTCAGCCGTCCGGGGCTGGTTCTTCACCTGACTGTATATCAGCTCGATTGCCCGACGGTACTTTTCCTTACCGTTTATCTCATACAGGGCAAACAGCGTCTTTCCCGCATTCACATTGTCAATATTATATTCCAGGGGATCATATCCATTGATGGTGCCGTCTTCATTTACCCGATGATCTATAAAAGCATCGGCAAACTTATAGTACTTCTCTTCACCGGTAGCTTTATAGATTTCCAGCAATGCCAGAATCATACAGCCGTCGATATAATTCCATCCACCAGCTTTTCCTGCCATAGCCTTCTCAATGTTCCAAACAGGCACATCCAAGGTACTCTTCTCAATCAACTGATCAATATATTTCTCAAAAACAGGCATCTGCATAAAAATATCCTCCGTTCCCAAGCTAAGGAATTATTATCATTATTTTACCCATAAACAAGGAATTCGTCAACCAACTTCCTGCACAAAACTTTCACTTCCTGCACAAAACTTCCAGTTTTCCTGTGGATCCAATGGTCACTTGTCTCATGTAAACCCTGTAAATTACACCCGACTATGCCAATACTCACATGCTATACCTGAATAGCGTCAAAGTTCAGCGCTGCAATCACCATAAAAATCAGGGTCACCAACAGTAAAAACAGATCCAGCAAAACAAAGCCCAGTAACTCACCGCCCACCTGCATACCCAGAATAGCCCCCATGACGGCCATAGTAATGGCGATTCCCTGAAATAACATCTGAAGCAGCTGCTTCGCTGTCTGTCCCAGTGAATCGGATAAAGCAGCCTCCGCCACCGCAGTGGCATAGAGACGGTTTGCCATAATCAGAACATAACTAAGAACACATAAAACTGCCATCGGAAAGGGCATACCCATGACTACCGCACCGGGTATCGTGATCAGACAGCCGTTCACAAGACTCTGGACATGCTGCATTGCCGTGGCATACACCATTTTCCGAAAAGGATAATCCGGGATTAGATAAGTATATGGAGAACGAAGCTCCTTCACCCACTTTCCCCCATAAGCCGTAAAAATAAAAATCACATAAGCCGAGACCCCCGGAATAATAAAATACTGCCAAAGCTCCAGTTCTGCCGCTTGTCCTCCGCGGTACATGTTCCAGACGTAATAAGCGATACCTGCGCCACCGATTGCTGCCATCAATGTGTTAATATCAAAGATAAAGAACCTGCTCTTTTTGTATTCCAGAAGCTGCCTGAAAAACAACGCCTTAGCGCCGCTGCCGCGCCAGGCGGCATTGACCTTCCTTCGTTTTACCCGGACACCCGTCCTGGTCTTCATGACACCCCGCCGTCTGCTGGTAAGAATCTCCTCATAGTCGTCGGCAAACTTCATGGCATCCTCATAGTACCCGCCGTTGCAGCGCAGCCGTACTGCTGCTGCAACTGTTGATGCCAGCGTTAAAAGATAAAGAACCGTTGCGGTCAGATTCACGGTTGTGGGTCCTAAAAAAATCAGATGAATCACAGCTATATACCATCCCACCAGCGGAACCATCTGAACCATGTCACTGTGCAGAAAGCTCTGGACACTGCCCCGGGTCAGCCCCTCCCTCACATAGGTATACAGGCCAATGATAACCAGAATTCCCACCAGTCCGTAAGCAACTGCTATCACAGCCTTCCGTCCGTTTTCTCCCATTCTTTCAGAGCCGTAGAGCAGCAACATGATACTGCCCTCCAACATCTTCTGGAGCACCAGCGCCAATATTCCGTAGAGCACCAGTTGCCATGCGGATGCCCTAAACAGGAAAGCACCGCAGAACAGCGCGAAAACAACGAGAACTACTTCCATCAAAATATTCTTCGCCCGGGTGAACAGAAGTATCAGCTTGGGGCTTAAAGGCGCGGAAAACAAAAAGTGCACATCACCGTTTCTGAATACCAACCCCTTTCGCCTGGCATAGGCAATGAGATTTGCCGGTATCGACCAGAAGGCCAGCATCGTCAATATGGACGCCATCCCTGTCGGAGAGTCCATATTCATGTCTTGCATAAAAAGTCGAAGAGACAGGGGCATAGCCACCAGATAGAACAGCAGAATCACAAAATAAACATAAGTGCCCGGCCGGTGCAGCGCCTTTTTTACCCGATTCACAAATATTCGCCGATATAAAAACCAGATCGCCTTCATCACTGCGGCCTCCCCTCATCTGTAACCCGGTTCGGCTCATCGTCCGGCGCTTGATTCCGGTCTCCCTGACCGGTGACGGAGAAAAACAGTTGCTCCAGATCCTCATTCCCTACACTGTCCCGATCGTACGCGCCCAGGATATGCCCGTTATCCATGACAAAGGTCACATCCCACAGCTCCCTCACCATCTCCAGCATATGAGTACTGATCAGCACAGTGCAGCCCTGTTCCCTCAACTGCAAAATCACTGCCTTTAGTTCCTTGATAGCTGCCGGATCCAATCCTACCATGGGTTCGTCCAGCAGAATCACCTTGGGCTTGATAATCAGAGCACAGCATATACTGACCTTCTGCATCATACCCTTAGACAACTCACCGCCCAGCTTCTCCTGCTTGTCAGCCAACTCAAAGAGTTCAAAAAGCCGATCGATCTCCTCAGTGGAAGTCTCTACTCCGTAGGCTTTGATGATGAACTCCATGTGCTCCCGTACAGTCAGTGCCTCGTACATATAGGGAATCTCCGGCACATAGGCAAAACTTTTCTTCGCATCAACGAGCCGGGCATCCTTCCCCTGTATGCGTATGCTTCCCGAGTACCTCAAAAGTCCGGCAATGCTCTTGATAACCGTTGATTTTCCCGCACCGTTGGGTCCTAACAAAATTCCTACCCGCCCGTCAGGTACAGTGAAACTCACCTGATCCACGGCTAATGTCTTCCCATATTTTTTTGTCAGACCTGTAACTTCCAGCATCGTTTTCTCCTCTTCACTCAGATACATAAATTATTGTTAAATCAAAAAACAGGAATGGATGATGTTCCCATGAACCATGTCACCAGCCACAACAGTAATAAATGCACCGGATAAAAGGCATAGAAGAAATATTTCAGCTTAAGCCCCCTTTTGCCATTGTACTTTGCTATTGGAATCAGAGTCAAAAAAGCTGAAACCTCATTGAGACTCATCATCGTCAGCACTATACAGCCCCCCGCCATGGCCAGTACCTTATATCTACGGAATACATAAATGACCGTAATGGTCAAAACTCCCATCCCTGAGTAATCCGTATGCAATAGATCAGCCAGCCACATGAGCAGGAACAATACCACCAGATTTGTACCGACAGTCAGGGCCTTGTCCGTTCCCATGCGCCTTCCATATAACAAAAGCAGAACCACAATCAGAATACAAATTCCCAAAAAGACCACAGCCGCTGCGATCTTCTCCTCTATGGATATGCTAATATATTGCAGGACATATCTTTGAACGTATTGCCATGAAAACCGCGTCAGCCATGCCCCGGGAATCACAACTCCAGCGACACACATCAGCCACCTCATTACAGTTGGCAATTTATGCTTCTGCAGAAAGTCATAGGCACACAGAGCCAACATCCCAAAAAACAGTGTAAAATAAACATTCTGATAGCCAAACTCCAGTACCTTTGCTTTGAAAGCCAAATCAAATGGAATTTCCGAAATAAGAGCAAATATACCCAGCCTCAATGCATATTTAGCCCTGCTCCTGGTCTTGTCAAATCCCTCCACCAACAAAAAACAGAAAATGGGAAAACCCAACCTCCCCACTGTCCGCATAGCAGAATATATTGAGTACAAATCGTAAAACCGATCCGTTCTCCCATCAGTCATAAGAATCCTGAAAATGACTCTAAACAGCACGGCCGCTGCAAGATGATCAATAAACATAGTGACAATCCCCACCAGCTTCACCGTGCTTCCACTGATACCTCTACGCCCTCCCTTCAGAGCTTCTTCTCCCTGTCCGCCCGCATACACATTACTCATTCTTCAGCCCTTCCCAAGGTCACACCTCATTCATTGTATTTCATTGTTAATACAATAATTTATACCACCCACTTTGTCAATCCTTTCTGTATGGTTTATTAATTGATACCATCTTTTCCATATACGCAACCAACAGGCACCGTGCGGTGGGTATGCTCGCGCAAACAATTCAGCGGCGCACTTAGACGGAGGTGAAATCCACTGCTTACGCAGACTTAGGCGTGATGCCCTTCCACGCCTTAGTCGAAGTTAGCAGTTAGTTCACCGGAGCGTTGCCGCGTTTGCGTGGGCATACCCGCCGCACGGTGTCGTCACTTGTGGAAAAAACACAAAAGGCAGACCACCCCAGCCTGCCTTGAGAACTATGTTACCAATATACTACGCGTTCATCCCACCTTGTATCCATTCCCCCAAACAGCCTTCAAATATCTAGGCTCCTTAGGATTTCTCTCAATCTTCTCCCGAATATGCCGAACATGCACTGCTATGGTATTATCCGCTCCAATAGCCTGCATATGCCATATATTTTCATAAATCTGACTGTTCGACAGCACCTTCCCCCTCTGCTGCACCAAAAGCCGCAGAATCTTATATTCAATAGGAGTCAGCCGCACTCCCTTTCCCTCCACAGTCACTGTCCTTTGAATATCGTCAATCACCAACTCATCCACTTTGTAAACACGGTCTATCTTGGAACACATGCTGACAAGCTGGGTATACCGACGAAGTTGGGATTTTACCCTTGCCAACAGCTCCAAAGGGTTACAGTCCGCTGTCACATAATCGTCTGCTCCGGCTTCCAAGGCCATTATTTTTGCCGTTTCAGCCGACTGACTTGATACCACGAGCAGAGGGATACTGCTGCTCTTTCTCAGATTTGCGATCAATTCAATCCCTTTATCCCACCCTTTGTCATTCAATTCAACATCAATCAGCATAAGGTGAAATTTCTCCTGGTCTAACACTCTGCGCAGCTGCTTCACATCTGCAGCCACCACAGTTTTCAGCCCTTCCCCTTCCAGCAAGGGTTCCATCTTCTCCGCAATTCCCGTATTGTTGTTAAACACTAAAACCTTTTTTTCCATCGTGCTCCTCCTCATTCCAGAAAAACTTACAATACTCCACACTTGCCGTTCTGTTGTCTGCTTAAGTACCGCTCTATCGATAATATACATGGTTTGTCAATTTTCTACAGTATATTTTAAAACCTCTTTGTATCAAATTTGCATACATATTTGCATCAAAGTTGCATATTAATAAAAGGTTTCTTGTTACATAAAAAAAGCAGAAGGCACAAAAATGCTCTCTGCTTTTATAGACTGTATTTAGGCTCAAAAGTTTCAAAAATAATAAAATTAAGAAGTAAACATCATTCCTCTTTCCCGTTCCTACGCTTCCGTCTGGCTTCTTTTCGGGTGCGCTTCCCCGCTGCTCTTTCCTGCTCTTCCTTCAGCTTCTGCTCCTCCACCTTCCGGAATGCCTCCTCGCCATGTATGGCCATCTCCTCCACCTCGAACATGTCTTCCTTGTGGAGATGTCGAAATCGATTAATACCGGCAACCAAAATCAACAAACTGTCTTTGATACCGTTAAAAACTCCCTCCTGGTACATTGTATACACCAGAAGTCCCAGAGGCACTGCAATGATCATACCCACCACACCGCCGACCTGATATCCTACATACAAAAGCACCAGTGTTGGCAGGGGAGGTACACCAATGGAGTCTCCCACGATCTTTGGCTGAATCAGCTGCCGGGCCAGCTGGCCACCGCACCAGATGATCAACAAACCCACAGCAGTCTTATAGTCCGCTGCAAATATCTTTATAACAGCCCAAGGGATCAGCACTGTACCCGTCCCAAGAAATGGTAGAAAATCCAATATGGCAATCCCCAGTGCGATCAGTGCATAATAATTTACCCCCAATACGCCAAGCCCTAACACAAGCAACAGATACATCCAGACTTCAATCTTCAGCTGAGCCTTCAAATATCCGCCCACAGATTTTACCAGGCTGCGACGTACCATGCTATAGTAAAGCTGTATAGTAGCAGGTGTGTGCTTACGGAACCACTCGTTGATCTGCTGATGCTCGGCCACAAAAAAGTATGCCGACAAAAGCGCCATAATCACACCGATAAATATGGATGGCAGCTGTAATGCCAAATTGCCTGCGGCTTCAATAGTCGGCGTACCAATCCGCTCGAAGAGGCCGCCCATATAGTTGCCTAAGTTGTCTGTCAGACTGTTCAGGTTTACCTTGGTATCGCCGGGAAGCTTTTCCAGCAGCGAACTCAGACTCTCTCCCATGTTGTTTATATCTGCCTCCATCCCTGCCCACATGTCCGGAAGCGCCGTCAATAATCCACCCACCTGCTCCGTCAGCCAGGCGATGACAAAATAAATCAGTAATACCAGCAATGCAATCACCGCTATGATAACAAATGCACTGCCAATTTTTCTCTTCAGCTTGATCTTTTCTTCAAAGAAACGTACCAACGGAGATGCCATCAGTGCAATGATCCAGCCTATAACAAACGGCAGAAAAAACATCAACATCCTGGGAACCAGAAAGATAATTCCCAGAAGAATAACCAGTGCGATGACCAGATTTACCAAAGCCTTACAGTATTTTTTCATAACGATACCCCTTGCCCATAGCGGCGGGCATAAAATAAGTAATTGAATGGAATAATCAAAACTCTTCCTCTAGAATACAATCTAAAATCTCGTATATTTCATCCCTTCCCTGCTTGGTCTGCGCCGAAAAGGGCAGGATAACCGTATCCGGTGCCGCATCCAGCCCGGTGCGTATCAGTTTCATCTGCTTCTGGATCTGGCTGCGGTTGATCTTATCCAGCTTAGTTGCAATGACCACAGGATGATAACCGCTGTCACATATCCATTTATACATGATTCTGTCATTCTCGGAGGGGGCATGACGGATGTCGAGCAGTAAAAATACCCGTCTCAGTTGCTTAGACTTATGTAGGTAATTCTCAATCATCTTCCCCCACTGTGCACGTACGCTTTCGCTTGTCTTGGCATAACCGTAGCCGGGCAGATCCACAAAGTAAATTGCATCATTTATATTATAGTAGTTGATAGTCTGAGTCTTGCCCGGCTGGGCGCTGGTCCTTGCCAAAGACTTGCGGTTCATCAGGGCATTGATCAGCGAGGATTTTCCCACATTACTCTTTCCAGCAAAGGCTACCTCCGGTCGGGTATTCTGGGGTAGCTTGCTGGTGATGCCGCACACAGTCTCCAGGCTGACATTTTTAATGATCATCTGTTTCTCCCATCTTGCGCGCATCTTTCGTTCCGCGCTCACTGTCCCGGCAGATCTGCACTCTGTTCCAGCCATTGCCGGACAAGCGCTATAACTTTTGTAACAACCTGCACTCTCTAAAAACAAGTTAACGCCGTCACATGGACGGCGCTTCTCATCCACACAGGCGTGACCGTCGTGTGATTTATCCATCATATCGCAGTGTTGAGATTTTCCCTGGTACCGTTCTGATGGATGGTCAGAGGATTGCTCTTGCCCTCCACTGCCTCCTTTGTAATTACACATGCCTGAATCGTATCATCAGAGGGAATCTGATACATGGTATCCATCATGACGCTCTCCATAATGGAGCGCAGACCCCTGGCTCCGGTCTTGCGTTCAAAGGCCTTCTCTGCAATGGCCAGAATAGCGTCATCTTCAAAGGTCAACTCAACATCATCCATGTCAAACAGCTTCTGATACTGCTTAATCAGAGCGTTCTTTGGCTCCTTCAGGATGCGGACTAAAGCCTCTTTATCCAGACCCTGCAGGGATACGCAGATAGGCACACGGCCCACAAATTCGGGAATCAGACCGAACTTCACCAGATCCTGTGGAGTCACCTCCTGCAGAAGATCGCTGAGCTCTTTATTGCTCTTCTGGGTCACCTCGGTGTTGAAACCGATCGCCTTGCGGTCCAATCTCGCTTCCACAATCTTGTCCAGACCGTCAAAGGCTCCTCCGCAGATGAAGAGGATGTTGGAGGTGTCAATGGTAATCAGCTCCTGATGAGGATGCTTTCTGCCACCCTGGGGCGGAACACTGGCCACTGTTCCCTCAACGATCTTAAGCAACGCCTGCTGAACTCCCTCTCCGGATACATCACGGGTAATGGATACGTTTTCGCCCTTCTTGGTAATCTTATCAATCTCGTCAATATAGATGATACCATACTGTGCACGTTCCACATCATAATCGGCAGCCTGAATCAGCTTCAACAGTATATTTTCTACATCCTCGCCAACATAGCCAGCCTCAGTCAGCGTTGTGGCATCAGCAATAGCAAAGGGCACATTGATGATCTTTGCCAGAGTCTGAGCCAAATAAGTCTTTCCTGAACCCGTGGGTCCAACCATTATGATATTACTTTTCTGGAGTTCCACATCGTCCAGATCCTTGGGCGCAGTCACTCTCTTATAATGGTTGTACACGGACACGGCCAGAACCTTTTTTGCTTCCTCCTGACCTACCACATATTCATCCAGAAATTTCTTGATCTGAATAGGTTTGAGAAGATTGATGTCGGGATGGCTTGATGCCTCCACTTCATCGTCTTCCAGCTCCTCCTCCAGGATATCAGCACATATGTCAATACACTCATCGCAGATGTAAACTCCCGCCGGACCTGCGATCAGTTTGCGAACCTGACCCTGGGTCTTGTTGCAAAAGGAGCACCTGATATCGTTTCCTGTCATTTTTCCTGCCATTCTTTTCCTTACTCCTGTTATATTACCTATTTAGGTATCATTTTCATCAAATTTATTTCGCCGCATCGTGGGAGGCAATGACCATATCGATCAGGCCGTAGTCAAGAGCTTCCTGGGCACTCATCCAGTTATCGCGCTCTGTGTCTGCACAGATGGTCTCATAATCCTTGCCTGTGTTCTCCGCCAGCATACGGTTCAACTTCTCCTTCGTCTTTAAGATATGCCTTGCAGCAATCTCAATCTCCGTAGCCTGACCCTTGGTGCCGCCCAGAGGCTGATGGATCATGATCTCTGCATTGGGCAGTGCAAATCGCTTTCCCTTTGCTCCGCCGGAGAGCAGAAACGCTCCCATGCTGGCTGCCATGCCGATACATACAGTGGACACGTCACATTTGATATAGTTCATAGTGTCATAGATTGCCATTCCCGCGGTGATTGCGCCGCCGGGACTGTTGATATAAAGATGGATATCCTTCTCCGGATCTTCCGCCTCAAGAAACAATAGCTGTGCTACCACAATACTGGCAGAAGTATCATTTACCTCTTCGCCAAGGAATATGATTCTATCCTTTAAAAGCCGGGAATAAATGTCGTAAGACCGCTCTCCTTTGCTTGTCTGTTCAATGACATAAGGCACTAAACTCATTTTATTTCCTCCATTTCCTGTTTTTTCCAAATAAAACACCTAATACACATCATATCCCAGTTTGATGGGATTTTCAACGCATATGCTATTATTTAAGAAAAAATTAATTACACAAACACAGCGGCTGTACCCTCGGAGAGCACAACCGCATAATCCTTTGTAAAGTATTACTCCTCTGCAGTTTCGGAATCCTTTGCCTTCTTAGCACTCTTCTTTCCAGCAGGCTTTGACTCCTTGGCGTTCTCTACCACAAAGTCCACTGCCTTTCTCACTGCCAGATCATCCATTACCTGTTTCACACCGCTCTCACCCAAGAGCTCTTTGACTTTGTCGGGCTCCATCTGATAGGCCTCGCCCATGACTTTGATCTCTTCCTCGTACTCCTCCTCGGTAGCGGTCAGATTTTCTGCTGCGGCCACAGCTTCCAGCACCAGTCTGGACTGAATCCTCTTTAACGCCTGGGGCTTCACCTGCTCTAAGAGCATCTGAGAGGTCGTACCCGTAAACTGCATGTACTGTTCCATAGAAATACCCTGGGACTGAAGCCTCTGGGCGTACTCCTGAACCATCTGCCTCTGCTGAGTATCTAACATAGCATCGGGGATGTCCATCTTTGCGTCGGCAATAACAGCCTCGATGGCAGCATCCTCCTTAATATTCTTTGCGTTGGCAGTCTTTCTTTCAGAGATCTTTTTCTTGATTTCCTCTCTGTATTCCTCAACAGTATCGCTCTCGTCTGAGACCTCGCTGACAAAATCATCATCCAACTCAGGAAGCTGCTTCTCCTGAAGCTTCTTCACGGTGCATTTAAACACTGCTGCCTTGCCTGCCAGTTCAGCTGCCTGATAATCCTCAGGGAAGGTGACATTCACATCCGTCTCCTTGCCAATTTCTGCGCCTACCAGAGCTTCCTCAAAACCGGGAATAAAGGCATGAGAGCCGATGGTCAGGGGATAATCCTCTCCCTTTCCTCCCTCAAAGGCCACACCGTCCACAAAACCTTCAAAATCAATTGTGGCAATATCTCCATCCTTTACTGCCCTGTCTGCCACATCAATGGTTCTAGAATTCTTTTCTCTCTCCCGCTCGATTTCTGCAGTGATCTCATCCTCGGTCACATCCACATCGACTTTATCTATCTTCACACCCTTGTACTTACCCAGGGTCACAGGAGGTTTCAGTGCCACTTCAGCAGTAAAGATAAAAGGCTTGCCCGCTTCTGCCTGAACCAGATCGACCTTAGGGGAGGAGACAATCTCCTCGGTACACTCCTCCAGTGCCTTATCATAAGCGTCAGGAACCAGCGCGTTGGCAGCGTCCTCGTAGAATATCTCTTTTCCGTACATTTGCTCAATCATTTTGCGGGGAGCCTTGCCCTTACGGAATCCGGGAATGCTGATCTTATTCTTGCTCTTCTGATATGCCCCTTCAATGGCTTTTTCAAACTCTTCGGCAGATACCTCGATGGTCAGTTTTGCCATATTGTTCTCTAATTTTTCCACCTGTAAACTCATTGCTATATTTCCTCCTTCAATCGCCTGTGCCTCATCTCTATGTCAACTGTTCCGCAATGACAGCAGAACACAGTCACAGTCATTGTAGAATTATATCATGCTTTATGTTCAGCACATTAAATTGAGAAAATTGATACACATTCGTCCAGTCTGTGGGCGATGTCCTTAAGTTCCGTTGATTTATCAGCAATTTCACTGACAATACCGTTGATTTCCGTGACAGAGGCCGATGTCTGCTGTGAACTTGCCGCATTCTCCTCTGCAATTGCTGACAGGTTCTGCACCGTATCTACCACGCTGGATCTCACATCATTGATTGCATTCGTCTTGGAAACCACTTGCTCGATTCCTGAAAGGGACTGTTCTACATCCTGCAGCAGATTGTTGACCTGTGTATTCGTGTTGGCAACATTCTCACTCTGCTGTTCCATAATCTCTTTTACTTCACTCATTATGGAAACCGCTTTATCGGAATCTGATATCAGGGATAAAACAATACTCTCAATCTGCTTAGCGGATTCATCGGACTGCTCTGCAAGCTTCTGAATCTGTGCCGCAACTACAGCAAAACCTCTACCCTGTTCGCCAGCGCGTGCTGCTTCAATGGAAGCATTCAGTGAAAGCAGGTTCGTCTCCCCCGCAATATCGGTAATCAATGTGGTTGCTTCTTTAATCTTCTGTGCAGATTCATTGGTCACATTAGTCTGCTCATAGATAATGTCGATGGAAGAACTTGTCTTCTTGTTGGTATCCTGCAGCTCATGAAGCGCTTCGATTGCAGCCTCACCACGCTCTTTCATGGACTTAGCACTCTCACTCAAACCACCCAGCTCATCAACTGTCTCTTCGATCATATTACCCATTGTAATAATATTCTCTGTAGCATCAGTCGTCTCTTGCGCCTGGCTTGTAGCGCCGATCGCAATCTCGCCTATCGCCTTCTCCATCTGATCCACGTGGTCACTTGTATCATTAGTCTTCTCACTGAGCGATTTAGATTCCTCTAGCAATTCATTACTGACCTCTTTAATATCGGAAACAATAACCTTCAGTTCCTCTCTCACCTTTTTGACGGTCCTGCAGATCTCACCGATCTCATCCGTTCCGCCAAGCAGCTCGTCACCAAACAGGAAATTGAGCTTGCCCTCTGAAAGCTGTGACAATCCGCCGATGCATGCTTTGAGTTTCTTGGACAGACCGCCTACTACTATGAGAACGATTACTATGCATACAGCCATGACAGCTATGACTATACCTCCAATTGTATATAAAATGCTGTTAATATGACTCTTCGCATCAGCCTGAGGCATGATAGCAGATACCATACCGACAACCTGACCCGTGGTGGGGTCAACAAGGGGTACATAATAACCGAAATATTTGCTTCCTCTTACGGTTACTGATGTGGAAAAATATTCCTGCCCGCCGTTCAGTACATTCCTGATAATTGCCGGATCGTCCGCCTGCGTTTTTATGGCACGGGAGCCGTCTTCATTTAAAATGGAAGTCATATAACGCATTTGGCCATAAAAAACTGTAATATCCGTACCGCCCGCAACCTTTACTTCATCTGCCAGCGCTGTATGTGAGGTGACATTGTAATCACCCTTGTACAAATCATCATCTTCACTGATATAGAACGGAGCGTCGTTAACATCCTCCAGGGAATTGACCATTGCTACCGCTGTACTTCGCAGTCCATTCTCAAGTGTCGATGTCACCACACTGGTAACCGTTAGATTACTGACAACCAGGATTGCAATTCCCAGTCCCAGCAATGGCAAAACAGAAAGCAATAAAACTTTGGCACTCACACTCAATTTCATTTTCTTATCCTCCAGAATTCGTTGCTAAAAACCATCCCACTCAAACTCCCCACACTACTGAGTGTGGGGCCATGAGAAAATATACTGTGCATAGTATACCATAAAAAAGCCATATTGAAAAGAACTTTCTTATTTATTAATATCTTTATTAATATCTTTCTTTTTTTTGCTCTCTTATATTTATTATCAAATAGAATAAATTCACTCCTGCCTGCCCAGACTGGTCTTCTGAGCCACCACGGTTTCCTTTTCATAGCAGGCAAAGGCATTTTCCACCAGAGCCTTGTCCGGTTTTGGAGTAAAAAGACTCACAATGGGCACAATGACAAGACCTGCAAGCATGGCGATGGCTCCGCAGTTGATGGGTGACTGCATGATAGCAGGGAAATATGCTTTCCAGAAAATATTAGCCACCATCAGAATGGAACTGAACAAAAAGCAGACCCAACAGGAAGCCTTTGTGACACGCTTGCTGTACAGAGAGTACAGGAAAGGAGCCAGGAAGGAACCTGCCAACGCTCCCCATGACACACCCATGAGCTGAGCAATAAAGGTTACAGAGCTGCTGTACTGAATCAGAGCCAGCACGGAAGAAATGGCGATAAACACCACTACGAGAAGCCTGATAGACAGCACCTGCTTCTTGTCGTCCATCTTCTTCCAGATCAATTCCTTGAAAAAGTCAATCGTCAACGTGGAACTGGAGGCCATGACCAGTGATGACAGCGTAGACATGGACGCAGACAATACCAGGATTACCACCAGTGCGATCAGAAGCGGTGACAGATTGGAGAGCATGGCAGGAATGATGGAATCATAGCCGTCTGCCACCGGATCCACCTGACCGGAGAACAATCTGCCAAAGCCGCCCAGAAAATAACTGCCGCCGGCTACTACCAATGCAAAGAATGTGGATATAATGGTACCTTTTTTTATGGCTTCCTCGTTTTTTATGGCATAAAATTTCTGCACCATCTGAGGCAGTCCCCAAGTGCCTAGGGATGTCAGAATTACAACAAACAGCAGGTTCAGGGGATCCGGCCCAAAGAAGGAGGCAAAGACACCGGGCGTAGAAGCCACAGTATCATCTGAAACTCTCGCCAGGCTGTCCAGCGCCGTCATGAAGCCACCTTTACTGTTCAGCACTGCCGCAATCACGGCAACAATACCGACAAGCATAATGATGCCCTGAATAAAGTCATTGATAGCTGTGGCCATATATCCTCCAGCAATCACATAGACAGCGGTCAGCACTGCCATCAGAATAATACATACGGAATAATCAATATCGAACGCCATGCCGAACAGCCGCGACAGACCATTGTACAGCGATGCGGTGTAAGGAATCAGGAAAATGAAAATAATAACGGAAGCACCTATTTTTAAAGGCTTGCTGCCGAAACGTTCCCCGAAGAACTGGGGCATGGTAGCGGAATTAAGCTGCTGAGTCATGATCCGGGTCCTTCTGCCCAACACTGCCCATGCCAACAGGGAACCGATGACGGCGTTTCCGATACCCGCCCAAGTGGCTGCTACGCCAAATCTCCAGCCGAACTGCCCTGCGTATCCCACAAACACCACTGCTGAAAAATACGATGTGCCATATGCAAAAGCAGTGAGCCACGGACCCACAGATCGTCCTCCCAACACAAAACCGTTTACATCCGTGGAATGCTTACGGCAGTAGAGCCCGATGCCCACCATGACGGCAAAATAGATGATTAAAAGTATAAGTTTCATAATTCCCTCCAAACTTATGTAATAAATATAGTAGAAATATCTTTATCGCTTTGTAAGTTTAAAGCATTAAAGCAACTATATCATAATATATCAGAATATGCAAACTCTATTTTTCCCCCAAAACTTTCCAACATATTTTGTTTTTCCCAGGTCATAATAAGACCAAGATAAGTTGCAGCAAGTACTTAAACTGATTCTTTCAGGATAAGTGCGGGCAGCACTTATCTTGAAGATAGAGAAAATCACAAAGTATTGGAGGTGAAAAGAAT
>JAFLRO010000160.1 GCA_022511425.1 Acetatifactor sp.
TCGATCACATCGCCGATGTTCAGAGCCTTTACTGCCGCATAGACATCGGTGGTGTTGTCGCACAGATAGGACTCAACAGTGAAGGTGTAGGTTGCACCATTCACGGAAACATTGAAGTACAGATCGTCTCCGTCCATGCCGGAACCATTGTCTCTGTACAGGAAAGCTACATCGTTTCCATCTTTATCCTTGGAAGCCTCTACAGTCATACCCTTGAAGGATACAAACTCATTCTGGTGATCGATCAGCTCGTCGGTTCCCAGCAGGCTGGTCACGTCAGTGGCAGATGCCACATAAGTGTCGCCGCCTAAGATTTCAAAAGTAGCGCCTGCGGCAATCTCGACTTCGCCGGACCACTCAGTCTTGTAACCGGTGACTTTGATCTTGGTTCCCTGGGTCAGCTTAGCATAGTCCTCCTCGGAGCAGGTCATGTTATAGATGAAATATGCTCCGTCCTTGCTCTGGGCATAAACGGTGGCCTGATTTTCCCACCAGGACTGCTTAGCCTGAACATAGGTGACGATTTCCACCTCAGAATCCATCTCGGCAGCCATGTACTCCTCGTGAGTCATGCCGCCTTCATCTCCTGAACCGCATCCGGTCAGAGCGAAGATACCAAGAACGAGTGCCAGCGTAAGAGATGTTGCAATACGAATTGACTTTTTCATGTTTTTTCCTCCTCGTTAACATGCGTTGTATATTACATAGCCATTATACACTAAATGAAAGAGAAATCAATGGGTAACTGATTTATTAATAGTTTTTTTCTTTTTCATTACATCAAACGACACATATATAATAATCAGAATCCAGACCCCTGCAAGAGCGCTAAGCAGGACCACTGAGGTGGCGGGAAGCGCTCCCAGTGCATCTTTTCCCAAAACCGTATCGCCCGGACCCCTTAACTGATCCAGATGATACAGGGAAGTAGTATCTCTGTAAAGCTTCTCCATATACGCATCATCCACCGTCTGCTTCCTTCTGACGGAATTAGTCACACTCTCAATCAGATGTCCGGCAGCCTCCCGCAGGGAAGCAGAGCCGTTAAACACAGGCGTCACAAAGGTGTTATCGGTATGCTCCAGCAGAAGCTTTGTAGCCTGAATCTTGATGTCATAATAGGTGTTGTTGTCCTCGCCGCTCCGTGACAGATAATCCTGATACTCAGGACTTTCCTGAGCCTTAGAAGTCACGGGAACATATCCTTCCGTCCCCGCGTATGCGATCTGTACCTGGTTCGTCAAAAGGTACTGGGCGAAAAGCCAGGAAGCCAGAACCTCCTGGGGATCTTCTTTATTGAAAATACATACGGAAGGTCCCTGGGATATCATAACAGGATTCTCCGGATCGAACTGTGGAATGGGCATCACTGCCGTCTCAAACTGGACCAGCTTATCCTCGCTGATATCGAGTAACGGCGCATTGCTGCCCATCCAGGTGGCGCCGGCGGTGGAATCAATGGCAAAAATGCACTGACCGGCGTTCAGGAAATTTGCAGGATAGCTGGAAATCTTGAAGGTGGAGAAAGCCCCGCTCCCTGCATGTTCCGCCACGGTATACAAAAGCTCTTCCGTGGTGTCATTGAAAAGCTCGACTTCTGCGTTATCGTTAGAATAACCTGCCCCTCTCTGCCTGAGCATCTGAATCATCATGTTGTCGGTGGACTTATAGATGAAAGGTATCATCACATTCTGTCCGTTGACCTTGAATGTGCCATCCGCATTTTTGGCCGTTGCAGCCTCCGAAACTTCCCAGACAAAATCCCAGGTGAGAGCATCCGGCAGTGTATATCCCAGTGCCTCCACATAGGTCTTGTTGATATAGCATGCCTCCGTGGAGCGCATGTAGGGGATGGCGTAATGCTGCTCGCCAATCAGGCATTCCGCAAGAAACTGAGGAATGATCTCCGAGGTTTTCGGGGAATCAAACCTGACTTCGCTTCCTCCCAAACCGTATTTCTCGTCCGCAAACAGCTCATCCAGGGGAACAACACTGTTGCGGCCGGTCAGATAGGTGGCGATGTGATCCGGATAGGTAATGCAGACATTTGGGGTGGTATTGGTGGCTATATTTGTGATCACGTCATTGTAAATCCTGCTGTAATCCGTGTACAGGCGCAAATTCACAGTAATGTTGGGATACAGCGTCTCAAAGTCGGCGATAGCCTGCTCGTAAATCTTAGTCTGTGTTATATTCGTATCATTCTTCGCCCAGAAAGTAATCTCGTATTGCCGCGATGTATCGAATGTTTCCGGGATCTCAAATTGCTCTTGCGCTACTGCACCATGGCAGCCGGTGAGGGCAAACATACCCATCGCTCCGCACAACAGCAGGGAACATGCTCTTTTCCAAATTTTCGTCATCCCTTGGTTCCTCCTCTTGAGACGCCCGCCATGATCATCCTGCGGAAGATCAGGAACAGAATGATCAAAGGAACGGAAATCACTACCACTGCCGCCATCATGGCCGGGATATTCTCACGGCCGAAGCCGTTTTCCCGGATGGACTGGATGCCGTTTGAGACCAGGAAATACTGCTGGTCGTCCGTTACCAGCCTGGGCCATACGTAGGAATTCCAACACTCGATGGCCTTTAAGATCGTGATGGTCACGATGGTGGGTTTACAGAGCGGTATCATCACCTTCAACAGATATTTCAGATCCGAAGTGCCGTCCACCTTGGCAGCATAGTAGAGCTGGTCGGGAACCTGTTCGAAATTCTCCTTCAACAGGTAAATATAAAAGACAGAAGTCACTGACGGCAAGATCAAGCCCGTAAATGTGTTGCGCAGATCCAGATTGGTAATGGTCACGTAGTTGGTGATGATCACCAGCTCGTTTGGAATCATCATCAGGGAAAGAAATAAAACGAACACAAGGTTTTTCCCACTGAAATCAAGCCGTGCAAAAGCGTAGGCGGCCAGGATGGTCACAATCAGCATGATGGCTGTGGTGGCGGCCGTGAAGATGATGGTATTGAAAAAATATTTGGCTAACGGCACGGCGGTAAACGCGTCTGCGTAATTCTGCAGCGTAGGTGCAAAGGTATAGAGCTTGGGAATATATTCTGAATTGTATGCGCTGTAGCTCTTTATGGAGGTCAGCACCATCCAATAGAAGGGGAACAGCACCACCAAAGCCCAGAAAGAGAGAAAGACATATGTGATCACCTTGAGGGCTGTCTGGCGGGAACTGTCAGCGTTTTTAACATTTGGGGATTTCAGTTTATTGCTCATGTTAATCCATACCTTTCCGTAATCTGTAGCTTGCCAGTACGTCATTTTGTTTACTATTCACAGATGTTTTCAGGCATCATGCGGTGGGTATGCCCCCACAAACAATTCAGCGGCGCTCTTAGACGGAGACGAAATCCACTGCCTACGTAGA
>JAFLRO010000161.1 GCA_022511425.1 Acetatifactor sp.
ATATGGTGGTTAGCCGTGGAATAGGGAATAGCATTATTCCCATACGCTTTAATAACCGTCCGGAGATTGTTTTGATTGAATTGTTAAATAAATAATCTCTCGAAAGCGGGTGCAGTCAGCCGCATCATCGGCGACTGTATCAGTGGGAAATTGCCCAAATGATGAAAATGTTCTTGACTTTATGTTACGGGAGTTACTGCTTTGTACTTACATTTTCTCCAGTACCCTGCGCTTCATTTCCGCCAAGCGTCCAAGTGTCACCACATAGGGATGATTGAACACATAATTCACATAGTCCCCGCTGTTCTGCTCATGGATATGGATGGAATGCCAGGTCAAAAACCAACACCACTCTATACCTTTCGCTGCCAGCAGTCCAGGTTCTGGCAGAGGACCGTTCTCGTGGTGGCAAATGGGCATCTGCTTTTCTGTCTGTTCTTTGACCCAGTTGTAAAGATCTTCGTGAATACCTTCCGAATAGGCGTCACCGCCGATACAATCCACCACATCGTCTCCGGGATACCAACCTTCGTGTTTTTCGCCGCTGTATCCAAGAACCCAGATTAGGTTGTGGAGTCCGTGGAAATTGGTGTATCTGTCGTACATCAAACGCCACAGCCTCTTGAAGGCTTCCGCTCCTCCTTTTCCCCACCAAAACCATGCTCCGTCGAACTCGTGCAGAGGTCTCCACAGCACCGGAATTTCCAGACGGCACAGTTCCTTCAATGCCACTGCCACCGCGTCCAGATTGTCCAGAAGACCTTGATACAATTCTGTGCCCGGTGTCAGCAATTCCCCCATGTCCACGCTTTCCTGGCTGGAACGGTAGCCAATACCGTGGGGCGGAATTCCCCAGTGCCAGCAGATGGACACGATACCGCCTTTTTCATGCCAGCGGACAGCCCGCTCATTTACGCCCTTAAAGTCGTTGCCAATATAATCAAGGCCCAGGATGGCAGGGAGTTGACCGCTTATCTTTTCGATATAGTTAAGTTCTTCCCAGCTGTTCCTGTTGCCCGGAAATTCCTGTTGGCCGGAGAGAATCCCCTTGCCGCCCATCAGGCATAGAAAGCGGTAGAGTTCCTGTGTGGGAATTTGAGCTGCCTGGTCAGTGAGTAAAAAATCTTGTCTTTTCATTTTGACCTCCAATACTATGTATTGATAGCACCATAACATATCCATTATTGTATGGCAAGTTAAAATTGATTAAAATTGATTAAAAAAGAGAAAAGCAATGATTTCATAACGTTAGTAAATGTAGGATTGTAATGTAATCAAAATAATGCACAAAAAGCAGAAGTTTATATTAGATAAAATCACGAAATGAAGAAATGATATTGCACACACATGAAAACTATGGTAAAGTAATAACAGACTAAAAAAGGCTAAAATAACTTAAAATTATTGAAAGGAGAAGCTTATGAGCGAAATCAAAATGATTGCACCTGCAGTACCTAATGTACCCTGGCAGGAGAGACCTGAAGGAATCAAGGGAGCGCCTATCTGGAGATATACCGAGAACCCCATCATCGGTCGCAATCCGGTGGAGGGAGTCGCCAGAATATTTAACAGCGCGGTGATGCCTTACAATGGCGAGTTTATTGGTGTGTTCCGTGGTGAGCAGACAAACGGTGTTCCTTACATTTATCTGGGCAGAAGCAAGGATGCCATCCACTGGGATTTTGACAAGGACAGAATTCCCTTTGTGGACGAGGAGGGAAAGCCCTTTATGCCCCGTTATGCTTATGATCCCAGACTAGTGAAGGTGGAGGACACTTATTACATCATCTGGTGTCAGGATTTCTACGGCGCAGCAATCGGCATGGCAAAGACTACGGATTTCAGGACCTTTGTCAGGATAGAGAATCCGTTCCTGCCTTTCAACCGCAATGCTGTTCTGTTTCCCAGAAAGATCAACGGCAATTACTGTCTGTTGAGCAGACCTTCCGACAGTGGTCACACGCCCTTCGGTGACATCTTTATCAGCGAGAGCCCTGACCTTGTATACTGGGGAAAACACAGGCATGTGATGGGCAGAGGATACGAGTGGTGGGAGTCCTTAAAGATTGGCGGCGGCGCTGCTCCCATTGAGACAAGCGAAGGCTGGCTTTTGTTCTATCACGGTGTCAGCGGCACCTGCAACGGCTATGTTTACAGCATCGGCGGAGCTATCCTCGATCTGGATAACCCTTCCATCGTGAAGTATCGCTGCGAGACTTTCCTGCTCACTCCCGAGGAGTGGTACGAGGAGAGGGGCTTTGTGCCCAATGTGGTATTCCCATGCGCTACCATTCATGATCCCGAATCCGGCAAGATTGCTATCTACTACGGTGCGGCTGACAGCTATGTAGGTCTGGCATTTACCAAGTTTGATGAGATTGTGGCTTATATCAAGGAGCACAGTGTGGTGAGAGACGAGGACACTGAGATCGGAAGAAGATAACATGGCGAAAAGGCTTTATAAGCCTGCATAATACGCAGGCTAAGAAAGTCTATGCTTCGCCAGGAAGAATGCAAGAGCAGCATTCTTCCGGCAAGGTGCTACTATAACCTGTGGGAGGCGGCTTTGACAACTGTCTCCCACGAGTTTGTTTCCGCAGTAATGAGCCAAGTAACCGTGCTTGCACGGATATGTGGCTTTCCGGAGTGAAGTTTTTGCTGAAATGGCGAAAGGAGAAAAAGCATGAATATGGCGGAGGAGATGCGGGAGCATCTGACAAAGGAGATCATTCCCTTCTGGAAGGGACTTAAGGATGAAAAAAATGGGGGCTACTACGGTTTTGTGGGATCTGATTTACAGATAGACAAAGAAGCGGTGAAGGGCTGTATCTTAAACAGCCGGATTCTGTGGTTTTTCTCTAATGCATATATGACCTTAAAGGATGAGACACTGCTTGCCTATGCGGAGCATGCTTACCGTTTCCTTTTGGATAGCTGTCTCGATAAGGAGTACGGCGGGATGTTCTGGTCCGTGGCCTACGACGGACAGCCGGAGGATACCACGAAGCATATCTATAATCAGGCCTTCGCTATATATGCACTGTCCTCATATTATGATGCATCAAAGGACAAGCAGGCATTGGACACTGCCATGGAGCTTTTCAAGGTGATCGAGGAGAAGGGTTTTGACGAGGGCGGCTACAAGGAGGCTCTGGACAGAAGCTTTGCGCCTACAGATAACGATAAGCTCTCTGAAAATGGCGTTATGGCGGATCGGACTATGAATACGTTGCTACATGTGTTTGAGGCTTACACGGAGCTATTCCGGGTGAGCGGAGAGGCTCACATCAGGGAGAAACTGGAGTGGATCCTTGATACCTTTAAGGACAAGATTTATAACCCGGCGCTCCACC
>JAFLRO010000162.1 GCA_022511425.1 Acetatifactor sp.
CTCGGAGCAGATAAACTGGCAGATGTCGCGTATGAACACGAGATGAAGAGTAAGGCAAATGATATCGCTTATGTGGAATCTCACTGGGATGAGCTTATTGCCGTATGGGATGAGACGCAAGAAGGTTTTAGAGAATTCCGAGGGAATGACGGCGATAAATATGGTGCGGTTGAAAGTGCTGACGGAGAAGTACTGCAGTTGTCACAAGACGATCTGGAACAGGTAGCAGCGCTTCTGGACAATTTTGAAACCGGTCAGGCTATCGAACAGCTAAAAATATGGATCGGTCAGCCGTTGGAGCAGGATATGCATACTCTGGTTAAAGATGTATTGATCGCTTTGGAAGATGAGTTTGATGAGGATAAAGCGATAGGATTGTTAAGAGGATAGAGGGGTTAATAATAATTTTAGGAGAGAATAAATATGAAATACAGACTTGATCGATACGGAAATCAAATTTCCCAGCTGGGTTATGGCTGCATGAGATTCAGCAAGAAGGGCAACGCCATCGACTACGAAAAAGCCGAGAAGGAAGTTATGCTCGCTATCGAAAAAGGTGTCAATTATTTTGATACCGCTTACATATACCCGGGAAGTGAAGAATGTCTCGGCCGGATTCTTGATGAGAATAAGTGCCGTGATAAGGTCTATATTGCGACCAAGCTTCCGCAGTATATTATTCGTTCTGCTGTGGCAATTGACAAAACCTTTAACGAAGAACTTTCCCGTCTCCGTACAGACTATATTGACTACTATCTGATGCATATGTTTACAGATTATGCGGAATGGGAGCGACTTCAAACACTGGGTATTGAGGACTGGATTAAGCGGCAGAAAGAAGAAGGGCGCATCCGTAATATTGGCTTTTCTTATCACGGAGATACAGAAATGTTCCTGAGAATTCTGGATGCCTATGATTGGGATTTCTGCCAGATTCAGTATAACTATCTGGATGAGCATACCCAGGCAGGAAAGAGAGGTCTTAAAGCAGCGGCAGAGAAAAAAATTCCGGTTATTATTATGGAACCTCTACGGGGCGGAAAACTGGTTGATTTACCCGATAAAGCAAAAGAAGTGCTGGCCTCTGACGGTCATGGCTATACACCCGCAGAACTGGGACTGCGATGGCTGTGGGATCAGCCGGAAGTCAGTTGTGTACTTTCAGGTATGAATTCCGAGGACATGGTGAATGAGAACATCCGCATTGCGTCAGAGGCTGAGCCGGGGCATTTAACCGATGAAGACCTGGAGATTGTCGAGCAAATCAAGCAAATCATTCGTGAACGTGAAAAGGTAGGCTGCACAGGCTGCAGGTATTGTATGCCTTGTCCTAAGGGAGTGGATATTCCGGGGAATTTCTATTATTATAATCTGATGTATATGGAGAAAAAGGCCCCGGCTCGCTTTGAGTTTGCACAGAATATGGGTATGCGTAAGGAGCCGGGTTTTGCATCGCAGTGCATCGGATGCGGAAAGTGTGAGCAGCATTGTCCTCAGCATCTCAATATTCGAGAGAAACTTAAGGAAGCCGATCATGCTCTCAGACCTCTGCCATATAAGGTTGGAATTAATGTTGCACGTAAGTTTATAATTTAAAATGACTCACAATGCAGCCTTGATCTTTTGAATCATGTTGCTATATTCAGCTTCGCTAAGTAAAGTCTGGCCGGGGTTCATCTGGAACACTCCTCCCCATTCAAATTCGTCCTTGTACTTAGGCACCAGATGAAAATGCAGGTGACAGCCGCCGTCACCGTAAGCACCATAGTTTACCTTATCAGGATGGAATGCTGTGTGTATTGCGCGGGCAGCGCGGGCAACATCGGCGAAGAATGCATTGCGTTCTTCATCGCTGATGTCCACCAGTTCACTGACATGGTCTTTATACGCGACAATGCAGCGGCCGGGGTGACTCTGCTCCTTGAACAGGATCAACGAGCTGACACTCAGATCGCAGATAAAAATGCCGAACGCATCCAGCAGTTCCCCACGCATACAGTAACCACAGTTTTGATCTTTCATAAATTTATACCTCCTGTCTATCATCTCAATTCTATATTCTCGTGCCATGATTATAGCATGGACAGGTGTATTCAGCAACGTGCATGTTGCCTGATTTCATTAACTGTCGTTAAAAGTGTTTTAAAATTATTATTTACCTTGACAATAACCGAGGGCTCGTTTACGTTTAAAATAAAAGTAGTGAAAATTTAAGATGTGAAAGTGAAGAACAGAGTGAGGAAAAGGACGATTTATCTTACAACATTCATAGCATTTTCTATATATCTTGCAGCATGTGGGAACTACGGAGAAGCTGAAGCTCAGGAAAGCACCTTGTCGGAGGATATAGAGAAAGAGAACACAGAGGAGGAGAAGGAACTACAGGAGGAGCGACAGGAGGAAAGACGGTCAAAACTTTTGTCGTCTCTCAATGAAGTGCTTTCTGTTGGAGACGGCGGAGCGGAAAAGGAGTTTTTTACAGAATGGCTGCTTGACACTTATGGACCGGAGCAGTTGGAACTCATGGATTTTTCGGATGATATAGACAGGCAGCTCTATTATGTAACAGGGAAGTCATTACATGTTCTGTGGGATACAAGTTTGGGTTATTTAGAGGATGCGGAAACATCTGCAGAGCATGATGTTTATTTGATAGGGGACGAGGATACTGTAGCAGATATGGCGTTTGCAGGGGATATCTGCCTAACTGAGGATGGCTATGTCATAGATCATTACGACGCATTGGGAGGCGATATCGGTCTGTGTCTGTCAGAGAAAATCATAGACAGGCTGAATGAAGCGGATATCAGCATGATAAACCATGAGTATCCGGTCAGCATAAGAGGGGCTGCATTGGAGGGAAAGTATTATACCTTCCGGGCTTCCCCTGAAAGAGAAGTCATTTTACAGCATATGGGCATTGATATTGTGTCTTTGGCCAATAATCACATTTATGATTTTGGTGCGGATGCTTTTTACGATACTTTGAATGCTCTGGGGCAGGCTGAAATACCATATGTGGGTGCCGGGGCAGATTTGGAGGAGGCATCAAGACCGGTATACTTTGTAGTCGGAGGCATCAAGATCGGGTTTGTTGCGGCTAATCGTTCGGAAAAATTTATCTTTACGCCGGAGGCAGGGGAAAATTCACCGGGTGTAGTAAGAATGTACGATACGGCAATGATGAACAATATCATTAAGGAAGCCCACGAGCAATGTGATTATCTGATTGCCTATGTACATTGGGGAACAGAAGACTC
>JAFLRO010000163.1 GCA_022511425.1 Acetatifactor sp.
CAACAGATCATAGAGCTGTACAGTGAAACTGACCTGGCACGACTAAAGCAGAGAATAAAGCGATGGCAGACGGCGCTTTGGATACTTGCAGCCTGCGCACTGGTGGTAAATTTAAGGCTGATTGCCCTCACAGGTACCGGAAATGCAGCGCAGATGGAGCACGCAGTGATTGCAATCAGTACTGTGGCAGGATGGATCGTGATATATTGCAGTATATTTATAATAACGGCAGGACGGCGGGAGCTGTCCCATGCCAATATGCTCCATAATGAGGAGCGGCAAGCGGTGCAGGGCACTGTGAAGGTCACTGACGAGCGGGTAGCCATCACCCGAAGCATAACTGCCCGACGGGTGGAAGTATACAATAACAGCGAACCCCATCTTCTACTGGTGAGTGAGAGTAGGGCAGACGCGCTGGCATCTGTTGGTGAGGCTGTTTTGTATACCGCTCATGGCTATGTAGCTGCTTACGAGGTGACATTGTGAAAATATTGAAAAACATTACATCCCAACTACACACATTCGTATTATGGCTGTTGATATCCGCTTTCTTTTGGGGATGGATATTTACATTTGTCACTGACACTTCCCATGAAAGAAAGGTGACCGTGTACTGCCATGTACCTGAGGTACAGGATGTGACGCTGGCAGTGGAACTGGAGCGTCAGATGCCGGAGGGACTGCGGATGATCAAGGTTCACTCCTTTGACTATGTGATGTTTGACATGGAATCCATGGAGCTGGGGGATATCTTTATCATTCCTGCTTCTGAAATAGAGACTTATGCCGAATGGTTGTTTCCTGTGGGAGAAGAACAGGGCGTGAAGGTATATGATGCCGCCACCGGTGAAGGTATTGCCACATCCTATATTCGATATGCGGAAGAGGACTTCTATCTGTTCCTGGGTACCGGGTCGGTACATCTGGAAGACGGCAAGGCACTGGAGGTGGCGATGGCACTTTTGAATCTGCAATGATTTGGGTGTTCTGACCTGCTATTCCCGAGAGAAATGAGCCTGGCAGCCGTATGGCGAATGCTGTGGGATGCTTGACCCTCGCGGCATTCGCCCAATATCCGTGCAGCACTGCTCTTGGCTCATTGCTCGCGCGAATAAAGATGAGGGGCAGATAAATATTGAGGAAGGGAATTACTTGTCAGGTATGAAAGAATTTCAATATTCCAGAGAATTCGACCGGGAGTATGAGTACAAAGGTGACGATCTGGGAGCGCTCTGTGAAGAAGGAAAAACCTGTTTCAAACTCTGGGCACCTTTTGCGGACAAGGTAGAGCTATGCTTATATGCAGAAGCTGATTCGGCATCCGGCCGATGCCTGTCCATGGAAGCGGTGGGAAGGGGGCTATGGCAGCTGAACTTCCCGGAGAGTTTGCACGGCACTTATTATGACTACCTGATCTGGAACGGGAAGGGATCGGTTCAGACGGCGGATCCCTATGCGAGAGGTTGTTGCTGCAACGGAACCCGAAGTATGGTAGTTGACTTAAGACTGACTGATCCGGAGGGCTTTGCGGAGGATAGAGCTCCCGGGAAAAGCTCTGAGACCATTATCTATGAGCTGCATATCAAAGATTTTTCTTTTGATCCAAACAGCGGCGTGCAAAAGGCATTTCGCGGCAAGTACAAGGCTTTCACAGTACAGGGAGGGAATGGCAGCTATCCCACCGTGATAGCCTATCTTAAGCAGCTTGGCATTACACATGTGCATCTGCTTCCCTTTTTCGACTTTGGCTGGCTGGACGAAGCCGGCGGGGACGAGCAGTTCAATTGGGGTTATGATCCGTTGAATTACAATGTACCGGAAGGCTCATTTGCCACGGATGTGAAGGATGGAACTGTGCGGATCCGTGAGTGCAAGGAGATGATTCAGGCTCTACACCGTGCGGGCATTCGTGTGATTATGGATGTGGTCTATAATCATACTCACGATGCGGAGTCCTGGCTGGAGCGTACAGCGCCCGGATATTTCAACAGGCGTCTTAAGAACGGAGAACTTTCCGACGGTTCTGCATGCGGGAATGATATGGCTGTAGGGCGTGCCATGGTGGACAACTATATTGCAAACTCTGTCATGTATTGGGCCAAAGAGTATCATATAGATGGATTCCGTTTTGATTTGATGGGGCTTATGACGACGGAGCTGATGAATCGGATTCAACTGGAGTTGGATGAGGCTTTCGGCTCGGGCGAGAAGCTTCTTTACGGAGAGCCCTGGCGGGCGAATGAGTCTCCCATGGAAGCGGGGACCCATGCGGCTCTGAAAGACAATGTGAAGCTTTTAGATGAGCGGATAGCGGTATTCAGCGACGACACAAGGGATGTTATCAAGGGAGATGTGTTCTTCGCAAAAGCGCCGGGCTTTGTAAACGGAGGAACCAAACTGGAGGATCGGATTCTGGATGCGGTTGCCGGCTGGAAAGATAATTTTGGTGGCTTTCACCCCAAAAGCTGCAGTCAGATTATTAATTATGTATCTGCCCACGATAATTTTACCCTGTGGGATAAGCTGCTTTTGACCATGAGACAGGATAAGGAGATGAAGGAAGAGGAGTATCTGACTCCTTATGACGATATACTGGCGGCCAATAAATTGGCGGCATTTATCTATTTTACCTGTCAGGGGTACATTTTTTTCCAGGCAGGAGAGGAATTTGGTCGGACTAAGTTTGGCGATGAGAATAGCTACCGATCCGCTCCGGAAGTGAATATGCTCAGGTGGGAACAGACAGAGGTGTTCCGGGAGTTGGTGAGCTATTATCAGGGATTGATTGCACTTAGGAAAGAGCTGCCGGGATTATATGACAAATCTTCGCTTGCCAGCGGGCGCATCAGCGGACGGACTGTCCACAGAGAGGGCGTAGTGTCCTTTTTTGTAGATAATCGTGACAGCCATGCCTCAGGAAAAAGAAATTGGGAGGAGCTGTATGTAATGTACAATGCCTCTGACACAGCATATACAACAGAGCCTGAGACCGGTGACTGGGAGATACTTGTGGACGCCGATACTGCAAACTGCCGAAAGCAGGCCGTGGGAAAAGTGACGGTGGCACCTCACAGTGGACTGCTTTTGGGCAGATGTTACAATGCTTCAGCGGATGTGGAAATACCTGTAGGGGAATAATTATATGAAAAATATATTTGGGAAACAGGATATTAAGTCGTTCGAAAGAGGAGAGGAAAACTGTTGGCTGATGACAAACGGTCTGGGTGGGTTTTCCTCCCTTACCATACTGGGTTCAT
>JAFLRO010000164.1 GCA_022511425.1 Acetatifactor sp.
AAACCGTTGATTGCTACTCTTACTGCCATTTTAGTTTCCTCCTAAAATATATTTTTTATAGATTCTGGCAATACTGACAGGACTTGTCAGATTGTCAAAATTTTGTCAGCAATGATATTTTACATAATTTCCCGATATAATTCAAGATGTATTTGAAAATAATTTGAGTTTGTCCGGAAAATTTACAGATTGTTTATAAATATGGTATAATGTCCGCAAAGGGCAGAGTCAGGTGGCCGAATACAAAGATGCCGAGCTTGCTCGAGCAGATTTGTATTTGGACATCTGACGAGCGAATGCGACCAAGGATACTTTGTATCCTGGAAGGCGAAGCCTTCGAGGCTCTGCCCGTAACTTGTGGAAGTCAATTAGCTAAGCACACACTATACTGCCTACAGAAGGGAGCAAATAACCATGTCAATTACCGCAGACTGTCACTTACATTCCTGCCACTCAGGGGATTCAGACACCCCCATGGAGGAAATGGTGCTCCGGGGTCTGGAGCTCGGACTGGACACCATGTGCTTCACTGAGCATCACGATATTGACTATCCCGATTCACCGGAGGAATCGGGGGATATCTTTTTGCTTAACACAGATTCCTATCTTTATGACCTGGCTATGCTCAAAGAAAAATATACCGGGAAAATAAGACTGCTGTTTGGTGTAGAACTGGGATTGCAGGCGGAAGCTTTTCGCCCCATATCCGTCTATGCCAAGTCCTATGAGTTTGACTTTGTCATTGGCTCCTCCCACCTCTGTCATGGCAAAGACCCCTACTACCCTGATTTTTATGAAGGACGCTCCGAGGAGGCAGCATATCGGGAGTACTTTGAGTCCATTCTTGAGAATATAAAAAAATTCTCCTGCTTTGACGTATACGGCCATCTGGATTATGTGGTTCGGTACGGCCCCAATATGGACAGGGACTATTCCTATGAAAAATATCGGGATATTTTTGATGAAATACTGAAAACTCTGATTAATAATGAAAAGGGAATCGAGATAAATACCGGTGGACTGGAACGGGGCATGCGTGACCTACACCCTTGCCTGGATATTCTGAAGCGCTACCGGGAGCTTGGCGGTGAAATTGTAACCATCGGCTCCGATGCCCACTCTCCTGAGAATGTGGCCGCTCATTTTGAACGGGCATCGGAGGCACTTACAGCCTGCGGCTTCCAGTATTACACCGTGTTTGAAAAGAGAACTCCTGAATTTAAAAAACTGTAATTTCATTAGGAGACTATTTTCTTTAATAGGTGTTGGCTCCTATTGAAGACCGCGTCAATGTGCTTCTCAGCTGCACAACACCACAATTTCTTTCGGGGTGGTCTGGGCAGGGATGCTTCTGGTGGAAGTCTCATAAATTACCACCAGGTCATGCTCCGCCGGGCTTCCCTGAAAGTACTGGTTGTTGGTGGTTCTGATGTCCACGGAGCCGTCCAGCTTAAGCTGCAGAGTTCTCTCCTGGTTCACCATCTCCTTGCCGTAATAACTCACATCTAACATCCGGCTGTTTTTATCCCTGGCTGCCACCACTGCGTTGTACTGGGGAGGATAGATTAGGATCATGGGCGCATCCGCTAAATACCAGAAGGTGCAGTTCATCCCCACGGACAAAGTCTCAAAGTCCACCACATAGGTGACTGGCGACAAGATCACATTCACTGTCTCCCCATTCTCCGTCTCCAATGTCACAAACAAAACGCAGCCGTTAGCCCGGCGCCCTCCCTGTCTGGTGGGCATTATGTCCACGATGGTTCCTCTGACCCAGCCGAACCGGGGAATACCGTTATTCATCTCCCCATTGTTAAAACCAAAATCCATTTGACCCTCCTTTACGCAAACTGTCATTCTATCATGTTTCCACAAGTTGACTCTGCCCTTTGCGGACATTATATCATCAGCCTATGCTGTTGGTTGTATGATTGTGCAAGTCCAAGACAAACAGCCCATATCCTTATTTATCGTATGCAAGAAACAATTATTTGATTGATATTTGAATTCTAATGTCCATTATGTAGTGTTTTTAGCGCATCAATAATATCAAAATAACAGCCTGCTGAGTTGGACACTGACACAATAAAAAACAGCAGTTCCACTTTTGAACAAAATACAAAGGCAACATCAAACAACAAAGTCAAAAAAACAAAAGGTGCCAAACTAACCACTATTTTTTGCCAATTAACAATCTCACCTTGATAACTGGTTCTAAGAGTCGGGAACCCAATAGGGTCCTTAGCAGATTCAATTATGACTTTACCCTTGCAAAAGATTTTTGCAAAAACAAAATGAATCAATTCATGCATCGGCAAGGTAAATGCAAATGCTATAAATACCATCAAGACCCTTTGGATACCCGGATAGTCATTATTTATATTATTTTTGAAAAACAAAATATGCAGTGCACTCGATATGCATATCCAAACTGCCATCCCATACGGACTAGATCTGGCTTTATCTAACATTAACACCATTCCCCCTCATTGCAAATTGTTATATAATCACTTAACATAAATCATACATCACTGATCCTCGCGGCATTCGCCAAGATATCCAAGAGAAACAAAGGTTCTCTGCGCACACGGCGGCTTGGCTCACTGCTCACGGGCATAATACTTAGCCTGGGCATTCCAAAGTTCATAATACTTTCCGTTCTTTTCATTTACAAGCTCATCATGACTTCCCTGCTGAACGATCTGTCCTTCATGGAACACAAGAATCTTATCTGCAAACCGGCAGGAAGACAGGCGGTGGCTCACATAGATTGCCGTCTTACCGTCCATAATTTCATTAAAACTGGAATATACCTCCGCTTCCGCCAGCGGATCCAGTGCGGCTGTGGGCTCGTCTAAAACAATGTATGGCGCGTCCTTATATAACGCTCGGGCAAGCGCGATTTTCTGTGCCTCACCTCCGGAGAATTCCACACCATCATTCTGGTACATACGGCCGTAAGCTGTCTTAAGTCCCTGTTCCAATTCGTAAAGCCTCTCCTCAAAATTCACCTTCTGAAGACATGCCTTGACTTTTTCTTCATCATAATCCATCTGAGCCGAAATATTCTCCCCCAGGGAAAAAGCAAAGAGGAAAATATCCTGGAAGACCACGGAGAACAGCCTTAAATACTGATCGTAGTCATACCTTGAAATATCGATGCCCTTTAACAAAATCTG
>JAFLRO010000165.1 GCA_022511425.1 Acetatifactor sp.
AAGAGACTCCACGCAAGGCCAAGTATGGCACTTTTGTCTGCATCAGATGGCTGCTGTCGCGAATGTGGCAGTGGGACAAGAGCCTGTTTCTGTCGTCCGTACTACTGCTCCCTATTGTGGTGATACTCTATGCGCTTGGGCTCTATACTCCTTCCATTATCTTAAATAGACTTCAGATCAGTGAGGATTTCCAGACCATTGTGTGGGTGATCATCATTCTTGTGGGCGCAGGATTGTTCTTTCAGCTGATACATGATTTTTTTTGGTGGCTTCGGTGGAATGCGGAGCAACGCAATGCCAGCCGCTTCTATTGGGAAATCGAAAATCTTAGGTTAAAGAGTGATTTCTTCCTTGTCTATGATGAGAAGTTTATGAAGAGCTATGAGCGGGTAAAACAGGTTTTGGGAAATGGAGCCGACGGCAGTCCGGGGCGCTACATGATACGCTTTTTTGATATGGCGGCCAATGTGTTCTGCTTTGTATTGTTTGGATCAGTGATATCCACCTTGAATCCCCTGATTCTTCTGCTCTTGGTGGTGGGCTCCCTTCTTGCTCTGATTCCCAAGCGTTACCAGCAGGACAGGGATTTTGAGGAGCGGGACGAAAGAAATATGAATATGAAAAAAGTGGAGTATCTTTCCTGGCATCTGTCCAATACCCTTCATGCGGCAAAGGACATTCGGGTTTATCATTTCACGGACTTTCTGGACGATAAGGTACATGCGGTGCTTGACGAGTATGTCCGGCTGATCCGGCGTCAGCAAAAGCATCGGGCGCTGCCAGTGTATGTAAACTTTGCAGTGGGATTTTTGCGGGACGCACTGGCTTATCTGTACTTGATTTATGGGGCTGTGGAGGGGAGATTCTCTCCGGCGGAGTTTGTTCTGTATTTCAATGCCATATCCCAGCTATCCGGCTTTATTGATCAGGTTATCGATTATTTTGGAACTGCTCATGAGGTGGTCCTCGGAATCTCGGATTGTATTGCGTATTTTGATGAACCCCATAACAGGATGAACCATGGACCGGGCATTCCGCTTCCGAAAGGACGTCCGCTGTCCGTGGAGTTTCGGCATGTCACCTATAAATACCCCAAGGGGGAAAGGAATGTGTTGGAGGACATATCTTTCCGCATTGACGCAGGGGAAAAAATTTCCCTTGTGGGACTAAACGGCGCAGGCAAGACCACGCTTACAATGCTGATGAGCGGATTGCTCCTGCCGGATGCCGGCGAGATTCTGATTGACGGTCATTTGCTGCAGGAATACAACAGGGACGAGCTTTATACCCTGTTTTCCATTGTGCCCCAGGATTACGCCATCCTTCCCACCACCATTGCGGAGAATATCGCGTTCTGCAGTCGGGATAAAATCGATGAAAAACGCTTGTGGTCCTGCCTTGAGATGGCGCAGATGGCGGATAAGGTTCGTTCCCTGCCCAAGAACATAGACAGTGAGATGGATAAACAGAATGATGAGGATGCGGTGAGTTTCTCGGGAGGCGAGCTGCAAAGACTCTTGCTCACCAGAGCAATCTATCATGAATCTTCCATTATGATTTTGGACGAGCCCACCGCTGCATTAGATCCCATTGCGGAAGATCATATCTATCAGAGTTACAGGGATATGACACAAAACACCACCTCTGTATTTATCAGTCACCGCCTTGCCTCCACCCGTTTCTGTGACCGTATTTACCTGTTGGAAGGAGCGCGCATTTCGGAAATCGGAACACATGAGGAACTGATGGCGCTTAATGGCAGATACCGTGAACTTTTTGATGTTCAGAGCCAGTACTATAGGGAAGGAGGAAATCCGGATGAAGGAGAAGAATAAAAGCCAAGACAGGGAACATAGGAGCCTGAAAACGGATTGGAAGCTGATTGTCCGCGGTTTCCGTGTGTTGTACGATGTCTGCCCACAGAACATGATATGGAGAACTGTCAAGTGTATCATTCATCAGCTTGCGCCATACTTTACCCTCTATCTGTCGGCAGAGATCATCAGCAGGCTGGCTGCCGGGGCATCCCTTCAATCGCTTCTGACACTGGCGCTTATCACGGTATCAGGACAACTGCTCTTGAACCTGTCCATGCATTTTACAGCCAGGAAGGCGGAGGAGGTGGAGCGCATTTATTATAATTTAAACGAATTGTATATGTTGAAGGCTCAGTGCCGGATGCAGTACAAGCATTTGGAGAACCCTGAGACAGCACAGCTTCGGCAGAGGATCCGAAATCATTCTAACTATGGAGGGCATGGTCTGGGCAACCTGTATATGAACTATTGGACATTTCTAAGCGCAATTGTCAATATTATTTTTTCCGTGTCGCTGACGGTATCTTTGATGCGAAGAGTGTCCGGAGCAAACCTTTCGGGTTTCCTTGCCTTTGTCAATCATCCGCTTTCAGCGGTGGCACTGTTCGCGCTCATTGGAATCAACATCGTGGCACAGATGATAAATATTTACCATTTTGAGCCAGAGAAAACAAAAATCTGGAGTGATTTTAGTCTCAGGTTTGCGCGTTCTAACCGATATATGATATTTGGTCAGGACACGGTTCTCATGGGAGCTGTGGACCTTTCTATGGCGAGATGCCGGAGTGTGCTGGTTGAGGACGGTCACCTGCGGGAAAGCTTATGGAATAGAATGGCACAAAACACTGTCAGTCGTTTATTAGAGGCTGTGACGAACCTGGTCCTGTATGTATATGTGGGAGCAAAAGCCTATATAGGTGCTTTTGGAATCGGAAACTTTGTACTGTACACGGGTACGGTGAATAAATTTGTGACAGCGGTATCCGATCTGGGAGGATGTTTCAGTTCAATGCGTCAGAATAACGAATACCTTATCGAACTATACCGTTTTCTGGACTTGCCGGATGAAATGTACCATGGTACACTTTCAGTGGAGAAGCGCGAAGACAATAAGTTCGAGATCGAATTTCGAAATGTAAGTTTCAAGTATCCCGGCTCGGATTCTTATGCCCTGAAAAACGTGAACTTTAAATTCCAGATCGGAGAGCGTCTGGCGTTTGTGGGGATGAACGGAAGCGGTAAAACTACGTTTGTGAAACTCCTGTGCCGCCTTTATGATCCTACTGAAGGACAGATTTTGTTAAAGGGCATCGATATTTCAAGGTATGACTACGATCAGTATTTAA
>JAFLRO010000166.1 GCA_022511425.1 Acetatifactor sp.
TTCTCTGCTTTAGTCGTGCCAGGTCAGTTTCACTGTACAGCTCTATGATCTGTTGCGCCATCAGATTTTCCACCTTTCTTCCTAACGATAGCATAACGAAAGGGGATATGCAAGCGGATAATTACCGTCAATACTACATTTCTTCTTGACTTTTGCTACAAATTTGATAGCATATTTTATAACAAAATTGGATTGGAGGATATCTATGAAGCGCACTTTGACTATGATCTTTGCCGTTTCATTGCTGCTTGTGGGCTGCGGCAGCAACGAAACAACACCGCAAGTTCGGGATGCTACCGGAACCTATTTGCTTAACGATTGGGGAGAAGCCATTGTAAACGATGCTGATCTGGAAAATGCTGTAGCCACCGATGATAACTACCGAGTCTTTTACGAGATTTTCGTCGGCTCCTTTTCCGACTCTGACGGCGACGGAATCGGAGATCTGCAAGGCATCATCAACCGGATGGATTATCTGAACGACGGTGACGACAACTCCGGTGTCAGTCTCGGAGTAGAAGGGCTTTGGCTGTCTCCTATCTTTAAATCCGGCAGCTATCATAAATATGATGTAAATGATTACTATACAATCGACCCTAAATTTGGCACTGAAGAGGATCTTCGGGAACTGATAGAGTTATGCCATGAACGCAATGTGAAGGTAATTTTAGACCTTGTGATCAATCACACCGGCACACTTAATCCCTGGTTTATCTCATTTCTCAATGCCCATCGCAATGGGGATACCGACGACCCGTATTATGATTTTTATGACTGGTATCCTACGGGTGAAACAGCTCCCGCTGGAAGAACCTATGCTCAATTGTCCGGTACCACCGACTATTACGAGTGTAACTTCTCAAACAGTATGCCGGAATTGAACTATGATAACGATGCTGTGCGGCAGGCGGTACTGGATGTGGCTAAGTACTATCTGGATCTGGGTATTGATGGTTTCCGCTTTGACGCTGCCAAATATATCTATTATGGAGATAACGTCCAAAGTGCAGCATTCTGGGAGTGGTACATAGGGGAACTGAAATCAATTAAGCCGGACATCTATACCGTAGCCGAAGTGTGGGACAGCGACGGCATTACCGATCTATATTACCCCGCACTTAATTGTTTTAACTTCACTACCTCCCAGACAAACGGCCTTATCGCCCAGACTGCCCAGGCCGGCAATGTAAACAATTACACAGCTTATGTGCAGAGCTATTTAGACAAGGTTAACGCCATGAATGATACTGCAATGATCATTCCCTTTATCTCAAATCACGATATGGATCGGGCAGCGGGCTATTTAACGGCAGCCAGCGGACAGATGAAAATGGCCGCAAATCTTTACATTCTTTCCTCGGGCTCCCCGTTCATCTATTATGGTGAGGAGATTGGATTGAGAGGTTCACGGGGCGGTGCCAACACAGACGCCAACAGACGTCTGAGAATGGAATGGGGCGATGACGATACTGTACGCGATCCTGAAGGCGCTGATTACTCATCTACCAGGGTCAGTGCCAATGCTATAGAACAGATGGCGGACGGAAATAGCTTGTATACTTACTATAAGAAGCTGATCATGATTCGCAAGGCAAATCCTGCTATCTGCCGCGGAACATATACCGCTCTGGCATTCACGGGCACAAAGCTGGGCGGCTTCATTTCCACATATGAGGGCACCACGGTCGCTGTGCTTCATAACCCTTCCGGAAGTGCAATAACGGTGGATTTGTCCGCTGTTACAGATGTTGAATTTACCAAAATCAATGCTGCAATCGGTGCAGGTGGCGCCACATTGGATGGATCGACACTCACTCTCGATTCCCAGACCAGCGTAGTGTTGGGATGCGACTAATATGATCCCATGGCAGTGATAGCAGTGTATACTGTCAAAAAGAGAGCATAGCAGCGACCCGCTTTGTGACCTGTATGTCGCATTACTCCGACCATAAATACCGATGTGATTCCACATCTGGCAATAGATATCCTGATTTAAGGAACTAATAAATATAGAGCCCCCGGGAAGAAGAATTTCAATCTTCTTTCCGGGGGCAAACTCTTACAAAATACCTCGTCGATGAATAAACTGTTTATACCAGCAGATTCTCCTCGGTTTCGGAGTCAAAGAAATGCATAGCCTTTCCTTCAAAAGTAATATACAAGTTATGTCCATTAACCAAATTTTTACGCATATCCGAATCCAGGTCAAGGGTGGGCACACGCACAATCAGGCGTTCTCCATTCTCAGTGCAGACATGCAGATGCAGCTCGGATCCCATCATCTCATTGACTTCCAAAGTACAGGGAATAGCGTTTTCGCTACTCTTTGCCAGCACAATATGTTCAGGCCGTACACCCAGCAGAATCTCACCATACTTTACATTCCTCTCAGCCAGCTTCTGACCCTTCTCGCCATCCACAAGGATCTTTGTATCAAAAGGTTTCACATAGTACTTACCCTCCTCACAAAACAGCTGAGTTTTCATAATATTCATCTTCGGTGCACCGATAAACTCTGCAACAAACAGATTATGCGGCATTTCAAAGACCTCCGTAGGAGTGCCTACCTGCTGAATAAAGCCGTCCTTCATAATAACGATACGGTCACCCAACGTCATGGCCTCCGTTTGATCGTGAGTCACATAGACAAACGTAGTATCCAGCTGTTGACGCAGAAGAATAATCTCAGCGCGCATCTGGTTGCGCAGCTTAGCATCCAGGTTTGAGAGCGGTTCATCCATCAAAAAGACCTTGGCATTACGCACCATGGCTCGGCCGATGGCGACACGCTGTCTCTGTCCTCCGGAAAGAGCACGGGGCTTGCGCATCAGATACTCAGTGATGCCCAAAACCTTTGCGGCACTGGTAACCTTCTCATAGACCACATCCTCCGGTACCTTTTGAAGCCTCAGCGAAAAAGCAATATTGTCATACACCGACATATGCGGGTACAGAGCATAGTTCTGGAACACCATAGCAATGTTCCTGTCCTTTGGCTGCAGGTCATTGACCACTTCTCCGTCAATCTCGATTGTACCCTCGCTGATCTCTTCCAGTCCGGCGATCATACGCAGTGTGGTGGATTTAC
>JAFLRO010000167.1 GCA_022511425.1 Acetatifactor sp.
AAATGCAAAAAAAGACCATATATTGCTTGAAATAGTGCAAATATTGCGCTATGCTTGGTTTATGTGGGAAAGAGTACTTTTATGAAGCAGACGGGGTCGATGGAGAGCCGCATCCGCAAGATGGAGGCCTGGGATGAGCGTCAGTACATGTTGAATGAGAATTATGAGGTTTATGAGAAGGATGGGGAGCCGGTGGGGGCGGCTGCTCTGCATTATCACAACTTTTATGAAATTATCTATGTTTTAGAGGGAGAGTTTACATCTTTGGCGGAGGATAAGATTTATCTGCTTCACAGGGGTGATTTCTTGCTGATCAATCGGAATGTGATGCACAAGTATCATCCGGTGGAGAAGAAGCAGATCTCTTCAAAACGTATCATTCTGTGGATCACTGACGGGATGCTGGAGCGGCTGGGGGAGGGTGAGATGAATCTGGCTGCTTGTTTTAAGGGAGAAGGAGCCAGGGTCTGCCATTTTCCTGTCTATTATGAGGAACTTCTGAGGGGATACCTGCTAAAACTTGCCATGTCCCATGTCTTGGATCGGGAGCAGCCGGGAACAAAGCAGGCGATGGACAGGGGGTATTTGATTTTATTTTTCACATATCTGAATGCATTGTGCCATGTGGGGGAATATTTTTCCACAGAGGGGCTCTCGGGGAACCCTCTGGTGGAACAAGTCAGCGCTTATATAGACAGTCATATAGAGGAGCCCATCTCTCTGGAACTTCTAGCGAATCAGGTGCATATGAGCAAATACTATTTCCTGCGGAAGTTCAAGGAGATGACAGGTGTCACCGTACATACTTTCCTTACCAATAAGCGGCTGATCCGTGCCTGTCAGGAGCTTCGGAAGGGCTTGAGCATCACTCAGGTGTGGCAATCCTGCGGCTTTGCGGATTATTCCTCTTTTCTGCGCAATTTCAAGGCAGCTTACGGGGTGGCGCCGGGAAGGTATCTTGATTTTTATCCGGAAGGAGCGGCTATACGGCAGGCGGAGCATGTTCCGACGGAGAGATGAGGGCATATGTCAGAGACGATTGGAGTATCTTTTACAAGAAAGATGAAAAAGACTCATACCATCCTGTTGCCGCAGATGCTGGAGTATCATTCGCCCTTTCTCCAGGCGGCATTTGAGGCAAACGGCTACCGCTTTGCTGTCCTTCAGGGAGGGGCACGCCTGAAGGAGAGGGCTTTGCGTTGCATCAACAATGATTACTGCTATCCCGGTATCTTGATTGTGGGACAGATGCTGGAAGCCCTTCAGGAGGGCAGGTATCCTGCGAACCGGGTGGCATTTATGGAGCCCCAGGCCGGAGGCGCCTGCAGGGCGGGAAATTATTATCAGGTCATCATCAGGGCTATGAGCCGCTGCGGTTACGGGCAGGTGCCTGTCATCTCCCTGAATTATAAAGGCCAGGAAAAACATCCCGGTTTTCGGATTACCCCCAGGCTGTTTTTGGATGCGGTGCGGGCAGTCTGTTATGGGGATTTGATCCTGAGTCTGTATCATCAGGTAAAGCCCTATGAGCAGGAACCCGGCAGCACCGACCGAGTGAAAGATGAGCTGGAGAGAGAATTGATGGAGCAGCTTCGCGCTCGCAGAGGAGGTGCGAGGCGGAAGGTCTATCGGCATATTCTGGAGGCCTTTGGGGAGATTGCCGTTCATGGGGCTCCTAAGAGGAAGGTTGCCATTGCGGGAGAGATTTATATCAAGTACTGTTCTCTTGGTAATCATGGTTTGGAGCAATATTTGGACAGACAGGGCTGTCAATGCCTGATGGGAGGATTTATCAACTATGCCATCTATGTGTTGGACAGTGATTACCGGGCTTATCAGATCAACACAAAGCGGCAGGTGCTGAAGGGCGGCTATGAGCTGGCGCTTAAGTGGCTTAAAAAGATACAGCGGGAGCTGTACCGGGAGGTGGAGAAATTTGGGCGGTTTGAAATGGATCCGCCCTTTGAGGAGATGAAGCGGCTGGCGGGAGAGCTGGTAGGAAACGACTGCATTACCGGAGACGGCTGGCTGGTGGCTGCGGAAGCAGCAGCTGCAGTGGAGAAGGGTTGTCGGAATGTGCTGATCGTCCATCCCTTTGGGTGCCTGGTAAGCCACGTATGTGAGCGGGGGATTCTTAAGCGCCTGAAGGCGAAATATCCGCAGGTGAATTTTCAGACTGTGGAATACGACTATGATTCCAGCGATGCCCTCCGGGAGAGCCGGATCATGCTGGGACTTGCCCAGATATGATTGGCAATCTAAAGTTTACATTTTGCAATTACAAATGGGTTTTCATGTTGTAGCACCGCCTGAAAACCGAAAGGCAAGGAGCATTCCTGTAATTCAGAAATAACGCCAATTGAATAAAAAGAAACCTCGATGTAAGATTAAGGTGTTCATCTTGGCGGATGAAAAAACACTTTAACCAACAGGAGGTTTCACTATGAATTTAACACAGAATGACAGACTAAATCAAGTAACAGCAGAAACTTTAGTAGTGGGAGTCGACATCGGTTCTCAGGAGCACTTTGCCAGAGCATTTGACTGGAGAGGTTTTGAGTTCAGCAAAAGGGCATTCCGCTTTAGCAACACAAATGTAGGTTTTCTTTCCTTCCTGCGCTGGCTGGAAGAGATGGTAGGGAAAACGGGGATGAAAAAGATAATCGTAGGCTGCGAACCCACAGGCTGTTACTGGCTGACCTTCCAGAAATTCCTGCAGGACCATGATATCCAGCTTGTGACGGTCAATCCGCACAGTGTAAAGCGGAGTAAGGAATTGGATGATAACAGCCCGGAAAAGAGTGACCTGAAAGATCCGAAAACGATTGCCGGACTGGTGAAAGACGGGCGGTTTTCAACCTCATATCTGCCGGAAGGTATATATGCAGAGATAAGGGAAGCATCCGTATGCAGGGATCAGATTATGAAACAGCATGTGCGTCTGTCAAACCAGATACAGGGATGGCT
>JAFLRO010000168.1 GCA_022511425.1 Acetatifactor sp.
TTGCTTCCTTGGATTATTCCGTTTTTGAACATAGGAGCACGGTCTCATATAATTCCGAGAATGGTGTCTATACAGTACGAGCTGAAAATGAAGAACTAAAGGTACTTCAGCTTACAGATATTCATCTTTGCGCAAGTCTTACCACCATAGGAGCAGACAGAGAAGTAAATCATATGGACGCAAAGATTATGAAATCGGAATGGGTACTCTGCCCATTTTGTCAAAATAAGACAAGAATAAAAATACGCTACGATACGGAACTTAAAAAACTTCCCTCCTCTACTATCTGAAATATGCCAAAAATACAGTGCAAAAAACTTTTGACACGGTAAATCCTCTTGGTGTAAAGGCCTTTTGATAGAAATGTCCGCAATCTGGCTGTAGAATGCCTTTAGGTCAAGAGCAGAAAATCTTAAAATCATAGGAGGTGAAGCAAGTGGAAATTAGTACACAAATAAAGAAGTATCGTAATACTATGGAATTGTCTCAAGAAGAATTGGCTGAAAAGATATATGTGACAAGACAAACCATTTCAAATTGGGAGAATGGGAAAAGTTATCCCGATATTCATAGCCTGCTGCTTCTCAGCTCATTATTCAATGTATCTCTTGACCAACTAATCAAAGGAGATATTGAAATTATGAAAAAGGAAATCAACAAGGAAGAAGTCACCAAATTTAATAAGGTTAGTAAACTATTTACTTCATTATTTGTTGCAAGCATTATTGCGTTCATTCCCCTTGTGGTCTTTTTAAAAATCTACGGGGTAGTTATTTGGGCGATTCTATATTTGGTAGTTCTTGGACTTGCTTTTAAGGTAGAGAAATTAAAAAAGAATAACGACATTCACACCTATAAGGAAATTGTTGCCTTCAGTGAGGGAAAGCACTTAGATGAAATTCAGGAACAGCGTGAAATCGGTAAAAGGCCATATCAAGCAGTCCTTAAAGTTTTGGCAGGTGCGGCTGTAGGAATTGCTATTGCAGCGATTGCAGTTATAATAATTGGGCTGGTAAAATGAAGACAGAATGGATACGTTGTCCTATTTGCGGTGGCAAAACAAGATTTCAGATACGGAACGATACAATTCTGAAAAACTTTCCCCTTTACTGCCCGAAATGTAAGCAAGAAGCTTTAATCAATTCAAAACTGTTAAAAGTATCAGTAATTAAAGAGTCAGACGCAACTACGCAGAGCCGATGAATTTGTGAGATACCTCACAGATCATCGGCTCTATTTTTATGAAACATAGGTAGGACACGCCCACTAAATAAAAAAACGGTGCTTTGGTGGGCTGTTTGTCCATGCCCAAATAAGATTGACACTCCCCCCAGACCCGTTTTGAGTTTGGAGGGATTTTTCTTTGTGTTGGTCTGATACCGCCGCACCGCTGCTCATACGAAGCAGCAGCTTTCTACATAGCAACTTTTTCAAGCGTGGATAACCTGTTAAAAAAATCCTCGCTCGTACATGGCAGTATTACACCTTACAAGTAGAAGTAAAATATCTGCAATGCAGAAATGTATATTCTCATAGCCGTAGAGGTCTTACAACCTTTGCGGCTTTTCTTTTGTCGTTTCTTGTCAGAAAACAGGACAAGCCTGCTTCTGGCATTGGTTGTCGTAGTCCGCCCCGATCTGAAATTTTCTCAAAAAATTTCAGATTGGAGGACTACAATATGGCTTACAACAAAGCCAAAGAAGAACGAAAATGGTGGCTCTGGAAAGAAGCCGAGGAAAAGCAGTTGCGTCAGTTGGGGGTCAACGAGGACACCATCGAGCAGCTCCGTGTTCACGATTGGGCGATCTTTAATTCCGATAGGCGGTTTTATGAGAGGTCGCAAGAAGCAGGTACATACCTCGAAACACTTGCAGAGAGTGAAATACTAACCGAAACAAAAACGGTAGATGATCTTTTGGACAGCATTGAAAATCCAAAGCTGTTCCAAGCTCTGATTGTGGTTGACAGGCTTACCCTGCAAATCGCTTTATGAAAAATGGACGGATACAGCAGTTTGGATATTTCAAAGAAATGCGGATTGTCTGTCAATGCCGTGAATTTCCGTATGTGGCATCTCAGAAAAAACTGAAAAATATTTTGTAGGCATCTAATATCAGATGCTTTCCCATCGGCTACAGGGTGAGAGGACAAAATCCTCTCGCCCTGTTTTCTGTTGTATGGCGAAAACGGGACTGAGCCTTGACAACCGAATAGTCATTCGCCAAATACTTCCTCTTTGTGATTGTGTTGAGCATAAGCGTGTGCAGCGGTACGCCATGACCCACCGATAAATGGTGAGCGGAAAATAACCGTCTCAAAATATCGGGCAGCTCCCGATTTCGCCACGACCCACAGAGAGAACAATGGTACTCCCGTCCAGTCACAGTCCGAGCGTGATAAAACCGTCGCAGGCAATGAGGGCGGCTCTGTCAGAACGACAGTTGGGGTGAAACTTCCGTGGCGTCAGTTCGCTGCTGATCGTTTGGCGACTTCCCATCGCATTTCGGGGTGTCGAGGACAAATTGAAATGCGTCATCATAAAAGCTAAACACGGCGGTCTATTGAACAGAGCTTTGTTAATGCTCTCCCGACCTTAAAACTTCCTTGTGTTTGGCGGCTACATAGGCAGAAAGCGTCTGCCTAAACCAGATGGGAGGTCAAACACATGGAAAAAATAATTAAGCGTGGTGACATCTACTACGCAGAACTTAGTTCCGTTCTCGGCTCAGAACAGGGCGGCACAAGACCTGTACTTATCATTTCAAACGATATTGGCAACAGGTACAGCCCG
>JAFLRO010000169.1 GCA_022511425.1 Acetatifactor sp.
GCAGCTTTTGAATGCTTTTCTCTTTGGGCATATGCTCCTCTATATGATCCAATACTAGAGATGCTATGCCTTGTTCTCTTCCTTCCTTCAGCCCATCCTCATAAATACACTGGCTCAAACTGAACATACGCGGTTTCTCCTTCCATAACTCTTCATTCTCAGAAAAATCAATATAGTCTGATAGTTCCTCTATAAAATCTTCCCTGTGGGGATACATAATTGTATTCAAAAAGTGTAGAAGTTCAAATCCTTCGTCCCCCTTTTCCCCATTATACACCGTATCTCCCAATTTGATAACAGCCAATGTCATCAGGTCATACTTACCCTTTTCCATGGCAGTTCCGCCTATGTTTTTAGTATTGCTCACTTCATAAAAAGAGATGCTGTATTTATCATCTATGGGAATATCATCCCGACAGATCCAGATACTATAGCACTTCTCCAGACTACCGTAATCTGTATTCTCTGTCACTAGCGACAGCTGGGATGACAGGCTTCTCGCCAGATAGTATATCCCTCTCTTTTCAATCGGATATCCTGGCCGGTATGACTTCTGGGACTCCACATCCACATGCAGACTGACTAATATTTCCTCCGTAGAGAGCCGCGGATTCTTTACCCGGAATGCCACATCGAATTGAGAGGTCTTTTCATTCAACTGTACAAATTCTGCTGCATCTCCCTGTATCTTGGTATTCGTTCTCCCCGGAGATACTTCCTTCCCATCCACAATGGAATCCGCCTCTATAAAATCCATGATTTCCTGACGGCTGTATCCCCGATATTCTGACACTACCCCTTGCAGGATAACTGCCAGTACCTCCTTTCTGTGCAGCAGCGTCTTGCTCTGGGCATCTAACCCCTCCATATTAGCGGTAAGCTGCATTGCGTTCAGCGTTTCCATGCTCCCCTTGACTATGTCCATGCATTTCCTCCTTATATGGGCAGGAAATCTCGACAATGCTGCTGAAGGCATTACACATCCGGCTCCCTGCCACTTATTTTTGTTCTTGAGTAAAGTGGCAGATTGTGCCTTGAATGTGCGGAATGCACGCTTCATCGATTACTCTTGATGAGATAATTATATACTTATAGTTTTGATTTGTCAACTGTTTTAGTATAATAAAATATTAAAAATAAAATTTTGGGTTTATTAACTCCTTGATTTCATCGTGAGTTTTTCCTTCAGCCTTTTCCCTGATCAAAGCAAACCGCTTTTGAAGCTTTTGAATGCTTTTAGATATCCAGCTTTGCTGGGTCGAGAAGAAAATCATAGATGTTCATTATAAGGATTCCATGCTCATCATAGTGGGAGGGAACAATATCCTTTGTTACCACTATTTTCCTAAAAGAGTCTTCAATCTTCCTGAATGGTCTGGTTTCCTGCTCCTGTTTTCCGGCATCAGGCATCGAATATGCTGACTGTATATAATATCTGTTTGAACCAGCATTGCAAACAAAATCGACTTCAAGCTGTTTGCGGATTACTTTTCCGCTTGAGTCTTTTTGAGCGGTTGTTACAACTCCTACATCTACGTTGTATCCCCTCATTCGCAGTTCATTATAGAGTACGTTTTCCATTACATGCGTCTGCTCAAATTGTCGGAAATTGATGCAGGCATTTCGCAGTCCTAAATCCGAAAAATAATATTTCTTAGGAGTCTCAATATACGCTTTTCCCCGTATGTCGTACCTCTGGGCGGACTCCATTAAAAAGGAATCCTCAAAATAATCCAGATACTTTTTAATTGTTGCTGCTGTAATTCTGGACTTTTTGACGGTGCGGAAAGTGTTTTTCAGCTTTTCAGGATTTGTCAGCGAACCAACTGCAGAGGACAAAATATTAAGCAGTTCTTCCAACTCTCCTTGGTTTTTTATCTTATTTCGTTTAAAAATATCACGGATATATATTTCGTCAAACAGGTTGTTTAATGTGGCGGCTTTGTCAGCATCCCCGTCTCTTAGAACCACCATCGGGATTCCGCCATACAACATATATTGCGAGAGTCCTTCGTATTTATCCCCTGGATAAACAGACATGAATTCAGAGAAACTTAAGGGGTACATATGAATTTCATCACCCCTGCCGGCAAATTCTGTTATTATATCACTGGAAAGAAATTTTGCGTTGCTTCCGGTAACATATACATCCATGTTATCCTTGCGAAGATAGCCATTCAAAACGGTTTCAAAACAGTCAAGCATCTGTACTTCGTCAAGAAGAAGATAGTAAATCTGAGAGTCTACTGTCTTCGAACGTATATATGCCATGAACTTTTCAGGATTGGCTTTCCTGTTTTTCTTTTCAAGTTCAATCAGATTCTCTCCAATCAGATGCAGATCGTCTGCAGAGTCAAAGGCAAATCGAATTATATGATCTTCCGGCACACCGTTCTCCAGAAGGTGATGGTAAAATAGCGTGTTCAGAAGATAGGATTTGCCACATCTTCTGATCCCGGTTATCACTTTAACCAACCCATTTTTTTTGCGTTTACCCAGTTTATCCAGATAGAAATTACGTTTGATTTCCATATCTTGGCATCCCTTATAATAGATTTTTGCAACTATTCACATTTTTCTATTGTAGGATACCATAAGTTAGAAGAAAAAACAATTGCTAACAATAGATTTTTGCAACTATGAACAAATTTCTATTACACATACTCTGATCCTCTATACTTCTTTAGCAAAACGCTCATAATATTCTTCTGCTTTTTCCTCTGTCAATGAAAAAAACTTTTGCAGCTTTTGAATGCTTTTCTCTTTGG
>JAFLRO010000017.1 GCA_022511425.1 Acetatifactor sp.
CGCGGACACGGTCAAGAAAAAACATATAGCAGTTCTGGCATCCCTCGCTGCATTTCACACAGCCATGCCACGGATTCCATATATCATGCATGACGTTACTACCTCAAATCCTCTAGAACCTTCCCGATATCCTCATTAATACAGATGGCCCGCTCCTTAATATCATCCGGGCAAACTGCCTCTCCATGGTTGATACAGGCATATACAGCCTTTGGATTTTGAGCAGTCATCTGCCAGAACGGATACTTGATGATGCCCGGTGTGTTATAGCCCACGCCCAGCTCCAGGAACAATATCCGCATATTCTCCCTTACGCGCAGAAAATCCTCATAACGTTCTGCTGCTTTGTGCCATCCCTTATCTTCCACAAACCGATTGTCCGAGCGCAGGTTCATGGTCATTGGTTGTCCGCAGCGCGGGCAGACCGGCAATAATACAGAAGGAACTCGCATACCTGCCTGCCGCTCCACCATCTGACAAATGACATCCTCGTTCTCAAAGGTCTCCTGACAGCATGGCTCACTGCATTGAAACAGACCGTAATCACCCTGGGTATAAAACAGACGGTTTTTATCAATACCGGCTTTCTGGAAACAGTGATCCACATTGGTAGTGATTACAAAATAGTCCTTTTCCTCTATTAATTCTAAAAGCTGTTTATATACCGGTTTCGGGGGAGCCACGTAGCGGTTGACCGTGATAAACCGGCTCCAGTATGCCCAATGCTCTTCCGGTGTATCATAGTGGCAGAATGCACCCGAATACATATCGTGAAAGCCATACTTATCTTCAAAGTCTGAAAAATTCTTTCTGAACCGCTCGCCGGAGTAGACGAATCCTGCTGAGGTAGAAAGCCCAGCTCCCGCACCGATCACAACAACATCCGAATCATCCAGCGTCTTTTTCAACCTTTCAACCTGTATTAAGTAATTCCCGGTAGATTTCATAATCGACGTCCTTGAAAACATTGAAGATTACCTCCATGTTGCTTTTTGTCTGTTCCTTGTACTCTTTCACAGTCTTAACAGCGATTTCAGCCGCCTTATCGTTGGGAAAGTGAAACTCACCTGTGGAGATACAGCAAAACGCTATGTTTTTTACCCCGTTCTGCTCAGCAAGCTCTAGACAGGAGCGATAACAGGATATAAGCAGATCCTTATCTGTCTGTGTCAGTGGACCAGTGACAATCGGACCAACTGTGTGCAGAACATATTGACAGGGCAGATTATATGCCGATGTAATTTTCGCTTTTCCCGTTTCTTCCTCGTGACCTTGTTTCTTCATAACATTTGCACATTCCAGCCGCAACTGTAACCCTGCATAAGTATGGATGCAGTTATCAATGCAGCCGTGACAGGGAACATAACATCCTGTCATTCCACTGTTGGCAGCGTTGACAATAGCATCACACCTAAGCGTGGTAATGTCACCCTGCCATAAATATATCCCCTCTGATACCGGAGATAAATCCCCAAGGTCAGTAATGCCTTTTATGGCTAATTCCTCCTGCAGATATTCATCTTGCATTTCCAGAAAATCACTGCTTATTTTCTTCGGACGTCGGATATTCATAAGGGAGCGCAGCAATCGCTTCTGCTCTTCTAAGTTCTGTGGAATCACTATATTCTTGTACTTCGGGGCCTCACTGAGCAATTTATCAATAAGATAAAGTTGTCTTTGCTCTTGCGTCATAACCTTTGCTCCTTTATGTTCCTTTTCTCTCTGTAATTTATATTATACAAGCTACCAAGCATTTAACAAGTACGCACTTTTTTGTAACTGCTGAAATAGTGAAGATTTCTCTTTCAACAGACAAGTTCTTTCATCGAGACTTTTATCATTGTACTCCTTAAGACGTGGCAGTATAATTTGAATGTAACATTTTTTGAAGTATTGGAGGTATAACAAAAGCTGACTTGCTTCCTGAATGTCCGGTCGCCACAACCGTATAACTGATTGGAAATAAATGGAAACTGCTTATTATGCGGAATCTGCTTGTGCGACCTTGGCGTTTTAATGAATTACAGAAAAATATAGATGGGATCAGTCAATATCCTACCACCAGCCAAATAAACTCTTACCGATTTCAAGCTGCTTAATTTCCCGCATCTCATCGGCTTCTAAATCGAAATCCAGAAAATTGGAAATGCCAATAGCTCTTAGCTTACCATCTTTATAGGCACTTTCCATAGCATGGTAGATTTCATGTACATCGCCGGTAGGCTCATGGAGCAAAAGCAAATCAATATAATCCATTCCTTTTAGCTCCTCTCCTTTTTGACAAGCAAGTTATTTTTCTATAGCAGCGTTTTTCTGCCATCGGTTGCTAAGATAATATGTCCATGAAATCAGACATCCCATTCCAAATCCAAATAGGCCGTTCCACCAAATTATTGTATGACCAAACAAAGGACTATATCGGAACATATAGGTGCTGAGTACTCGCATTCCCAGTGCTCCAACAGCAACCACTGTTGCTGCTCCGCCATGATTGGTGCCCTGAAATACACCAAACAGCGGAATATAAAGGGCAAGAATGATATTGATAAGTGCAATCGTCTTAAGATGGGAATTACAGTAAATTGTAGCCTGTTCGCTCAGTTTAAACACCCTGATTATATCTGCGGCAAAAAGCCACACAAGTGCAGAGATACATAATGTAAGCAGAAAAGACATTAATATTGCCTGTCTTGCACCTTTTTTCACTCGCTCCGCTTTTCCTGCGCCAATGTTCTGGCCTGTATAAGTCGCAAGAGTAGTTTGGAAAGCGCTGCAGGGCAGATTCATATACAGTTCTATCCTATAACCCACCGTGAAAGATGCAGTCATCGCCTGCCCAAATCCATTGACAGCTCTCTGAATAAATGTAAGCCCGAATGATACGATAATTAACTGTAATGCAATCGGGAATCCTGCCTGCAATGTTCTTTTAGCCAAACTGAAATTCCAAGTAAAATCTTTTAACTTAAATCGGAACAGGGGGTACTTACAAGCCATGTAAATATATGCCGCAATAAATGAGCCAGCTTGCGCAATATCAGTTGCTACAGCAGCCCCCACTACACCCCATCTAAATCCCGCAATAAAAACCAGATCCAAAATAATATTCAGTACGGATGAGATCAGCAGAAAATATAGTGTTGCTGCGCTGTCCCCTACCGCTCTTAAAATACAGGAGAAAATATTATAACCAAATTGAAAAATCAGACCTATCACATAAATTCTGAAATACTTCAAAGTTAATTCCAGAAACTCATCCGGTACTCCGACCAGATAAGTGTAAGCCGGCCGTGATACCAAAAGCCCCACTATCGTAGCCAACAGCCCCATACCCATTATAAGCAAAATACCGGTAGATGCATTGGCTCTCACTTGTTTCTCGTCTCCGGCTCCGTAGTATTGTGCCACAACTACTCCGTTTCCCGCAGAGAAACCTGTTGCAAGAGCAAGAAACAAAAAAGCAAAACTTCCCGTGGTTCCAACCGCTGAGAGGGCTGCCTCTCCTGAAAAATTACCAACTACGATTGTATCTACTGTGTTGTACAACTGCTGGAGCAGCGAGCCTGCAAGTACGGGGAGCGCAAACCTTAAAATATGTTTCCACGGTGTTCCTTCCGTCATCGATTTTCCATTCACTATATCTTCTTCCTTTTTCCGATTATTTTGATTACTTATGTTATAGCAGAATACTCGTTGACTACGAAGATACTAAAATGTTAAAATGGCTTTAAGAAAATCTAAAAGCGAGAATATACTCATGTATAACCGAGAACTTATCACCTTCATTACCGTGGCTGATCAAGGCAGTTTCCTAAAAGCGGCACAGGAATTATATATCACACCCGCTTCCGTCATGAACCAAATGAATAAACTGGAGCGCATTATAGGAGCTAAACTCATTGAACGTACTAATCAGGGGACACATTTGACTGCTGCCGGCCGTTCTATTTATCAAGATGCAAAACAAATGATTGAATTTGCGGATGAAGCTATCAAAAAAGCTCGACGGCTAGCCGCTTCGGAGCAAAACATAATTCGGATCGGAACCTCTATCCTACGTCCTTGTAAGAGGCTCATTGATTTATGGTCGGAGATTGATGACGGAAGTCTTTCATTTCAAATCCGCATTGTTCCATTTGACGATAGTCCTGCCGGCTTAGAATCTGTCCTTTCTGCACTTGGCAATCAAATTGATTGTTTCGTAGCACCGTGTGATTCCATTGAATGGCGGACACAGCACAGTATATTTTATCTTGACAAATTACCCTGCCGTATTGCTGTTCCCAGAAAGCATCATTTGTCAAAGAAAAAGCACATCTACTGGTCGGATTTAGACGGAGAGACTTTTATGATGATCAGAAGAGGCGATTCTACTGTGATGAATCAACTGCGAGATGACATATTGCAAAATCATCCACAAATCAAAATTGTGGACGCACCTAACTTTTATGACACATCAATATTCAATGAATGTGAACAGATGAATTACCTGATGGAGACCTTGGATATTTGGACAGACATTCATCCCTCATTGGTAACGCTGCCCATGGAATGGAAATATGAGATACCTTACGGTATTATATATGCCAAAACTCCATCAAAAGCCGTAGAAGGATTTATTAATACTATTCAAAGCAATCTGTCTGTCAGAAACGCAACAAAATGCCGGTAATGATAATTATCCAGGATTGACATATGAAGAACTTGGAGAGGAAACAAATTGAGAGATGATAAAATCGCAGGATACCAGGCTAAAACAACGTAATTCTTTTTTGCTTGTACTGGCTGCGTTAATCTGGGGCTTTGCCTTTGTAGCGCAAAGCACGGGCGGGAACGCGGTAGGTCCATATACCTTTAATTGCATCCGTTCTGTCATAGGCGGCATAGTATTACTGCCGGTCATCAAACTGTCAGACCACATGCATTGGTCTCGCAAGAAACCTGTCAGCCGCCAGGATTGGCGGACACTTCTCACCGGAGGAATTTCCTGCGGAATCGCATTGTCAATCGCTAGTAATTTACAACAGATGGGGATTTACATGGGCTCCCCCGTAGGGAAGGCAGGATTTCTCACTGCATGCTATATGTTAATAGTTCCCATATTAGGAATTTTTCTTAAAAGAAAATGTGGGTGGAATGTCTGGCTGGGAATTGTCATAGCTGTAGTCGGATTGTATCTGTTATGTATTAAGGGCAGTTTTTCTGTTCAGTTTTCAGACTTTCTGATTCTGCTCTGTGCGTTGGCATTTGCGATACAGATCTTGACTGTTGATCATTATGTTGACATGGTGGACGGAACGCGGATGGCTTGTATACAGTTTTTTGTGTGCGGCCTTACATCTGCCATACCAATGATTTTTATGGATATGGGTCTATCTGTATCAGAGATTTCGGAATGGGCATCGGCGTTCGCTGACCCATATGCATGGATTCCCATATTATATGCAGGTGCTTTGTCATGCGGTGTGGCATATACATTGCAGATCATAGGGCAGCGGGGAATGAATCCCACAGTGGCTTCCCTGCTTATGAGTCTGGAGTCTGTATTCTCCACGCTGGCAGGTTGGATGCTTTTAAATGAAGCATTATCCGGACGAGAAATACTAGGATGCGTACTGATTTTCATTGCAGTGGTTTTGGCGCAGCTACGGATAAAACCTCTATCATTTAGCTCTAAATAATGGAGATTAGATCGTAGATTCAAATCCTGTCACCCCGATTGTATACCTGATGTTACGGTGAACACGGACACGGGAAAAATGGGGAGCACTGTGTTGAGGGGGTGAGTGTGGAGGTTGCATGTGAAAGGGATTTGAAAGGTGTCAACACAAAATCACTATTCTTTCACTTCTTACGGGCTTTGCAATTCGTCCAGCAAAACTCTTTTTATCTTATCTTTATATTCATCTCTATATTCCGCACCGCCAATCGAAACTTCTTTTTCCTCTATCAGAGCAGCCAGTATTTCATCTGCTAATCTTTCACCTTCCCTCGCTTCTTCACTCTCAAGTTCGGTAATAGCTTCGTCTGTTTCTGTGTCATAGTAGCATTCGTATTCCATCTCCTTCACTACTTTTCCATTCTCATATAATCTCAACCAGATATGTACCATGTAATAGGTATCATTAGATTCCTTTATTGTGTGATAATAATCCATCAGAGGTTCAGGAGTTCCTTCCTGTGTATAATGTCCGACAGATATTCCCTGCCCGCCATACCACATGAATGTACCATTGCCGCAATAGTATATGTCAGGTTGCCGATCACTTGTAATATAATCCCATATCTCCCATGCAATCAATTCTCCGCTCTCTGTCTCCTCAAACACCAACAGGTCTCCAAACGCCCTTTCTATATATACCAGTAATTCATTCTTTGTATCCTGATTTAGATCCTCCGCCATATAATGAACATAATCTATCCTGCCATAATCGGCAAAATACTCGTATATATACAGGTTTTTCTCGTCCTCCCTGTCATAAGCAGTAATCTCTTTATCTATAAACGCTGCAAATATGGGATTATTTCTGACCTCTTCCTCTTCAACTATCCAAACCGTTTCCTTCTCCTGCTGTTCCTTTTCTGTCTGCTGCTCCTGCGTTGCATTGGTTTCCTGATTTTCCCCGGCCGGTTCCATAGTTTGTTCTGCGGTTGGTTCAATGGTCGCTGTAGGTTCAGGTGTTGAATCTGATACTGTAGGTTCCGCTTTTCCACAACTACTCACAGCAATTATAAATACAATTCCTAAAATGATTATCGGTAATCTGTTTTTCATTTGTGTTCTCCTATTAATGTTTTTACATCAGGATAGCTGAAAGAAAATGAAGATCCAAACAACTGTCTTCATTTTTTGCAACATGTCGACGACATATTGGCAAAGCAGTTACACATCAATTTCAAAAATGTACTTTTCGTAAGCATTAACCACCTGCGTCTCGTTATAGGTGGACAGGCGCGGGAATTTCCTTCCATAGTTTAAGTGTACATGTCCATGGACAAAAAACGCCGGTTTATATTTGTCAAGCAAAATGCGGAACGCTTCAAAACCTCTGTGTGGCATGTCATCGCCGTCATTGAACTGATAGGCCGGTGCATGCGTCAGCAAAATATCAAAACCTTTGTTGCGCTTAAGCTTCCACCAAAGTTTCCTGACACGCCTGTTCATCTGAGACTGAGTGTATTGATGCTTTCCGGGCTTATAGCGCATGGATCCGCCAAGCCCTAGTATCCGCACCCCGTTATGTATATAAATGGTATCCTCGATACAGATACAGCCATCGGGCGGAACCTGGTCGTACCGGTCATCGTGATTGCCATGAACGTACAAAATCGGCGCATGGGTAAAAGTAGCTAAAAAGGATAAGTACTGAGGCTTTAAATCGCCGCAGGAGAGAATCAGGTCAATCCCTTCTAACAAACTCTTATCAAAATAGTCCCATAATAATTGAGATTCATGGTCAGCAATTGCCATTATTTTCATCAGATGTTCCCACTTTTTATTTGAATCGTTTGCAAAGAATCAGTCGCTGACTTCCTGGGTCTTGTTCAAGCCCTGGAATCTTGCAACTCTCTGGGCTTCCTCCGTCAAGTCGGTAATAGAGGGAATACTTCCCACCACATTGTCCATCAACCAGTCCATCGTAATGATCTCCTGAGGAGGAATAGCCTGATCGGATTGATTCATTAAAGTTCCATCCTGTGACCGCAATTCACCGGAAAAAGGAATCAGGGTATCTGAACATATATTATTGCGTAGCAGATCGACCAGCCGTTTCGTTTCCTGAGGCAGGTTCTGGGAATAAATCAAGTCAATCACACCGGCGGACATGCCCCACCAGTAATTAATAGCGCGACTTCCTGCGGCGGCATCATCATCCTTCCATGTGCCGTTCAGCACAATGCGTACAATCTTTTCGTAGAGTTTTCCCCAATGCCAGGTTGTCATGGCAAGGTTGTCAGGAGTTTCTCCGCCTGCCCGGTAAAGTCCAAAATTTCGGGAAGCGCTGCCTGGCAGAGCCATATCCTGATCCATTATGTAGTTGATTTCAGGATCATGAATGATTTCCACACCCCTGTCCTTTAATGTACTCCAGTCCAGATACACCTTGGCATGAGGATTTACCAATTTTGCTCCCATAGCAAAGGCATTAATGCTGGCTGCCATACCGTAGATAGGATAGTTCGTAATGTAACCTATCTTGTTTGTTGTGGTCATGGAACCCGCGATGGCGCCTGCAAGGAACTTTGCTTCATACATTCTCGCGTAGTAAGTCCGCAGGGTGGGATGGGAAGTGTTCAGGGAACAATTCAGAATCTTCACATCCGGATGTTTCGCCGCAATCTTCAGACTAGCTGTAATCATTACCGGGCTGGTGGCAAAGAGCAAGCTATATCCATCTTTGACCGCCTGTTCCATTTGCTCCAGATCATTTTCGCCGGCCACAATATTTTCAAAGGACTCTGTCTCCACCCGTCCGGGAAATACATTATCCAGATACAAACGACCCAGTTCATGGGCATAAGTCCAACTGGAAGTCCTATGGGTTTTTTCATAAAAGAACGCAATTTTGATCTTACTTGTATTATCTGGAAGAATCAAGTTCAGCAGATTCTTATGGCGGGCGGGCGAATCACTCTTTTTAGGAGGTTCCATAGACAACTCTATGGACTCTTCCTCCGTTAGCACTACAAACTCGTCCCAGACCTTGGAAAGGTCATTTTTAATCTCCTGAGTGGCTTTCTCTTGAGTCTCCTGATAACCGAATACAGTTATAAAAGCTAATAGCGCATCACCCACTGTGATAGGCAATTTGTTGCCGCCCTTTGCCTCAAAAGCCTGACGAAAACGGGTATACAAATCATGAAATTCCACGCGGTCATCCGATGTCCATTCTTTTCCCTTGGGTGTACCGACCTGTTCCAGCAATTTATTGAACCGGCCTGTTTCACTAAAGTAGATATAATTGATCTTTGTAACCGCATAAAAGTCCAGGAACTCATAGTATATTTCATTTTCTTTGGTATCTGTACGCTTAGGCACTACTCGGATAACCGAACAGGGTACACTGTACGCATCCAGATACTTCAAGACGCTGACTCGCTTATTGCCCTCCAGCACATAAAACCGATTCATAAATTCGTAGACTTTCACGGGATCCCGCAGGCCCTCCTCCTGTAAGGAGGTACAAAGCTGCGCCCATTTGTTGGCAAATTCTGTGCCAGTACCTAAGAGAGGCATAAAGTTAGCCGCAAAAGAGTTGGTCCGTCCTTGAGTCCTCGTACCCACGATAAGCTCCAGGGGAATCTCACACAACCCAAGGCTCACTTCATAGTCCACCTTGATGTAAGATAAGATATCTTCCAAAACAGGCAGATAGGGATAATTACCTTTCAACAGATGTGCACGGTATTCTCTTTGTCCGGCCTTTAAAGCGTTTCCGTAATCTTCGTATGACATATTGACCTCATTTCTATATAAATGTTTGCATAATCTTTTAAATCATAAATCCCATAGCCGGGAATGTCAATCCCCCAAACTGTTTTCTCCCGCCCTGTAAGTAGGCCTATTTCTGTAGCTCTCCCTCGGCCCAAGATACGATTCCGGCAAAACAGTACCAACCGGATGTAACACAATGCGCTCTAGCACAATAGCCGGACTCATGCCCCAAAAACGAAGTTTATTTAAGCCTTTTTTACATATGATGATATCATCGACTAGCTTTATATTGGAATATGCCTCATCAGTCCATTGTTGACTTAAGAAAAACTGCTTATCCTCCTCTCTCACAGAATTGACTATTTTAACATCCTCTTCATTAACAGAAAATCCAATATACTGCTTTCTTTCATAAACAACAGGTGTCGTGGCAGCCATATAAAACCTGATATTGTACTCTCCGCTCTGCTGAGCAATAAAATGATATTCTGTATAAGGTCTTTTTTCAGTTTCGGTAAAATCAGCTGTAACCGGAAATATCTTAATAGCACTTCCAGTGCGCCCATACGGTGACAATATGTGAAAAGAACCTTCTTCCACAGATCCACTTCTTTGAAAATGTGCGGCTTCCATGGCAATGTAATTGTCCGCTTCCACAAACACATTCTCTTCCAGATTTTCTGCATTTTGTGCTTCAATAATTATGGTTGCCTTTCCATGCCCTACGTTTTCGACCGTGAACTCGCCGCTGACTCTGCCATTTATCATTTCCTTATGTACAGTAAGTTCTACTTTTTCAGTTAAAGAGACAATACCTTCCATTATGGAAAAGCTAAGCCAGGAACAGGTAGTTTCTATTTTGAAATGAATGGGCATGCTGCTCCCGCATGCAATTTCAAATTGTATTTTATTTACATCCTGCCGAAGCGCATTACTCCATACCTGCGGCTTATCTCTCCAGAAATCTCCCGTCAGATAATTTTCATCATCGCAGCGAGCTAAAATCATTCTGGGGAGATTGGCCGGATGCACATATGTAAGTAGTGGATATTTATTATCTTCATCACACCATGTAGTAAAGCCAATATGTTCTGACAGCCCGAAACCATAAAAGGTTCTGTTATCCACCTCCATGTATTCCTCAGTCAGTTTTTCATCAACGTCGAAACAATTCTTTACCTCGTCCGCCAGTATATTTGCCTCCACACGATTCTGTTTTGCATATAATTTATTTCGTCCAGAAAGAATCCACATTTTCATCAGGTTCGCAGTTCCAGAGGCAGGATAATGCGCCAGCGAGATGAATGCAGCCAATTTGTCTTCAGGGCAATTCTTTTTCAGTGCATCGCAGGTGTCCAATATGCTCTGAGATACCTTAAGCACTTCTTCTGCCTCGCCATAGTGAATCGGATGGTACACCTCATCATTCATGATTTCATGTTTACGTCTTGCAAGTAAACGTGTGTAATCCGAGAATACCTTTTCCAACTGCAAAAGCTCTCCCTCATGCAAAAAGGAACTAAACTGCCTATGAAGCCATTGTTTCGTGTATTCTTGTGTAATACCTGCGTCTCTACCGCCCCATTTTTCAATATCATAGGCAAGATCTAAAAAATAAGAAAGTCCAAATTCCTGCGTTCCAATATCACCGATATTTGTTACCCAAATTTCTTTCACTCCGAACTCATATGCCGCAGTCATCTGCTCCCATAATTTAGGAAGATACGTGGAGCCTATCCACTGAAAGGAATATGCTCCACCATGCATGTCCATGTGATAGTACATACCGTAGCCGCCGTTATGATTTCGCATTTTCTCACTTGGAAGCGTTCTGGTGGAGCCGTGATTGTTGTCGCTCAGCATCAAAGTGACTCCCTCCAGCTCCGGGTCGTTCATTAACCCCGGGGTCTCGTCACTGCCATAAAAAAATTCCTCTACCTCTGTAAAAAGCACAATCTGCCGGGGCACTTTGGACAAGTCGGGATTAATGATCTCTTTGATGAGTCTATTTTGGGTTTTTATTACATCTCGAAGCAGATCAATATTGTCCTTTAGAGTTGCGTTTTTTAGGATTGCCGTATCATTTTCTCCCCGCATTCCTAATGTGATAACATTATCAAAATTTTTATTCCGCAGAAGGCCATCCCTCCAGAATCTGGTGATTCCCTCCGGGTTGGAACGAAAATCCCATGCATCACCATACTCCGAATCCTTTCCTCTCACCTTTCCGTATTCCGCACCGCTGCGCATACAGGGTTCATGATGGGATGTACTCATCACAACACCGTACTCGTCAGCAAGCTCGGCGCTCATTAATCCCGGGCCATCCAGACTGAAATCCGAATCCCACATAGCAGGCCATAGGTAATTTCCCTTTAACCTAAGCAACAATTCAAAAATATTCTCATAACATGCCGCATTGATCCCGCCAAAATGTTCCTTTGCCCATGTGCCAAAAGCAGGCCATTCATCATTAATAAAAAAACCCCTGTATTTCACGGAAGGCTCTCTTGAAACTATATTGTCAGCTTCGGTAAGTACTACCTCTTCCCTCTTCTTTGGCCAGACATGATTCCAGTTTACCAACGGTGAAACACCTATTAGTTCCGAAAGATGATAAAGGCCATAAATCGTTCCGCGCTTGTCACTTCCTGCTATCACAACAGCATTATCGATTCCCTTGACCGGCTCTTCCATTACGGAAAAAGAATAGACTTCCCACTTTCCGCGAACTTCTGAAAAATCAACCTTACCCCTCTGCTCCAAATCATCAAGAATCGGGCTTCTGCCAAGGGTTCCGTAAATGACAGCAAACTTAGCTTCTCTCCCTTCATTCCATAAATTGGGATATGCGCCTACAACAAGTTCAATATCACGTTTTACATTTTCAGCTGTTTTGATCACTCCAGTAAATGCAGTCTTTTCGTCATAAAAGAAGATGTCTTTATCAATTATAAATTTATTCATTTTTTCTTTTCCTCATTTTTCTCTCAATGAACCCAAGCCAAATTACTCCAATGCACTGTAATCAATTTTTCTGTCTTTGAAATAGTATTCTCTGTCATGTTCATTAATTTCGCGCAAGACACGGCAGGGATTTCCCACAGCCAGCGTATTAGATGGAATATCTTTAGTGACAATGCTGCCAGCACCTATCACTACATTGTCGCCGATTGTAATTCCGGGTACAATGATAGTACCTGCACCGATCCAGCAGTTTTTGCCGATACGGACGGATGCATTATATTGATATCCTTTTTCGCGCAGCTCCGGCAATAACGGATGTCCTCCCGTAGCAATCACAACATTGGGACCAAACATTGTGTAATCTCCCACATAAATATGGGTATCATCAACTAATGTGAGGTTAAAATTGGCATAAACATTTTTGCCAAAATGCACATGATGTCCACCCCAGTTTGCATGTAGGGGAGGCTCTATATAGCAGCCTTCGCCAATCTCAGCAAACAGCTCTTTCAGCAACGCTTCCCTCTTATCGAGTTCTGTGGGGCGAGTCCTGTTGAAATCATAAAGACGATCCAGATAACCAAACTGTTCTTTCATGATTTCCTCATCATTTGGTAAATAAAGCTCTGTATTATGCATCTTTTCTTTTACGGTCATATTGTTTCCTCTCCATATTACGTACTTACTTTTCCAAACTGATTTCCGGGAAAAAAAGTAAAGATAGCAACGGAAGAATGTCATACAAGAAGCAATATTCTCCCGTTGCTATTCTACACTCAGTTTAAAAAACCCTCCCTGGGTGTTACATTCAAGTGGTTCGCCACCTGATGGAGCTGGTCGTCTGTGATTGTGGTCCTGATAGGCAGATGGGCGACCTTCAGGTAAATTTCCGCTGCCTTTTCCGCTGTCTCAATAAGTCCAAATGTCTCATCCAAGTCAGCTCCGACTCCATAGATACCGTGCTGTGCCCAGACCACCAGGCGGGCTGTCCGCATCTGTTCTGCCGTGGCTATGCCGATCTCATTAGTACCGCAGAGCATCCAGGGCAGAACATTTACTCCGTCCGGGAATACCATGATGCATTCAGTGCACATCTGCCACAGGGTACGGGTGAATGCCCTGCTGTCCAGATCGTGGACATAGGTCATAGCCAGAAGATTCGATGGATGGCAGTGCATGACTACACGATTATGGGGATTCTCCTTTAAGCGGGCAGCATGGCTCATGAGATGGGCAGGCAGCTCGCTTGTGAATTTTCCTCCGTCTGTGTAACCCCATAAAAGCTGGGCAGTTCGGCCATGATCTGTTATGCGCAGAATCCCCAGATCCCTGGCCGGATAATACTGCACATTCTTGAAATACTTGCCCGTACCTGTCACAAGAAAATATTTTCCGTCCAGCTCCGGTAGTTCAAAGCCGGTAGGAATCTCTCGCTGTACGGAGTTTATATCCAGATATTCTTCCACGTCAGATTCCGCCAGCAAAAGGCTGATATTACCACTGTTTCGCTCATCCCAGCCATGGTTGTACATATTAGTTGCAGTGCGGATCATCTCCACCACATAGGATGCGGTCAAAATATCTTTCATTGCATTCATTCCTCCCATTAAAACAATTCACCATAAAAATATAAGAACCACAATAAGCGAAATCATCCTCCAAGCAGTTTTACGGCACGCAGCACTCTCGTAGCGTTAATCTCCAACTGTGTACGTGAAAGCTTTCCGGATTTCAGTGCAGCGAGAATGTCCTTGTAATCACCGCTGCCCCCCGGCATAACCAAATCCCCGCCCGCCGAAGCAATTCCGGAAGCTTTTGGCGCAGGGTACTTTGGATTCTTAGTCAAAAACCCTCCGGCCACAAGCCAGTCAGTCATGATAATTCCCTGATAACTGCATTCACTGCGCAGATAGTCCTCTGTCAGATCCCGGCGTTCAGAAGTATGCACCTCATTGAGAAGATTATAAGAGGTCATGACGGCATGGGGCCCAGCCTCGCGCACGCAGATCCCAAATCCCCGCAGATATATCTCACGCAGAGCCCGTTCGCTGACTGCGCTGTTGTTGGCATAACGGTTGGTCTCCTGATTGTTGGCGGCAAAATGCTTGATGGTAGCACCACAGCCAGGATGCTTCTGTACGCCTTTTGTGAGTTCTGCCGCAAAGATACCGCCAAGCAGCGGATCCTCAGAAAAATACTCAAAGTTGCGCCCGCACCGGATATCCCTGTGGATATTCAAAGCCGGAGCCAGCCAGAGATGTACGCCAAACCGCTCCATCTCGTCTCCCACGATATCGCCGCAGATATAGGCAAGTTCACGATTCCAACTCTGTGCCACAGCAGTACCGATAGGAATGGCCGTGGCATACTGGTGAAGAATCTCTGCCCCTTTCTTAGGCTTGGAGCTTATAAGTCGGGTCAAAAAAGCAATCGGTGCAGGCATGAAATCCAGGATTGTTGCCGGCATGGTTTCACCGATAGCGCGTGCGCCTTTATCGTTCCGGGTGTAGTCTTTACTCAGACGAAGACCTGCTGGGCCATCCGCCATAATCAACGGCCGTATCTCCTTGTCCTTCAGCTGACTGGTGGTTTCTCCTGCGGCACCGGCCACATTTTGGCTGGCGTTTCCGATGATGCTCAAGACTCCCATCTTGGGATCAAATGCGCCCACATTCAGATAGGCAAGTTCTTCGTCAGAGAGCGCTTTGATCTCGGGCGCAATTTCCTGCGGTGCATCGTATTTTACTGTCTCAGTTTGAATATCAGTTGGCAAAACAGTGACTGCGGGAATCGAATCGGGAATAACCTCTTTCCTGGGGCTTTCAGGCTTCCAGTCAACAAAATCCGGCACACTCCCGATGTGGCGCACTACTTGAACTGTCACATCCGCATCCAGCCTGACAATACCACAGGCAAAAGTCTCTGCGCTGCTTGTGCCAAGGCGGAGCACATAATCTCCTCTTTCCAGAATATAGGCAGCATTCTCATTATCAAAGGATGCCAGCTCAGACAGATGAAAACATAAGTTTATCTTCTGGGTTTCTCCGGCTGCCAGTTCGCCGGTCTTGGTGAAAGCGGCCAATGTCTGAAACGGCTGATCCAATTTTCCCTGCGGAACACTGACATAAAGTTGCAAGGTTTCCTTACCTGTATGCGTTCCCACATTTTTGACGGCAGCACTCACACAGATACGTTGACCTTCTGCGGTCATGTGAACATCTGACACCTGAAAGTCGGTATAGGAAAGTCCAAAGCCAAAGGGAAACAACGGCTTGGCTGAGACTGTATCAAAATAACGGTAACCCACATATATACCTTCCCGATAGTGGGTATCATCCCTACCGCCAAAGTCTCCCATCAGAGGATAGTCTTCCCTGGCAGCCCAAGTGGTAGTTAGTTTGCCGGAAGGGTATGCCTTACCCAATACCAGATCCGCCAGAACCGCACCGGTATCCACGCCCAGCTGGGACAGGACCAGGATATTTTCCACTTCCAGAATAGGAGTCAAATCTACCGGACCGCCGGCATTGACGACCAGAAGAAATTTGTTGTATTTCTTGTGCAGGGCCAAGATATCCCTCTGTTCCGTTGTCGTCAACAATATATCTCCAGGAATATAATCGCGATCATTTCCCTCACCGGAAATCCGGGCTAAAACATAAACTGCCACGTCGCCTTCCCCATTCAGAGGAAGCTCATAATCCGGCTCCGACATGATAGCACCCATGCCCTCCACAATGGGATTCGTATGCTTTCGCCTGGCTCTGGTCTTAATATCCTTAATAAACTGTTTTTTTGCGGCGATACGGATTTGATCGTAAGCATCCAGCCATTCCCCCGTGGTGACAGTAAAGCCCGCATCCATCATACCCTGCTGCACATTGACAAAATATCGGGAATTGACCTCGCCGGAGCCTGTACCGCCCTTTACCGTATGTCTTGCGCCGCTGCCATATAAAGCCAGTTTCCCCGCCTGCTTAAGCGGAAAATCACCATTAGATTTTAAAAGAACCGTACACTCCGGCAAAAGGCGGCGAAGTTGTTCCAGATGCTCTTTTTCATATTGCTGTAGTTCCATGGATTGCTCCTATAAGCGCTTTCTCTTTTCAAAGAAGTTATCTATTTCCTGTACGATCTTTTCCGGCTCCATGGTTTTTAACAGATATCCTTCCGGCTTCAGTGCCATGACCTTAAGGATGCTTTCTTTGTCATTTTTGCTGGTCAAAAATATGACCGGTATATCGGAGAATTCCGTTTCGGTACGAATCATCTCCAAGACCTGGCTTCCGTCCACAACAGGCATCTCATAGTCAAGGAGTACCAGATCCGGCCGGTTGGTGGCGAGGTACTTAATTGCCATTGCGCCGGAATTTGCAAGAATGACCTGATATTTATCCTCAAGCCAGCCCTTAATGTTGCGGAGCATAGCACCGGAATCATCCACCACCAGTATTTTTTTCTTGCTTTGTCTTCCAAAATTTTTAACGTACTCGTCTATCTTTTGGACTGCCTGCTTGATATCGATAGGTCTTTGGAAAACATGCTGAAGAACATGATCCGGAATCAGCTTTTTTAACTCATCCGCCTCATCTCCCATGTAAAAAATCGGAATATCCTCTTCTACCGCTTTATCTCTCAAATAGACAATATCCTGCGTTTTTTCGTGACCGTCGCTTTCCATGTACAATATCAGCGCCTCAAAGGTATCCTTTAATTTGGATATCTTCTGCACATCCAGGTCTTCCACCACCACATTGTATTCCAACTCCTTAAAGTGCTCCATGGCAGACCTTACAAAAAGACTGTTCTTCTCTGTTACGATCAATATGTTCTGCATTTTATTTTCCTCACTTTCTCCCATTTATTCATGCATGGTATAATCTGTATCATTTTTGATCAGTTCAATCATTACATCAGCAATCTGCGGGTCAAATTGACTTCCCTTACCTTTTTCCACTTCATTCAGTACTTCTTCCTGTGACAAGAGGCCACGGTAGCTTCGATTGGAAGTCATCGCATCATATGCATCCGCCACGCCGATGATTCTGGCCAGTTCGGGAATATCTTCACCTGCCAGGTTATCCGGATATCCGCGCCCGTCATATCTCTCATGATGCCATCTTGCGCCAACGGAGATTTCCGGAATTTCTGTAATCTCTTTTAAGATACTGCCTCCAATAGCCGAATGTGTTTTAATTACCGCATACTCCTCATCCGTCAGCTTGGCGGGCTTATTAATGATTTCTTCCGGAATCCCAATCTTTCCAATATCATGCAGCAGCCCTGCATACCGCAGCCGCTCAAGCTGTTCTCCGCTATATCCCATTTTTTCAGCAATCATACCGGCATACTTGGCAACCCTTGTAGAATGACCATTTGTGTAAGAATCCTTTGCATCAATTGCGTTAGCCAAAGATTGCACCATCTGCAGGGATAAACGTTCTACGCTTTGGCGTCTGTCCTCTGCAAGCGCTGTCTGCTTCTTCACTTCCTCCTGCAGATTCTTTTTCAGATAATCCAATTCCAGTATTCTTCGGATTCTCTGAATCGCCACATTCTTTCTGAAGGGCTTTCTCAGGAAATCTACCGCACCCTCGTAAAATCCTTGTATTTCCGTATCTTCATCAGCGTCAGATGTCAGGAACACGACTGGTATATCCGCATATTTTTCTGTGGTTTTCAACTGACGGATCACATCAATTCCGCCCATATCCGGCATATATACATCCAGCAGAATCAAGTCCGGAATCTTGTTTTCCAGCTGTTCCAATGCCTCTCTGCCAGTGGCTGCCGTATGTACACAGAAATCTTCGCTCAATAGTTCCGACACCAGACTGAGATTCATGGTGTCATCATCCACTGCCAGAATCAGCGGCTTGTCACTGTCACCGCTCTCTTCCAACTTTTCACACATAAGCTTTGTCAGATTCATGACCTCCTCCATTGCCACATCTGCCACATATACATCCAACTGCTCCAGCATAGGCCGCATATCATCCGGAAGTTCATAGCGCTTCAGTTCTTTCAGTGTACTGTCCGCCTCATCCAGATCAAATACATCCATGGCGTCGTGCAATTTCATAAGCGTTTCCCGGATCACCTCCGCAGAAACTCTCTCCTTATCGGTTTCCGCGTCCTTTGCATATTCCGCCAGAATCGGTTTATAACTCCTGTATAATTCCAGAACCGCCGGCGTACGCTCCTTAAGCTGCTCCTCTTCCCCTGCATTTCCCAGCTGTTCCATCTCATAAAACAGTCCAGACAATTCCATCGCGCCAATCATTCTTGCGGTATTTTTCAGCGCATGTACTTCTATGGTATAATCACGAATCATGCCGTCTGCAAGACACTGTTCCACTTTTGCGCTCTTGGGATCGATCAGCTTATAGAAATCGCCCAACAGGCTTATAAACAGCTTGCGCGAACCACAATTCTTGATGCCCTCCAAGACATCCAGGTTTTCAATAACTGGCAGTTCTTCCTCCTCTTCCATACCTGCCGCCTGTATCTCGACCGTATTCTCTTTTACAAGCTCTGACCGCAGCCATTTTACAATACATTCGCATATTTCTTTGGTTTGAATGGGTTTAGCCACAAAGTCGTTCAAACCCTCGTCCTGAAACATCTTTCTGGCCTCGGTAGTGGCATTTGCCGACAGCGCTATGATCGGAAGGGTTTGATAATACTCCCCCTCCAGCTTCCGCAGCTCATGAGTCGCCTCGATTCCGTCCATGACAGGCATCATGTGATCCATGAATACAATGTCATAATTCCGATTCTGCTTTATCATGTCCACTGCCTGTTTTCCGTTCATTGCGGTATCGATCTGCATTTGGAGCGGTTCCAAAAGACCCAGGGCAACCTTCAAATTCATCTCGTTGTCATCCACGATCAAGATTCTGGCCTCCGGCGCGGTAAAGTTCATACCGCTTTCCGATTTTACTGCCACTCCCTGTAATTCCCTGTTGATCGCCTGGCAGAAGCTTAAGCTGTATAACGGTTTGTTCAGGATGATCGCGCCATCCTCCCCATCAGAGTCCAGCATGGGATTCTTCAGAACATATACCGTACTCTCCCACTTTTTAAATACCTGTTTTTCCTGTTCTGTAAGCAAAGCAATATTATCTGTAAACACATATTTAGCTGGGGAGTCATTTTCTGAAATTTCTCCGCTATGGATTGCCTGCAGGCCATAGACTTGTGCCAGTGTATCCGCCGTTTCCTGTAAGTATGTATTACCAAATCGGAAAAGAATGACACCCTCTTTGTTCTCTTCCTTGATGTCTGCTGCTCTTTTTGTATCTATGATCTTCTGCCGGATTGTGAAATAAAACTCGCTTCCTTTGTTATACTCGCTTCGTACCTCAATATTGCCACCCATCATTTCAATTAACTGCTTAGAAATAGAAAGGCCAAGTCCGGTTCCTTCCTTGTATCGGTTTCTTTTTGTATCCACCTGCTGGAAGGACGAGAATATCTTCCCAAGGTCTTCTTCCGCAATTCCCTGCCCGGTATCCTTCACGGAGAAAAACAATTCAATGCAGTCATTTTCGATGTTCTTCACCTGTATTGTCAGTTTAACGTATCCTTTTTCCGTAAACTTAATTGCGTTGTTCACTATATTGATAACGACTTGCCGGATCCTAAGTTCATCACCATACAGTTTAGCCGGAAGTTCGCTATCTACATCAAATAACAGTTCCACATCCTTGTTTCCTATCCGGTTCAAAAAGATCATTCCCAGGTCGCTCAGCATGGACATGGGCTCATATTGATCCTCGGTGAGGTCCAGCTTTCCTGACTCAATCTTGGAAAAATCAAGGATGTCATTGATGATCTTGAGAAGCGCATTGCCGGAATTCTGGATATTGTACAAATATCCTCTCTCCTGCTCCGGCAGCTGACTGCGTAGCAATATCTCTGTCATTCCCACAATGGCATTCATGGGGGTCCTGATCTCATGGGACATATTTGACATAAAAACTGATTTTGCCTGGTTTGCATCTTCTGCATTTTGCTTTTCTATCTGTAATTCCTGCATGAGGTTATGAAGTTTTGTAACATCCATCAGCACAAGGCTATAGCCTTGTATTCCCTCTTTATTTTCAATGGATACAATCTGCTTCTCGTAATACCTTCCATTGATTATCTCTTCCTCCGAGTCTCTTACCATGAGCTGATGCAATTCCTCGGATATTCTCTCATTCCTCCTCTGGTGCTTTAATTCCTTGAACAGCCGTCTTGCACCGGCATTCGCTTCCAGAAAGCCAAAGGAACTGTCCACGATAACAAATGCGCCGGCTATATGCTCGAAGACCCATTCACGCCCTCTGTCCGTAACACTGAACATTTCTCCGTGCATTACACCTAATATGATAAACAGGATAGAAAATGAACTCAATATTGGAACGATATCATAATCAAATTCACACACCAGCATAAGAATCAGGGACAACATCACTACAAACTGCGCCCCTGCAAGCCTTGCAATATTATGCCTCTCTTTCTGCGAAGCCACTTTAAACATCTTAACATTGGTATAAATAATACCGTACAGCAAAAACATACAGACACAACAGTACCTGACCACATACAAAGGTCCCTGGGGCAGGTTTACCCTCACAATCCCTATATTGTCGGGTATTTCAAATGATAAGTCTTTCAGAAACAGCTGCATTTTCATAAATCCTTGCAGACTTATGAAGTTAAACACCTCAAACAATCCCCACAGGCACATCAGCCAATGGATATATCTGATCTTAAAATAAGAAATAATAAACAGCACAAAAAACAGATAAAAAATGATGTTTCCGGTATACTCGATATTGTACGCAAACTCTGCCAGATCCGGAGAGCTTGCTCTCAGCAGCAGACTATAACCTCCGTTCATGATGAGACAGCCAAAGTTAGTCAACATCAGATACATAGTTGTTTTGCTCTGTTCTTTCTGAATCAGTACAATAATTCCCTCCAGCGGAATAAGTATACTGATTGTTTGTATCACCATGAGTATCCCATTAATCTGCATGGTCAGTCATCCTTTCCCTATCATTTCTTCAGCTATGCAATGTACTTATATTCCTGTATTATAAACCATTTGGATAATAATTACAATTAAAAGCTGTTGACATTCTCGATATTCGAGAATATAATGAGTTTACAGTATCTCGATAATCGAGAATAGGAGGGGATGACATGCCGCGGTTAAAGTTTCATACACTTACAGAGCAAATGTTTTATACGCTGTTGTGCTTGAAAAACGAGTGCTATGGCATGGATATTTTAGACGCAGTTCCGTCTATGACAAATCAGCGTGTGAATATCGGCTCAGGAACCCTTTACACTTTATTGGAACAGTTTTTAGACGCCGGAATGATACAGCAGACAAAGGTTGAGGGCAGGCGGCGCAGTTATATCCTCACAGAAAAAGGAAGAGAGATACTGGAGAACGAGTACCAGCGGATTTGTGCCCAGGCTTCGGACTATCGTGCGATTTTCGGAGAGGAGGAAGTAAAATGAAAAATACAAAACGCAGGTTTGAAACGTTCTCATTTTTTGAATATACGGATATTACCCGGCATCTGACGAAGATGGCCAAAAAGGGATGGCTTCTGGAAAAAATCTCAAATCTTGGCTGGAGATATCGCCGGATGGAGCCAAAAAATCTGTCGTTTTTTGTTGCTTACTTCCCTAGATCCTCTGCCTATGATCCGGAACCCACGGAAGAGCAAAAAACATATCACGAATTTTGTGCCCATACCGGCTGGAAGCTTGCCGCTGCAAATGCCCAAATGCATATATTCTATAATGAGCAGGAAAATCCCACACCCATCGAAACCGATCCCGTACTTAAAATAGAGGCGGTCCATTCCGCTGCTCAAATGAGCTATCTGCCCACTTACTTTGTTTTTCTCTTGATAGCGATCGTGGAATGCGTACGGTTCGGTTTGAAACTTAAGGAAGACCTGATATGGAATCTTTCCAGCACGGCATACCTGTTTACAAGTTTTGCCTGGCTTATCCTTTTGATTCATTGCACCGTAGAATTGGGTGGGTATTTTATCTGGTACGCAAGGGCAAGAAAAGCAGCCCTCCTAGGCGAGTTTGCAGAAGCTTCCAACTATTCCCGCAGACATAAAATCCTGCTGGTTGCTGCCCAGCTCGCCTTTGTTTATTGGTTTGTTACTTTTATTTTACTGGGCGATGCATTTACACGGACAGCCGGCCTTCTCATACTGGTATACATTGTTGGACTGGTGGTCATTGTAAACGGAATAAAAGAGTTGCTGAAACGTAAAAAAGCAGCGAGAGGAACAAACCGCAAAACTACTGTCATTCTCAGCTTTATAATTGCTTTTTCCCTGATGGGCGCAATCAGATTCGGTTTGAGTCAGGCATCCGAAAACGGTCTCTTTGATCGTAGAGAAGAAACGGTGCCCTTGACGGTAGGGGATTTATTTGACATCGAATATGATGGGTATCACAAAAACGTAAGCAGCGACGAATCTTTGCTGCTGGATCGGTTCTTTTTGTGGCAGTTCCCGCCATATAACGCAGAAAATTACGCACAAATGCCGGAGTTAAAATATACGGTAGCAGAGCCTAAACTTCCATTTGTCTATGAGATTTGCAAAAATACTCTGCTGAATAAAAGGGTGGATGATCTTAACGGAGCGGGATATGCCAACGGCTACCTGTCTATTGACCCGGAACCCTGGCAGGCCGTCGAAGTATACCGTGTCCATTGGAAGAGAGGATTTCTTAACAAATATCTGCTGTGCTACAAAACACGAATGGTAGAGATATCCTTTTCCTGGGAGCCAACGCCGGAGCAAATAGAAATCATTGCCGACATATTCTCCGGTGAATAGCAAATTCCCAAGCGGCTATCTCATCTTCTAAACCGGAAACGGCATGGTCGAAGCCATGCCGTTTCCTGCAAAATATAATAGTTCTACTGCTCTTTCTTTTCCAATGTATCCAGGTACTCTCTCAACTCCCTGATATCCTTTTTAGACATTTGTTTTCCCTGATACAGGGAGGCCACAAAGTCCTTGGCGGACTTGTTGAACAGCCTTTCCAGTACAGAAGTCCCTTCCGTGACCTTATATTCATCCTCGGATATCAAAGCTGTGTAATAATTGGTACGTGTCGTCCTGTCGCAGTAAACCGCCCCCTTGGCCGCCATCCGCGCCAACACTGTCATCAGGCTCGCCAGTTTCCAGTTTCGGTTATCTCCCATTTCTTCCAACAATTGATTAGATGTCCTAGGTTCTTCATGTTTCCAAAGCACCTGCATAATTTCAAATTCCGATTCTGATAATTTTTTCATGTCCTTCCTCCTGTTATAGACTATTTCAACCCATATTTCATGATCTATTGCAGATAAAAGTAATTGTTCACAAGTAATTCCTCTCTCTTATCTTCTGTGAGGTATCCGGTAACTGTAAACATATCTTCAATATACCAACCGCCATCCTGCAACGAACAATCGATACATTGCACTGTATCGTCATCAAGAACCTCCAGATCCAACGCGATCAGGCGAAGCAGATGTTTTCCGTTTTCCTCAATCACGGTGGCATCCAGACAGGCAATATCATCAAATGTTCCCGGCTGATCCATATCAATGGACGAATTCTGAATGAATCTATTGGAATATTCCTGCCACATAAGATCCTCCGACTCTTTGCCCTCCACTACATGCAATACACTGACAGGACCTACACAGTGCATTCCAAAAGAAATCCTCATCAGCACAATATCCGCTGCTCCATTTCCGCTTAGATCACCGGAAACCAGATAGGAGGAAGCCCATAGCTCCTCACGATAAGAAAATTGTGCGAATCTGCCGTCCGCGGTGACTAAATCCACGTTTGTTATTAACACATCATTATTATCGTACACCGTGACTCTGTCAGTCAGGCCATCCCCTGTCACATCCGTACGCAGTTCGATACCGCAGTCAATTGCGATTCCGCTCTTTGCATATACGGTCCGACCTGTTTCGAACCCAATCATCCCACTTACCACTATTAACAGCGCTACTATAATACATGCTGCTGCCTTACCGCTTTTCTTTTGCATATTAAAGATATTCCGGAACCGTTTCTTTATAAACTTCACTCCCGGCACATAACTGGTAGAAAGAGCAGACCTGCCTGCTCCACCTGTGCTGATGCAGGACATCAGGACTTCACTGTACTCATTTCGTTCTTCATTAGTGGCCGCTGACAGTACTTTTTCATCACATTCCAATTCCATTTCCTGATAAACCATTGCTCTCATAAACCAGACAAGTGGGTTGAACCAGTGAATAGAATTTATAATCACAAATACTGCTTTCAACTGAGTATCTTTATTTGCGCAGTGAATCAACTCATGCTTGATAATATACTGAAGATCCTTCTCCTGATAATCCACATCGGGCAGAACAATAATATTGTTTAGAAATCCCATCGTAAAAGGTCCTGTTCGCACATCCTTTATCATGCGGACCTGAGGAACTTTCTTAAGGCCCAATTCTTTGGACATCCTGATAGTAGCGGCCACAATGCTTTTATTAGTGCAATTCTCACTTTCCTTCATCATCTTATGACTGAAGACGAGGTGGCTCAACAAATAATATAATAATGTAACTATACTGCCACAGCTCCATAAAATAAGCAATATGTCCTGAGATGTAAACAATCGGCTATTAATGCCGGCATCCATATAACTTCCGTCATGACCTGGTTCTTTGTCAAAAATCGTTCCGCCGGTAAGCCCTTCACTCCCCACCACTGAACCATTTATAATGGCATTGTTTTCAACATCCGTTGTCTGCCTATTCTCTCTTTCTCCCAGAACATAAACCGGTACTTGTACCGTAAATAGCTGCGAAATGAACAATGAACTGACAGGAATGCACAACCGTAACGCAATCAAAAACCAAATGATTTTCTTGTATTTTGCCCAATATCTCTGCCCACACAGCTGTGATGCAAAAGAGAACAATATAATACAAATCCCTCCCGCAACTGATGCCTCTAATAAACCCATCCATGAAATCATAATGCTTCTCCCTTCTGTTTTATATCAAAACTTTTGAATTCCTATCCCACCTTATATCCGCTTCCCCATACCGCTTTGAGATACTGGGGCTTCTTTGGGTTGCTCTCGATTTTCTCCCGGATATGGCAGATATGCACTGCCACGGTATTGTCCACACCCACCGCCTTCATGTGCCAGATTGCCTCGTAGATTTGGGAAATGGATATCACCTTTCCCTTTTCCTGGACCAGGAGCTTCAGTATCTTGTATTCGATAGGTGTCAGGTTCACACTTCTGCCCTCTACCATGACGATCCTGTATCTGTCATCCACCAACAGCTCTCCTACTTGATAGATCTTATCCATTTTGCGAAACACATTGGAAAGCTGTGAATAACGCCTAAGCTGGGCTTGGATTCTTGCCAATATTTCTAACGGACTGCAGCTTGTCGAAATATAATCGTCTGCACCTGCATTCAACGTGATGATCTTAGTACTTTCATTTTCCTCATCCGAAATGACAATGATGGATACGCAGCTTTTCTTTCTAATCTCAGATAACAATTCCAGTTCATCCAGCAATTCTCTCTGCCCTTCTTGCATTTCCACAATGACTAACTGAATATCATTTTGATCAAGATAATCATATAATTTTTGTTTTTCTTCCGTAAACTGTACTATCACTTCTTCCCTTTTTAAAATGGGTGCAAGCTCTCTCATGATCTTACTCTTTGCATGATACACTAATACGCTTCCTTCCATATCGCATTTTCCCTCCCATTTGTTACCCAAACAATATCCGGATATTGTTTGTTGCTCCTCAGGACTGTCCCAACAAGATTATCTTGTTTGATTACATTATACATATTGTTAATGTTATTTTCAAGTATAATATATGTTAAAATTATTAAAGTAAACTTAATAAATTTGATATAACAAAACAGACCGGGAGGAACTGTCCGCTCCATTCCCGGTCTGTCTATAGGATCTATTTATTCTGCTTTACTCCTCCACTTTCCTCAGCGACAGATTTGTCACTGTCATGGTGTAGGGCACATCCTTGTCATGTTTACCGCAGTTAAAGACCAATGCTACGTTGTTATCCGTCTCCTCAGACATGGTAAACGTGGTGGTATAATGCTGAACTTCCGTGCTAAAATGTGCATTGTCGGAGACATACGTGAAGTAGGGATCATAATTCTGCTGGAAGTTACAGGCGATCGTCACATCCTTTGTTGCCACATAATCAAAGGAAAACTCATAGGTCACTCCCTTCTCCAATGTGATATGGGTATATGTAGGCTGAATATACCATTCCTCTGAGCCGCCTTTCGTGACCTCCACGGAAACGCCATCCGACAAGTAGGAAATCGTTGCAGTTGCTTCTGGATTGACCCATCCTGTCCAATTGTCCACATTGGCACAAAGATTATCCGTGTCTTCCTCTACTTCCTCCCCCTGGAGTGTGTATTCCTCTCCCTTAGCGCCTGCCACCAGGGTTCCAATGATATCCCTGTGAGCCACCTTCAGACTTCTCCGGTTAATGAGCCTATAGGCACCGCCATTATCCCACCAGAAGCACTTAATGCCATACTTATGACAGAGCGACATATAATACTCTGCCCATGAAATCCGCTGATCAAGATTGTCCTTATCCACACAGCCAAACTCTCCGATGATAACCGGTACACCCTGCTTCACAAAAGTATTGTACATATTATTTACATAAGTATCAATACTGCTGCGGCTCCATGTGGTAGCTGCAGGGTACTCCTCCGCAGTGAAGTCAAACGGTTGATATATATGAGCTTCCACGATCAGACTGTCCTCCACAGTGTCCGTAGGGAGGACGAATCCCTTCGTCACCTGACTGTTGCCGCCTGCACAGTACGTATTTACGATCAAAACTCTCTCCGGGTTATTTCCGCCCGAAGCACGCACTGTGTCTACGAAAAGCTGATTTAATTCATTAGTGACTTCCAGGGCGCGATTGTCAGGATTTACCCATTCATTTTTATCGTTCAAGAGCTCATTAAAGCTCTCAAACATCAGATGCTCGTCATAATCGGCAAATCTGGCAGAGACCTGCTCCCAAATGGAAGTGAATATGACTTTATTCTCCTCCAGATTTGTGTCGCTGGCGCGCATCCATCCCTCAGACCCCGTGTCGTGATGTACATTGACGATGCAGTACAAATCATCATTGATAACGTAATCCACTATCTCCTGTACCCGATCCATCCACTCTTCATCTATAACATAATTGCTGTCCATGTGGTTATACCAGGTCACGGGTACTCTGATTGCATTGAATCCATTATCTCTTACCAGGTCAATCAGCTCCTGGGAGGTCTTGGGGTTCGACCAGGCAGTCTCCGATTGCAACCCCTCATTTACTCCAAGTCCCGCATTTGAAAAACTGTCCAAAGTGTTCCCCAGATTCCAGCCTATCACAATCTGATTCAGAATGTCTGCTGCAGGACCTGTAAGCACAATCTCTTCCGGTGCAGGGGATTCCGTTGCCTGGCTAGTGCTCTCCGGGATTTCCTGTGTATCTGACTCTTGCTCTGATTGAGACGGTTCCGTCGTAGTTCCCGGTGCAGGCTCTTCTCCGTTGCCACAGGCGGTAAGACCGAGCATGAGAGCCGTGATCATACACACAGCTGTAAGTTTTTTTGTCTTTCTCATTTTTCACTGCTCCAATCACTGAATAAACTTTATCGGGCATAATCCCAGCATTATTATGTCATTTCCTATGTTAAAAGTCAATGTCTCATTGCTTTTTTACCCCCGTTTATGTATAATCAAAGGCATGGAAGGCTTTTCCTATTTTGGGCTCCTTCAGGAGCAGATAATGTAAGGAGGTTACTATGAAATTTGGTTTTTTTGATGATGCCAGACAAGAGTACGTGATCACAACTCCCAAGACTCCTCTTCCCTGGATCAACTACTTGGGCTGCAACGATTTTTACAGCCTTATTTCCAACACCTGCGGCGGCTATTCCTTTTATAAGGATGCGAAACTGCTGCGCATGACCCGGTACCGCTATAACGACGTACCCGGCGATACCAACGGCAAGTATTTCTACATCAAGGACGGTGACACCGTCTGGAACCCCGGCTGGCAGCCCACAAAAACGGAGCTGGACAGCTATGAGTGCCGCCACGGCATGGGCTACAGTAGTTTCACCTCCTCCAAGAATCAGGTGGAAGCTTCAGTGCTCTCCTTTGTTCCCATGAGCGACAGCTGCGAGCTCACCAAACTGACCATTACCAACAAGTCCCAGGCTTCCAAGACCCTCTCTGTGTTCTCCTATGTGGAGTGGTGCCTGTGGAACGCCGACGACGACATGAAAAATTTCCAGCGAAACTTAAGCATCGGCGAAGTTGAGGTCGTGGATTCCACCATCTTCCACAAGACTGAGTACAGAGAGCGCCGCAATCATTATGCCATCTATTCTGTAAATGCCCCCATCACAGGTTTTGATACCATCCGCGATGAGTTCCTTGGCGCATATAGAGGTGCGGATAAGCCTTTGGCAGTGGAAAATGGTGCCTGCACTAACTCCATGGCAAGCGGCTGGTCTCCCATCGCTTCCCATCAGCTGGATCTGACCCTGGCTCCCGGCGAGAGCAAAACATATGTATTTGTACTTGGTTACATAGAGAATCCCGACGAGGACAAGTGGGAATCCCACGGTGTAATCAATAAGGCAAAGGCTAACGCAATGTTGGAGAAGTATAACACTGAAGCCGGCGTAGACAAAGCTTTTGCTGAACTTCAGAGCTACTGGAAAGAGCTGCTGGCCAAGTACAATGTATCCTCCGGCGACGAGAAGGTGAACCGCATGGTGAATGTATGGAATCAGTACCAGTGCATGGTAACCTTCAACATGTCACGTTCCGCATCCTACTATGAATCCGGCATTGGCAGAGGCATGGGCTTCCGCGATTCTTGCCAGGATCTGCTGGGCTTTGTGCATCTGATTCCCGACAGGGCAAGGGAACGTATCATCGACATTGCTTCTACCCAATTCCAGGATGGCAGCGCATACCATCAGTATCAGCCTTTGACTAAAAAGGGTAACTCCGACATCGGAAGCGGCTTCAACGACGATCCCCTGTGGCTGATTGCCGGCGCCAGCGCATATGTCCGTGAGACCGGAGACACCTCCATCCTGACAGAAATGGTGCCTTTCGACAACGATATGAGTGTGGCAACCCCTCTGATGAATCATTTGAAGAGATCCTTTGACTATACTGTAAATCATAAAGGACCTCACGGCCTGCCTCTGATCGGACGGGCGGACTGGAACGACTGCCTGAACCTGAACTGCTTCTCCGCTCACCCCGGAGAGTCCTTCCAGACCTTTGGCCCCAGCGAGGGCCCTGTGGCTGAATCCGTGTTCATCGCCGGAATGTTTGTAAAGTACGGCGAGGAGTATGCACAGCTCTGTGAGCTGATGGGTGACCCTGTGGAAGCAGAGAGGGCACGCAAGGAGGTTGCCACAATGTATGACACCATTCTGGCTCACGGTTGGGATGGGGAATGGTTCCTTCGGGCTTATGACGCACACAGCGATAAGGTGGGCTCCAAGGAGTGCAAGGAGGGGCAAATTTATATCGAGCCCCAGGGCTTCTGCGTACTGGCAGGTGTTGGCGTAAAGGAAGGGTTGGCTGAGAAAGCCTTGAATTCCGTGAAAGAAAGACTGGATACTAAATACGGCGTGATGATTCTGCAGCCTGCTTACACCGAGTACCATCTGGAACTGGGCGAGGTTTCTTCCTATCCTCCCGGATATAAGGAGAACGCAGGTATCTTCTGCCACAACAACCCTTGGGTATCCATTGCCGAGACGGTTCTCGGAAGGGGCGACAGAGCTTTTGAGATTTACAAAAAAACATGTCCCGCTTACATCGAGGACATCAGCGAGATTCACCGGACGGAGCCCTATGTGTACTCCCAGATGGTGGCAGGAAGGGATGCAAAGTATCACGGCGAGGCAAAGAACAGCTGGCTGACCGGTACCGCTGCGTGGACCTTTGTGAATGTTTCCCAGTATATCCTGGGCGTGTACCCCACCCATAAGGGTCTTTCTATCGATCCCTGTGTGCCTGACGGCTTCGGTGATTTTACCCTGACCCGGAAATTCCGTGAAGGGACTTATCACATTCAGGTCAAGAATCCCGGCAATGTGCAGAAAGGCGTGAAGTCCATGACTGTGGATGGTAAGGCTGTTGAAGGAAATGTGATTCCTTACGAGAAGGGTAAAGCGGAGTATGATGTAGTTGTAACTATGGGGTAACAAAGGAAGATTTTATGAAATACATTCTTTTCGTATTTGCAATGCTATACGCACTATTATCTATGGTTGCGACTGTTTATCAGATAAAAACTGCAGAGCGCAAAGGTACTGCTGTTATGATGTTGTGCGGAGGAGCACTTCTTATTTGGGCAGCAGGTCTACAACTATTTGCTTGGTCTTACGACTGGATTGTCGCCATTATTGGCGGAACGCTGATATGCATGGCTGCATTCCTTAACGGAAAACAGGGAGAACAATTTCACCTTTCCCACCATATTGTACGTGCTGTATTTACAATTCTTTTATTAGTAGGTTTTGCTTTATTGTAATTTGTATGATGCTGCTTGTAATTGTTAAATCCCCGATTTCTCATTGTGTAATAAGAAACCGGGGATTTTTCAGACCCGTATATTTACCGGATTTGCATGAAACACTAAAAACACATTGACCATAGAAACAGTAAATGCTGCCTTGCAGCGGAAAAGAGGAGATATGAAGATTCTATTTTATGACACCAAGAGTTATGACCGAGATTCTTTCACTGATGCCCTGAGTAAATTTCCGGATATAGAAATTGAATATACAAAATCGGACTTAGATCCCAGGACAGCTGCTCTGGCAGATGGATTTGATGCGGTCTGTGCCTTTGTAAGCTCTGATGTAGGTGCCCGAACTCTGGAAATTCTCCACGAAAAAGGCATCGGTTTAGTTCTGATGCGTTGTGCAGGATATAACAACGTAGATTTGGAGGTTGCGAAGAAATATGACATTTGTGTCATGTGTGTACCGGGCTATTCTCCGGAAGCTGTAGCAGAGCATGCCATGGCTTTGGTGCTGGCATGCAATCGCCGGCTCTACAAAGCTTATAATAAGGTACGGGAAAATGACTTCAGCCTGAGCGGTCTCATGGGAGTCACTCTTCACGGAAAAACTGCCGGTATCATTGGAACCGGAAAGATTGGCGCCGCCATGTGCCGGATCTGTAAGGGCTTTGGAATGAGGGTGCTGGCATATGATGTGTACCAGAACGAGGCTTTGAAGGGCTTTGTTGAATATGTTTCTTTAGAAAAGGTGCTTTCTGACAGTGATGTCATATCGTTGCACTGTCCTTTGACAGATTCCACCTATCATATGATTAATATCGACACCATCAGGCAGATGAAGGATGGGGTCATTCTGGTGAATACTTCCAGGGGGGCACTGGTGAAGACCGATGACTTGGTGGAGGGAATCCGGATGCTCAAATTTGCCGGAGTGGGGCTTGATGTGTACGAGGAAGAGACCAATAATGTGTTTGAGGATCGCTCAGATGAGATACTGGAGCATTCTACTACTGCACGGCTGCTGTCTTTTCCGAATGTGATGATTACTTCACATCAGGGGTTCTTTACCAGGGAGGCATTGGATGCGATTGCTTCTACTACGTTGCAGAATGTTAGAGATTTTGAAGAAGGGAATGCTTCGGGGAATGAGGTAACTGGGTAGTGACGCTCAGCCGCGCCATTCGCAAAGACGCGCCTGTGGCGCTTTCCGCCGCCCGTGGCGGCTATCAAAGAGGGTGTTTACACACCTCTTTGCTCATAGAGTGGCGCTCCCTCAGTCAGAAAAAGTAGACGAAAACTCGTGCAAGCACGGTTTTCGTCTACTCTTTCTGGCTGGCTGAGCTGGTAGAGACTATATTGTTGAGCCAGACGCCTTTTTTTACTAGGATGAAGCCTATGATGCATTTGATGATGTCGATTAGTTGGCAGCACAGGTACAGGGGTGCCATGGGCAGTCCTGTAAAACGGCTGAGCACATAGGCCAGCGGAATGTTCACACACCAGAGATAAACACTGTCAAAGAAAAAGGTGATAATGGTCTTCCCACCTGACCGAAGGGTAAAATAAGACGCATGCACAAAAGCATAAAGCGGCATGCAACACGCAGCAATCCGAAGCAGCCAGACCGCCAGTTCTTTCACCTGATCTGAGGTATTGTAAAATTGAGGGAATAGGGGCGCCAGTACCACCAGCAGTCCTCCCAATACGAAACATGACAGCACAGAAAACACAATCAGCTTCCTATCAGTATCCTGCGCTTCCTTCATCTTCCCTGCTCCCAAGAGCTGGCCCACGATAATAGCGATACAACTGCCCATCGCCATGAACACCACATTGAACAGATTGGAGATGGTGCTGGAAATATTCTGTGCTGCCACTGCCTCCAGCCCCCGCAGGGAATAGCACTGGTTCTGCACAGCTATACCCGCTGCCCAGAGGATCTCATTACAAAGTAAAGGTGTTCCCTTTTTCACGATATTTACAGTCAATTGCCCCGGGATGGGCACCTTCCCGAAAGCCCCTACAATAAAGGGCATTCGCACCGCATGGGTGTGGGTCCAGGCAATGACAATCACCATCTGCACATATCGGGAAATCACTGTAGCAATAGCAGCGCCCACTACTCCCAGTACCGGAAAGCCTAGCTTACCGAAAATCAGCAGATAGTTCAATGCCAGATTTAGAAGCACAGCCACAGCTCCTGCCATCATAGGCACTCTCGTCTCTCCGCACTCCCTCAGAGTACTGGCGTAGACTTCCTCCACTGTAAAGGGCGCAAGACCGATCAGCATCACCCACAAATACTGCTTTCCATATTCAAGAGTTACCTGCAGCGCTGCCCTATTATCCTCCCCATGAAGGTACAGCATAATCAGCTGCTCGCCGCCAATCAACAGCGCCAATATCCCCAACAGGACGATTCCCGCACAGATATAAAGTTTGAATCTGAAAGTCTGACGCACTCCCTTATGGTCTCCGCAGCCAAAGAACTGAGCCCCAAAGATGCCCACGCCGGATATGGCGCCAAAGATAGCCAGATTGAAAACCAATAACAGCTGATTTACAATGGCAATTCCCGACATCTGCTCTGTTCCGATGCGTCCCACCATGATGTTGTCCAGCAATCCCACAAAGTTGGTGATGCCGTTCTGGATCATGATGGGAACAGCCACTGTGAGCGTCATTTTATAAAATGCTTTATCTCCAAAATATCTCTTTTTAAAACTCATGTTATTCCTCGTTCCAGGTCGTTTACACGACCCTTCAGGCACATTATTCCGCCTTATGCCTCTCCCTGGTTGAATATCACCGCAAGTACCTTTCTTTCGACGGGTACAGCATCATTTATTCTACACCGCGAAGCTCCACTCTGTCTATGTATTTTCTTGCTGATTCCGCCATCTTTTCCATCTCTTCCTGTGGAAAAGCTTCAAAGCCTTCCCCAATCATGGTATCGCTCTCACGAAAGCCCTGAAGATAATAAGCCGAACAGCCTTGCAGCAGTTGACCTATCTCATCGAAATCCTCCACCTCATGAATGCCCTTCACCACTGTAGTGCGGAATTCATAGGGTATCCCGCACTCCATCAGCAACCGGATACTCTCCTTAATCTGTTCAAACTTGAAAGCACACATGCCTGCTGCCAGAGAATATTTTTTTGGAGATGCCTTTATATCCATGGCCACATAGTCAAGCAGCCCCTCCTGCATCAGGCTTTTCAGCATCTCGGGGCGATAACCGTTAGTGTCTAATTTCACCAGATATCCCAGGTCCTTCAAGCTGTGAATAAAAACAGCCAGGTCATCCTGCAAAGTGGGTTCTCCGCCGGTAATACACACTCCTTCTAAAACACCTCTTCTCTTTTTCAGATATGCCAGCACTTCCCCCTCAGGTATCACAGGCTGTTCCGCCACATCCAGTACCAGTTGGCCGTTATGACAGAAGGGACAACGGAAATTACAGCCGCCAACAAATATGGTTGCCGCCACATGCTCCGGATAATCCAGCAACGTAGTCTTTTGAAAACCATGTATTTTCATGTTTACACTCCTTGCCTACTTTCCTTACCACTCCAGCTGGAGCATACAACATAGGAAATGAAATAACAAACTTTTAATACTCCTCCAGCGATAGCCCGTGTTATTCAAGCGCACAAATGCCTGCCCACACCTAAAAACAGGGTGTCGGGCAGGCACACTCTACCTTAAGCCTTTATCTGTCTGCCATACAGCTTCGCCATTTCTCTCATTCGTTCTGCTGTTTCTGCCGTGAACGCTCCGGGAAGCATCCTCCATTTCCAGTTGTCTCCCAGCGTGGAGGGCGTGTTTATCCTTGCTTCAGCACCCAATCCCAGGAAATCCTGCATGGGAATCACTGCCAGATTAGCAACACTGGCATATGCTGCACGGATAAACTCCCAATGCACCTCTTTCTTACGGCTTCTTGAAAGATTAAGATACCGGTCACAAAACCTCTTATCAGCCCGCTTCAGCGACCTGTACCACCCCAATACCGTGTCGTTGTCGTGAGTTCCTGTATAGACCACACAGTTCTGAGGGTAGTTGTGAGGCAGATAATCACTGTCCTCCCTGGAGTCAAACGCAAATTGCAGCACTTTCATACCGGGGTACCCTGTCCTCTTTACCAATTTCAGCACAGAGGGAGTTAAAAATCCAAGATCCTCCGCTATGACTTCGCGCTCTCCCAGTTCCTTTTTCATAGCAGCAAAGAGCTCATATCCCGGCCCGGGCTTCCACTCGCCAATCTCCGCTGTCTTTGCACCTGCGGGAATGGAGTAATAGGCATCAAAAGCTCTGAAATGATCGATGCGCACCACATCATACATCTGATAACATGCAGTGAGACGCTGCAGCCACCACTGATATCCTGTCTTTTTGTGATACTCCCAGTTGTACAAAGGATTGCCCCAAAGCTGTCCTGTTGCAGAAAATGCATCGGGCGGACAGCCCGCCACCGCCGTGGGATTACAATCCTCATCAAACTGGAACAGCTCCGGATTAGCCCATGCATCCGAACTGTCAAAGGCCACATAGATGGGAATATCACCTATAATGCTGATGCCTTTGCTGTTTGCATAGGCCTTCAGCTTCTCCCATTGTACCCGGAACAGATATTGCTGGAACTGATAAAATTCAATCTCTTCAGCATACTTTTTCTGATAAGCCTTCATAGCTTGGGGTTTGCGTGTCTTAATATCCTCATCCCACTCCACCCAGCACACATTGTCGAAGGATGCTTTCACAGCCATGTACAGTGCATAATCGTCCAGCCACCTACTGTTCTCCTTCACAAATTTACGGAAACCGGCATCCTTTGAAATATTGCTGTTTTTCCAAGCTGTTCGCAGAAGCTTGAAACGGCTATTGTATATCTTTGCGTAATCCACATATTCCCGGTTATCGCCGAAATCATAGCTGTCACACTGTTTCTTTGTGATCCAGCCTCTCTCCACCAGATTCTCCGGATCAATGAAGTAAGGATTTCCAGCAAAGGTAGAAAAGGACTGATAAGGGGAATCGCCGTAGCTGGTAGGACCTAAGGGCAGAATCTGCCAGCAGGACTGTCCTGCTTCCTGCAGCTTGTCAACAAACTTATACGCTTCTTTAGAAAAACATCCGATCCCATATGCTGACGGCAGACTGGATACCGGCAGCAACACACCACATTTTCTCATAGAAAACCTCTCCTGATCATATCTGAATCACTTTTAAGTGATGTTCAGCCGCGCCTCTGGCGCTCTCCGCTGCTCCGCAGCTACCTTTGCTCATATGATGGGCGCTCCCTCAGACGTGACATACTGCGAAAAACTCGTGCAAGCACGGTTTTCTCCGTCTGTCACATCTGGCTGAACTGTTAATTTAACTTCCAGATGTCTTTGTTGTATTCGGCTATAGTTCTGTCAGAGGAGAAGAAACCGGCTTTGGCGATGTTCACAAGCATCTTGCGTTTCCATTTTACTCTGTCCTCATAGTCCTCAAACATCTTATCTTTTACCTTGATGTAATCCTCTAAATCCAAAAGAGTCATGAACCAGTCTTTGTTCAACAGTTCTTTGTACAGACGTTCCAAATTCTCCTTGTGACCAACCTTCAGAGCCTGTTTGCCCACAATGAAATCCACAGCTTTCTTGATCACAGGGCTCTTCTTATAATAATCCTTGGAAACATAATCAGCCTTCGCATAGTGTTCAATGACCACATCACTTTTCTCGCCAAAGATATAGATATTGTCGTCACCCACCAGTTCATGAATCTCCACATTTGCACCGTCACTAGTTCCCAGAGTCACTGCACCGTTCAACATAAATTTCATATTGCCGGTACCGGAAGCCTCCTTGGATGCCAAAGAAATCTGCTCAGACACATCACAGGCAGGAATCAGCTTCTCTGCATAACTTACGTTGTAGTTTTCAACCATGACAACCTTCATATAAGGGCTTACATCCGGATCCTTATTGACGATCTCAGCCAGTACCAGCAGCAGGTGAATAATATCCTGTGCAATCACATATGCGGGTGCTGCCTTTGCGCCAAAGATAAAGGTCATAGGCCTTGTAGGCTTCTTACCACCCTTGATTTCCAGGTATTTATGAATAATGTAAAGAGCATTCATCTGCTGACGCTTATACTCGTGAAGCCGCTTTACCTGGATGTCAAAAATCGAATCCGGGTTCAGCTCAATGCCTTCCTTTTCCTTTATGTAAGTACACAGCGCCTCTTTCTTTTGTCTCTTGATTCCCTCAATGGCGTCAAGCAGTTTTACATCGTCCGCTTTTGCAAGAAGCTTCTCCAGCTCATCTGCATTCTTTTTGTAACCGTCGCCGATGGTATCGGTAAGTAACGCTGACAGCTCCCTGTTACAGGACAAAAGCCATCTGCGGAAGGTGATGCCGTTGGTCTTGTTGTTGAACTTCTCCGGATAGATCTCATAAAAATGATGCAGCTCCGTGTCTTTCAGGATATCCGTATGAATCGCAGCAACACCGTTTACACTATATCCGTAGTGGATATCGATGTGAGCCATGTGCACTTTTCTTTCTGCATCGATAATCTGCACCTTGGGATTCTTGTACTTCTTTGCTACCCGCGCACTTAACTCTTTAATGATGGGAACCAACTGAGGTACTACCTTTTCAATATAAGCCAGAGGCCACTTCTCAAGAGCTTCTGCCAAAATGGTATGGTTGGTGTAAGCGCAGGTCTTGCGCACCACATTGACAGCATCTTCTATGGTAAATCCCTCATCCCAGGTCAGAATGCGGATTAGTTCGGGAATCACCAGAGTGGGATGGGTATCATTGATCTGGATGGCAACATATTTGTGCATCTGATACAGATTCAACCCCTTCTCCTTCAGTTCTTTGATAATAAGCTGAGCACCGTTGCTGACCATGAAATACTCCTGATAAATGCGCAGCAGATTGCCGGCTTCATCAGAGTCATCCGGATACAGAAATAATGTCAGGTTCTTCTCTATCTTGCTCTTATCAAAGTTAATCCCGCCCTTTACCAGACCTTCATCCACCGACTCCACATCAAACAGATGCAGCTTGTTACGACCGTTTTCATATCCAATGACATCAATGTCATAAAGTATGGATTTCACCTTTCGGTCTCCATAGACAACCTCAAAGGAAGTGTCCGTCTTGGTGAGCCAGGAGTTCTTCTCGATCCAGTCGTTCTTCTCTGCCTTTTGCAGCTTATCCTTAAACACCTGCTTAAAAAGACCATAGTGGTAGTTCAGGCCAATGCCATCGCCTGGCAATCCCAGCGTAGCAATAGAATCCAAAAAGCAGGCTGCAAGACGGCCAAGTCCGCCATTACCCAGAGAAGGTTCAGGTTCAGCTTCCTCAATCGCCGCAAGTTCTTTACCGTTTTTCTTCAGGATCTCTTCCAGTTCCTCGTAGATGCCTAAGTTAATCAGATTATTGGACAGCAGCTTGCCAATCAGGAACTCCATTGAGATATAGTACACTTTTTTCTTTCCCTTAATTGCAGGCTTCTCTGCCATCTGTTCCTTGGTCAGCTGAAGCACACAATCATACAGCTGCGCGTCTGAGCAAGCCTTAATACTCTTGCCATGCCTCTCCTTAGTAAGCTTCTCCAACTGCTTTTCTAAATTCATCTTTCTTCTCCTTCCGTCGCTATCTGACTTCGACTCTTTTTTGCTCTCTCATTTTCATCGTCCTATGCTAGTGTACCGGTACATCATATTTCACCAGGAAACAAGTACAGGACATTGATATTCCATATTCTAATTCCCTTTTATGGTAGAATATCACAGGAAAACGTTTTCCGCAATGCCTAATTTAAATTTTGTGCATATTTACTTAACAGATAATGTCTTTATAGTACATTTTTACAATACCGTGAGGCATAATCACCTGACGACCGGATTGACCATCGATCAGCAGCTTAACTTCCTGGATTGCCTGACTTGAGATGCCATAAAAATCCTGCCGTATGGTATTCATCTGTTTGCCCACATAGCCCATGAGTGTAATACCGTCAAAACCGCAGACTGGCCGGAAAATATCCATATCAATCAGGGCATTCATTGCACCTATGGCCATCAAATCAGAAGCACAGACAATCACATCCTTATTCCTTGCATATTTTAGAGTAATATTCCGTGCAGTCAACTCACTGAAGTCACCCTGCCGCACAAGCATGGTCAATTTCAGATCCTCCACCAGACGCCTCATCCCTTTCAAACGCTGCTCTGTTACATATCCGTCTTTCCTGCCTGCGATGTAAAGCACTTGTTTGCACTTATCATCCAATATGGTCTTTTTTGCCACATCATACTGTGCCTGCTCATGATCAATGCCGACAGCTGTGGTTCTCTCGTTGACCAACGGCGCATCCACTACCACACAGGCGAAGCTCTGCTCCCCAATCAGGCGCTGCAGGACTTTATCCTCCTTAGACAGACCGTAAATCACCACACCGGCGATACTCTGTGAAAGAAAATAACGGGTAATTTCCTCTGCTGTCATACCTGCAATCATGGAAGTGAAAATAGTCACCACCTCCAGGTTCAACTCTTTCGCCTTATCTAAAGCGCCCAACAAATACTGCATAAAAATCTGGTCAATTGCCTGAGTCTGGCGCTTGGGATCCAAAATCAGCGCTACCCTTCCGAATTGTTTGGAGGAAAGTGCAGAAGCGATGGAATGGGGAATATAATTTAGCTCCTTAATGGCAGCATTCACTTTATCTTTTGTCTCCTGGCTGATATTGGGATAACCATTCAGAACCTTGGATACAGTTGAAATCGCTACACCTGCCTGTTTTGCCACTTCTTTAATAGAAACCATGAATGATACCTCACTTACCTCTTTAGAAAATCTGTCCAGAATATATAGTAAAGGGCAGGGCGTGAAAAGTCAAGGGAAAACGCTTTCCCTATCGAAAGAAGTTGTAACTGTTGTTTTTTGTCTGGCATGTATGATAGAATATACAAAAGGGAGACAGTATATGGCAGTGTTTAAGAACATTCACGAAAAGTATATGCGCGAAGCGCTAAAACAGGCAAAAAAAGCTTACACATTGGGCGAAGTGCCCATCGGCTGTGTTATCGTCCACCAGGGAAAGATTATCGGCCGGGGATACAACCGTCGCAATACCGATAAGAATACTCTGTCTCACGCAGAAATCACTGCTATCAATAAAGCCAGTAAGCACATTGGAGACTGGCGTTTGGAAGAGTGCACCATGTACGTGACTCTGGAGCCCTGTCAGATGTGTGCAGGCGCTATTGTCCAGGCACGGATACCGGAGGTTGTCATGGGCTGCATGAATCCCAAGGCGGGCTGTGCGGGCTCTATTTTGAATATACTGCAGATGCCGCAGTTCAACCACCAGGTCTCTGTCACGCAGGGCATTCTGGAACAAGAGTGCAGCGATATGCTGAAATTATTTTTTACAGAACTGCGAAAACGAAACCGCGAGGATCGTCTCCGCTAATCAGTATTGCGCATAATCCGGTAGAGTTCTTCGGTGGCAAGACGTGCCTTGGCGACCACATCACCGCCACCTTTAGGAAAACAATAGTACAGTGCTTCGTTGTTTCCAATGCATATCACGTCGCCTATCTCATACCAGAAATAATCGGAATATAGACTGTATGAAGCATTGGGCTTCTGCCGATAGTCTAGCTTGCCCCCGCAACCGACAAGGTGGAAGCCTTGCATGTCATGCCGGAGCCGTCCCTCGCCCACCCGGTAAACACTTCTGGTATTGACCATCATACAGATGTCTACGGGCATATCCATCTCATAATGGCCTTCTAACAATTCCTGACGCACACACTCCCGCTCCCAACGGTACCAGTCCGGGATATGGGCAAATTCCGTCTCTCCCTCCACTGCCTTCAGGTATCCATACTCTGTCAATTCGTAGGATTTACCGCAACTTGCACAGGTGATCCGGGTTCCTTTCCCCAATAGCTTTCCTTCCAACTTACAGGCTGGGCATTTGTAGAGCACCCGGTTCAGGGAATCAGCACGGAAGGGCTCTGCAATACGGATATTGTTTTCCTGCTGCCACCGGAAATTATCAAAGGAAAACTGTTCCGCCAGAATGTCATTCAGCTCCTGGGCAGTTTTTCGTTCAATGTCCTGTGGAGACAACAGATACTTCATGTCTGCAGACACATTTACCTTTCGCAGCTTCAGATTATTATAAAGAGGGTCTCTGGCAAATGCACCATATGTACGAATCATCACCACCGGCACACCCAGCAGTTTCAAGCATTTACCCATACTTTCCGGCAGGGGCGTAGCTGTTCCGTCAAAACTGTAACTGGCCTCGGGAAACATGAGCACTGAACTCTTCAGTTTCCTAACGGTGTGAATCATATCCCGCACAAGTACCATGTCCGTGACGAATTTCTTGGTGGGGATACAGCCGATGGCCCGCATAAGGCCACTTTTCCCCACAAAACCGTCAGACGTACAGACAATATTGAACGGCCGCGGGTAAAGAACAGATGCGGCAATTTTTAAATCTATAAAGCTGGAATGATTCATCAGGATCAGACAAGGCTCATCTTTGCCCAAGTTCTCCATACCAATCTTCCGGCAGCTAAAATGAGTGGCACGCAGATCCGGTATGGAAAGAATTTTCATAAGCGTCCGAAACAAGATTCCCGACCGCAGCGGCAGTTTATGTTTTTCCGTCGGACATGCCAGCACATCCTCGTAATTCATCTCTTTGATCTTTATCTTCATGCTGCTTTCCCTGTCATTTATTCAGCGATATAGGTAGGTGCGTTCTTGGGGCTCTTCCCCTTGATCACATTGTGATAGTAAGCATAAGTCATGGGATCGTCACTCTTTAACATATCCGCATCCAGCACCTTACCCAGGAAAACAGTGTGTGTGGAGGTCTCCATCTTGTCGATGACATCACAGACGATATAAGCGCAGGCATCAGCTACGACCGGCATGAATTCTTTCGTGACATGCTCCACCTCGTCAAACTTATTATTGTCCCGACCGCTCTTAAATCCGAAGGTGCCGATGATTCCGGGGCTTGTATGCTCTCCAAGAATGGAAATCGCAAACTTTCCCGTATCCTGAATGCACTGATTGGTGTAATTATCGTGATTGATGCTCACCGCAATGGTGGCAGGGTCCGAGGTAATCTGCATGGCACTGTTTGCGGTACAGCCGGTAGCCCTGCCCTTATCCCAGGTACTCACCACATAAACTCCGTAAGATAATTGGCGAAATGCGTTCTTGTTCATAATCTCTCCTTTCCCGTCAAGCATGATGTACTCATGCTTGACCACCAGCAAATTCGGCCGGCTCGTGTCTTTCTTAGACAAAATAAAGTATAGCATATTTGTCCCATAAATGATATTAAAACTTGACAAAATTACGAGAAACCGATACACTTATTAAGCCGTACATTTTTGGGTGTAATATGATGCTGAAATTCGGTCTTGCGCAATGAGAATCTGCGAACCGTGTCAGGTTGGGAACAAA
>JAFLRO010000170.1 GCA_022511425.1 Acetatifactor sp.
ATGGGTATGCTGTACGGCGGGCAGATGCAGACCATGATGCCAAAGCTCCACAGCACCAACTTTGAGGGAATGGAGCTGATAAGGCCGTTGTATCTGGTGCGGGAGACAGATATCATCCACTGGGCAAATTACAATAAACTGCACTTTATCCAGTGCGCATGCCGTTTCACGGAGAGCTGCGCCTCCTGCGGCGGCACGGAGAAGGGATCAAAAAGGGCGGAGATCAAGGAGCTGATCCGGCAGCTGGCCGCCAAGGATCCGGTGATTGAAAACAATATATTCAGAAGTGTGGAGAATGTAAATCTGAGTACGGTCATTGCATATAAGAAAAATGGCGTAAAGCATCATTTTTTAGATACTTATGACAACGATTCAGGAGACATGCAGGAATAGAGCCATTTTGTTATCTTGTTATCAATCGGAAGCCAATGTCATAGGCGGCTTGCAGATCTTTAGGGAACTGCTCCTCTCGCACTTTGCGCTTATGCGCTTCGTTAAAAGTCCCGGCGGCAAATCGGGAATAATCATCAAATTGCAGTGTATCACAAGCGGCATAGTATTCACTGATACCGCCGAGACGTTTCATAGCGTTGGCATATTGTTCCATCAACCCACGATAGCCTTTGTCCGCATACTCTTTTGATGCGTTCATCGTAAAGAAAAAGCAGGAGTTCACACTACCTTCAAAAAGCTTTTTGCTGTAATCATCATAGCTTAAAAGCGAGAAAACCAGCCGCTCCATAAGACAATACATCATCCCGGATACGTTGCTGAGATAGATGGGCGAACCCATGAACACGGCATCGGCTGATAGTATTTTGTCGAGGACTGGTTGTAAATCGTCTTTCCACATACAACGCCCGGTCTCTGCTCCAGCTCTTCTACAGGCAAAACAGCTTCGACAGCCGGAAAAAGTAAGGTCAGAAAGCTGGATCAGGTCCGTTTCTGCACCTGCGTCTGCCGCACCACGAAGAGCCTGTTGAAGCAGCATATCCGTATTCCATCCCTTTCTGGGACTTCCATTTATTGCGATTGCTTTCATTTTGTCACCTCCTTTTAAATCAGTGCACTTCACCCTCAGTGATCCCGTCAAAGGAATTGTAGAAAACACTATGTTCAATATCAAACCGTTTAAAATGCCACGAATGTGGCTCCACATCATCAGCGGGATACCCAATAGGCAGCATAGCCACAGGCACAAGATAATCAGGAATCCCAAACAATTCCCGCGCCTTTTGATGGCTAAACCCACCAACCCATGTTGTACCAAGTCCAAGCTCTGCAGCTTCAAGCATCATATGTGTGATAACAATGCTTGTATCCACATCTCCGCCGATTGTTTCGTTGATATTGTTCTTCCAGTCGAATTAATTACTTTCCTATGGTGCGACGAAGCAAATATTCAGAATACCTTCTGAGATTTTTTGCGAAAGGATTTCTTGATAATCTTTGCTTAACAGCTTTTGACGCTCAAAACAATTTGATAAAAATCCCATTTCAACTAAAACAGCAGGTATTTTTGTATTTCGCAAAACATAGTAACTTCCGACCTTTGCCTCTCTTGATATAATATCAGCACTCAACGATGTGGCATTGATTATGCTTTCTGCGTACATCTTACTCTCTGTTGCATCTGGATCGTTGTAATAGCACTCCAATCCTGATACCTTGGCATCATCTTCATAGTAATTGCAATGAAGGCTGATAAAGAAATCTGCATTTGACTCGTTTGCAATAGATACACGCTGAGTAAGGCTTACATTATCATCGGAATTTCTGGTTAGGATCACCTCTATATTGTTTTCCTCTAGGATAGCTTTCAACTTCAAAGCAACCGAGAGGTTAATATCCTTTTCTATAATCTCTCCGCTGACAGTTCCTCCGTCACTCCCGCCATGTCCTGCATCAATCACCACACAAAACTTCGACTCCTCACCCACTGCCAAAGCAGGTCGATCTGCATCGTAATCAGCATTATTGAAAGCAGTATAATAATCTGTGTATGTACCCACCACATCATCTTTTTCTGTAAAATAATTATATATGTAAAGGCAACCGCAAACCATAAGAGTAATCATTCCTATTAGCATCAATGCTACAAGTGCCCTTAGTAGATAGGCAATTATAAGCCGTTTGAGTTTTTTTCTCTTTCGGTATTTTTTCTTATCCATTGTCACATTTGTTCCTTTGAACATTCCATATAAGGATATACAGTAATTCTTTTACATATAATTTTTATTCATTACAGACACCCTGATAGTTTGCAAACATCTGCTTTGAATAGATATTTTCATCTTCCTGTTGAAAGCCATTCTCCTCCAGCAACCAACTGTATATACTATCCTGCATTCTACATTTTCCATCATTATTCAGCTGCTGTCCATCTCAATAGATACAGGATACTGCAGTTCGTTAAAGGAGCGCAGCACTTTTAGCTGCGCCCCCTTTAAATTTAAGAAATGCAACCATCAATCATGTAACGGGAGATGATAATTAAAGCGGCGTTCTATAAAATCAAGTTTTCCAGTTTCTGTATATCACTTTCTAAATTTGTTGCCACAACAACATGGAGCCTGTATGGATTTTCATAAACGGATGATAATATAGCAAATGGCAGATCACTTATATAAATCATCTAAGTACGCAACTAAGCTCTCTGCTGATTCAACAATATAGTATTTACCATCAATTTCAACACGGCTTCCGTTCAGTGTAATGGTTTTGGACACATCTCCATTTTCATTCAATACGCG
>JAFLRO010000171.1 GCA_022511425.1 Acetatifactor sp.
CGTGGGTTCTAAGCCACTCTACAACGGCTTTGGCATTTTTGTCATGCCTTTCCATACGCAGGGAGAGAGTCTTGATGCCTCTGAGCAATAGCCAGGAATCAAAAGGCGCCAAACCGCTGCCCTGGGATTTCAGCTGCAGCTGGAAATGATCCACATACTTGGGATCCTTAACTATCACAAATCCCGCCAGCACATCGTTATGACCGCAGAGATATTTTGTCCCACTGTGGACTACAATATCCGCACCCTGTGCAAGAGGCTTCTGAAAGTACGGTGTGAGGAAGGTATTGTCCACCACAAAAAGAAGTCCATGACTTCTTGCAATCTGTGCTATCGCAGGAATATCCGCTATCTTCATCATAGGATTTGTGGGTGTTTCCACAAAAAGCATCCTTGTCTCGGGACGGATTGCAGCCTCAAGTCCAGAAAGATCCGCCATATCAAGGTAAGTAAAGTCACAGCCCATGTTCCGGAAAATTGTCTCACAGATGCGGTAGGTGCCTCCGTAAATGTCATCTGAAAGTATGACGTGCTCCCCGGGCTTTAGCATTCCAAACAGCGCCATATTGGCTGCTTGTCCGCTGGTAAAGGCAAAAGCCTCGACACCTTCTTCCAGAATCGCCATAGTTCGCTCCAGCTCCTGTCTTGTAGGGTTCTGCAGTCTGGAGTAATTGTATCCCGTGGACACATCAAAGGATTTATGTCGGAAGGTGGCTGTCTGAAAGATCGGAAAGCTCACTGCTCCGGTGATAGGATCGCAGCCCAGTCCGCCGTGTACGACCTTAGAGTCAAAGCTCAGGTTCTCTTTCTTATCGTAGAACTCATAAAAACACTCTTCTTTCATCTGTTCCTCCTCCACGATTATCTTCATTATGCACATATTATTGTTAACGATGGCAATGTAATCAAGGATAATATAAGCCTACGTTAATCTTTCTAACTATATCATATTACACAGTACTTTGCAAGACCCCGGCCTTGACTTGCATTCCAAGGTTTGACTTGTATTTTCAGGTTTGAACACAAAACACCTGTAGTTATAACATCAGTTTACCTTACTTTGTTATAACCACAGGTATATTTTGAAAAAATGTAGGGAAATCATCCAAAAAATTCCATATAAACTATATGTTTTTGAACAAGATACTTGTTATAACTCTGTTATAACTGCACCACTCAAATCTCTGAAACGCTCTATTTTACTAGCTTTTCTCCTCTACTCTGCCTCTAGTTTATAACCCATGCCCCAGATAGTCTTGATCAAATCTCCTTTTTCCCCAAGCTTGCTGCGTAGCTTCTTCACATGGGTGTCAATAGTGCGGGCATCTCCGAAATAATCATAATTCCACACATTATTCAGGATCATTTCCCTGGACAACGCTATACCCTTGTTCTCTATAAAATAAACCAGAAGTTCAAATTCTTTGTAACTCAAATCGACCTGCTTGCCGTCAATGAGCACCTGATGGGCGGCCTTACTCACCTGAATGCCCCCGCAGGACAATATCTCTCCGATATCCAGCTGATTCGTACGTCGCAGAATGGCTTCAATACGCGCCACCAGGATCTTGGGACTGAAGGGCTTTGCAATATACTCGTCCACTCCCAGCTGAAAGCCCTGAAGCTCATCTCTCTCATCTGTCCTTGCAGTCAGCATGATGATGGGAACCTTTGAGTAGGTTCGAACTTCACGGCACACCTGCCATCCGTCCATCTTTGGCATCATAACGTCCAGTACAATCAATGCAATATCCTTCTGTTTATAAAAGATGTCCAGCGCTTCCTCGCCATTTCCGGCTTCCAGCACATCGTAATTGCTTTTCACCAGAAAATCCCTTACCAGTTTCCTCATCCGACTTTCATCGTCCACCACCAGCACCTTTAACTTATCCATGCCGATCCACTCCTTTAACTACATACAAGTATACTATTCTCCCAGAACACTGTTCAGTCCGTCAATATCCAGTTCCCGCTCCTTTTCCCGGACTGCCTGTTCCCTGGCAGTCAATTCTTCCTCCCAGGATGCGTATCTGTCCTGTAGTGCTCTCTCATAGTTAAAAATATTGGGGTGTTCGCTGAAGAAAGAAATCCAGAACATGGCAATGATGGCCAGCACCAATAAAACATTCAACGCAACAGATATATGAAATTGTGCCCTTTTCTCCTCCCTCTGTCTGATTCTTTGAAGATTCGTCTTATTTGGTTCCGGAGTCTTGCGCTGTATTTCAGTGTAGGTATCATAAAGAGGAATGGGTTTGATTCTCTCCGGATCAATCTTGGGTTGTTTTAGCAGAAAATCCTGAAGCTTCTTCAAGTATAGCAGCCCCACCGGGGTCTTGAAGAGCTGCTCCTGAATCGCTTTATCATAGACATGCAGAATACTTTCCGGTCTGGTGTAATCGATGCGTTCCTCCAGATATTCTATCTTTCTTTGTTCTGCTTCCGCTTGTCTTCCATCATTTTCTGTGTAAAATGAAAAACCTCCTGTTTCCATCCAAGATCTCCTTTTCTCTGTTTTCTAAAAAAACTCCAACGCCGGGAAAACCGGTGTTGGAGTTTTTGCACGGCCATGTTCTTACGTTGTTCCCGTGCACGCTTTCGTGGAGACGACAGGACTCGAACCTGCGACCCTTTACACGTCAAGCAAATGCTCTCCCAGCTGAGCTACATCTCCGAAAAATGGAGTAGATGGGAGTCGAACCCATGTCCAAAAGCCCATTCCCTGTCCTTCTACTATCATAGTCCGTTTTT
>JAFLRO010000172.1 GCA_022511425.1 Acetatifactor sp.
AATGTTCTGCTTACGGAACGGGGATGAAAAGACCTGTCTTGTTTTTCCGGATTAGGAAGAAATAAAATAAAACACAGAAACGAGGGAGAAAAAATGGCCGGATTTAAGAGAACACTGGAAAAAGGAATCACAACGCTGAATGTAAAAACCAATAATTTTATGGAGGAGTCAAAGTGCAAGACTTATATTGCCACTCTCGAGAAAGAGATTAATGCTCTGAAATTATCGATCGGGAACAGCGTTTACGATAATTGGACCAACAACGAGGACGTGATGAACGGCATAGAAGAGTTCTTGCAGAAGATCAAGGAAAAAGAGCAGGAGATCCGCGTACAGGAGGAAAGAATCAGACAGCTCTCCGTGGAAGAGAAGCAAATATTAGGGGTCACTGACGATCGGACAGGCATGGCGGAAGATGCCGTGTACTGTAGTCAGTGCGGAGCAAAGAACGCATCAAATTTTAAGTTTTGTGTGAAATGCGGAGCGTCACTAAAGGATTAAGAAAAATACACTGAGAGTAAATGAGAGGGATAGACATGCAGGATAAGTACGACCCGATGACGGGTGAATTGTTGAGTGAAAAGAAAGAAGAGGATGGCACCGTAAGGCAGTATGACCCGATGACAGGGGAATTATTGAGTGAAAAGAAAGCGCAGGATAACTCCGAATGGCAGTTTGATCCGATGACAGGGAAACCTGTCAAAAAGAAAAACAAAAAAATCATAAAGCTTGCGGCGGCTGTTATCGTCTTGGCGATAGTAGCTTTCGCAGGGTTCAAAAGCGGATTATTCCTAAGCAAGGGGAGTAAAGTGCTGAATGCCACGAAAAATACCGTAGATATTGATTCCCATTTGGCCGACGCTGTGAAGAAACTGTCGATTCTGCAATCAGACAGCTATACTGTCGACTACCTGATGGAGACAGAGGATGGTTATGATATTGATGTAGAGTATTCCAGAAGTCCGCAGAAAAAGTGGATGGAGGGAAGTATTGACTTTGGTCGTCTGGATTTTGATTTTATGGCGGAGCTTACGTCATCGCAGCTCAAAGTGAAATTTTCAAACCTGAATGAGCATGTTTTTACTTATAATTATCAAGAGAAAAAGTCCGGGTTTATCGCAAAGCATATAGATGCCGATGTGTTGGAAAGCATTGATAATACGCTATACACTCTTTACTCCGAAAAGGAGCAGAATGCTTTGGGAAAGGACATTTTAGGCATTGTCCGCGACGAATACCAATCTTTGAAATTTGAGACCGTAGATAAAAAGAAATTTGAAATAAACGGTAAAAGTAGGAAGTGTAAAGGATACCGCACGACAGTTACATCGGATGATGTGGTGGATGTGTTACGGGACATAAAGGATGTATGTAAGGATGACTACGGTTATCTGTTGAATGTCATGGAGTACACTGACCTGATCGACGAGTTTCGTGATATGCCGGATGTAGAGATTACTTTCTATCTCTATAAGAACCAACTTGCCTGTATTAATCTGGAATTCGGCAGGCAGTATGTGAAAGTTATGTTTGACGGGGACGGCAAAAAAGAGCAGAGCATTCAGGTGACTGCAAACGGCGAAAATGTTTTGGAACTGAAAAAGACGGAAAGAAATACACAAGAGAGATATTCTGTGGCTGTTGATGATGAGGAAGTTCTGGAGATCAGGTATGACTATCAATCAGGTGATTATGTTTTGGAAGTGTATGACAGCTATGATGGTACGATAACTGTGGAAGGAAGTCTTACGTATAATTCCGGCGGGCTTGAAGGCAGTGTGGACGAAGTGAGTACGCGCTGGGGTACTTTTGATCCGGGGATAAAGCTGGCGATTCGCAAAGGCAGTACACCCGGAGAGTTGGACGGAGAGGAATTTGACATAGGCGATGCGACGGAGAAGGAGTTTATAGATGAACTGACGGGATTGTATGACTATTTTAATTGGGATGGCCATGTTGAGCCTTCTTCTACTGACGTTGGATCTTCTGCTCCTGCTGTTGCTACTGAATAAGGTTTGGAGGTACATAAGGTGTTTTGCGTAAAATGTGGCGCTGAAATAAAACCCAATGCAAAATTCTGCTCCAAGTGCGGCAGCCCGGTATCGCTGCCGTCGGCTGCAGCAGAAGTGAAAGTGAACAAGGAAGAGGTTCCGGTGCCTGAGGTTCCGAAAGTACAGGAAAACAGCGAAGCTGTTCCAAAGAAAAAGAAGAAGCCCATAGCCCTGATTGTGGTTCTGCTGCTGGCAGTGTGTACCGCAGCCGGAGCTATCGTCTATTTCAACAGCGATGCTTACCACTATAAGAAGAATATGAAAACCGCCAATGCGTTCTATGAGGAGGGAAACTATAAGGAGGCATTGGAGGCGTATAATGCTGCCCTGGAGATTAACCAGGAGAGTGAGGAAGCTGTTGCCGGCAAGATTGCATCTTATATGGGACTGGGAGAACAGCTGTACCGTGAGGAGGACTATGCAGGAGCGCTTGATGCTTACAAAGCGGTGCCAGCCTTACAGGAGGACAAAGCGGATGCCTATCTGGGAATGTCCAATGCGTATATACGTCTGGAAAAATTCGAGCAGGCGGTTGCGATACTGCAGGACGGATACCAGGCCACAAAGGATATGACGCTGAAAACGCGGGAAGAGTATCTGATGGATCATATCTTTCTTGTCAGGGTGGATCTCGCGTACCGTGACCGGGAGGATGATGAGTGGCAGCAGTATAAGGGT
>JAFLRO010000173.1 GCA_022511425.1 Acetatifactor sp.
TTTGCAAATGATTTAAAGCCTTGTACTTCAATATTTTTTAAATACATGTCCTCTTTCCCTCAGCTGCAGCAGTGCTTTGTACGCAGCCTGCTGTTCCGCTGCCTTCTTTGTTCTCCCCTGGCCCTCTCCCAGGACTTCCTCCCCCATATGCACAGACACCCGGAATGTCTTATTGTGCTCCGGACCACTCTCCTCCAATAGTTCGTAGACAAGCTCCTGTTTCAGTTTTCCCTGAACCAGTTCCTGGAGATTGCTCTTACTGTCATAAAAAAGCTGCTTGTCCTCTAAGTCCGACAGAATAAATCTGTCAATAAACGCCTTAGCCGGCTTTATTCCTCCATCCAGATATATGGCGCCGATCAATGCTTCCATGGCATCCGATGTGATACTGTCACGGTATCTGCCTCCGGTGCTCTCCTCGCCTTTCCCCAGCCGTATAAACTCTCCCAGTTCCAGGTCTCTTGCGCAGAAGGCCAGCGACGGCTCACAGACCATGGATGCCCGTTGTTTTGTAAGTTCTCCCTCCGGCACCTCAGGATGCTCCCGAAAGAGAAATTCGCTGGATACCAGCTCCAACACAGCATCTCCCAAGAATTCCAGACGCTCGTAGTTTTTTGCCTTATTGATTTTCTGCTCGTTGGTAAAGGAGCTGTGGGTCAACGCCTGCTTTAACAGGGCATCATCCCGAAATTCGTAACCAATGCGCTCCTCCAGCGACTTTAAGGTATACCTATCCTGCATTTCACTTTACATTCTGCCGCAGCTGCAGCATTCCTTTCAAATCAAAGCAAAGGAGCAGTACGCCAAGCGGACTTTATCCACGGCGGACTGCTCTCATCAAAAGCATAGGTCAGCTTGCACTCAGCTAAGCGCACCCTTGATCAGATCCACCGCTTCCTCCACGGTCGTGATCTTCTCGGCCTTGTCAGCAGGTATTTCGATATCAAATTCCTCCTCAATACCCATGATGATCTGGAACACATCCAGGGAATCAGCACCCAGGTCATCCATAAAGGTGGTTTCCATGGTGATCTCATCCGGATCCACATTCAGCACTTCCGCAATTACCTTCTTCAGCTTCTCAAATTCCATAACGCATCCTTCTTTCTTGTTTTAATCTCTTATATTAATCACCCAGAACAATCTGTTCCTTGATTTTCTCATTTATATTCTGCTCCTTGAATGCAATGCATTGCAGGATAGAATGTTTGATTTCAATAGCCTTGCTGCTGCCGTGTGTCTTCACCACCAGCCCATTCAGCCCCAGAAGCGGCGCCCCGCCGTATTCATCTGTACTAAAGCCCTTCAGGGTACTTTTCAGTGCCGGCTTCACCAGAAGTGCACCGATCTTGCTGCGCAGGGAGCTCATCATACCGGACTTGATCTTTGCAATCAATACGGAGCTGACACCCTCCAGCATTTTTAATACAATGTTTCCCGCGAAGGCTTCGCAGACAAGTACGTCCGCCACACCCATGGGAATGTCCCTTGCTTCCACATTTCCGATAAAATTGATCTCCGGACAATTCTGTAAAAGAGGATAAGTCTCCTTAGTCAGGGCGTTGCCCTTTTCTTCCTCCACACCGATGTTCACCAGACCAACCCTGGGATTTTTAACACCGATGACGCTTTCCATATATATGCTGCCCATCTTGGCAAACTGCAAAAGTTGGGAAGGTCTCGCGTCCACGTTGGCGCCACAATCCAGAAGCAAGCTCACTCCATTGCTGTTTGGAATGATAGGAGCTAAAGGCGGCCTCTCCACACCTTTTATTCGACCCACGATGACCTGTCCGCCCACCAGTACGGCACCGGTGCTTCCCGCAGAAACCAGCGCATCGCACTGTCCGTCCTTAACCATCTGCATACATTTGACAAGAGACGAATCTTTCTTTGTACGTATCGCCATCACCGGAGGCTCTCCTGTCTCTATTACCTCTAAGGCGTGCACCACCTCAAGCTGAGCGGCATTGTAGGTATATTTTTTAAGTTCTTCCCGAATCACAGGCTCCCGTCCTACCAGGAACACCTTGACCCGCTTATCCTCGCTGATGGCTTCCACGGCTCCCTTGACAACCTCGCCCGGCGCATTATCACCGCCCATGGCATCCACAGCTACATTCACAATCTCAGACATTCTGTTTACCTTCCGCAGTATTGTTTAAACGGCAACGTCCACCGCTATTCTATACTCTATATAACTATACTAAACACCTGTACAAAAATCAAGCATAACGTTAAAATATTTGCAGCAGTTCAGCCATGCCATTCAAATGACTGCGGAATGTACATTTTTAATGGCTGTTTCAAACTTTTGCAGTCAACAAAAAACTGCCACACCAACCGTTTTTCGGCTCATGTGACAGTCTTCTTTCCTAATCTACTAATTAGTCAACTTCAATAATCTGCTTCTTATTGTAAGAACCGCAGGACTTGCACACTCTGTGGGGCATCATGAGAGCACCGCACTTGCTGCACTTTACCAGAGTGGGAGCGCTCATCTTCCAGTTTGCGCGTCTCTTGTCTCTCCTACCTTTAGAAGATTTATTCTTGGGACAAATGGACATTGCTACACCTCCTTATTCGCGTTGAAGATATCTTGTATCACTGCCATACGCGGGTCGG
>JAFLRO010000174.1 GCA_022511425.1 Acetatifactor sp.
CACTGTACGCTGTTATAGAGCGGAATGCAGAAAAGGCCCAGGCTCTTCTCCCCCGTATCACCAAACATGGTTGTGAGGCTGACGCCCATGGACACAATCATAAGGGGTGCGATTGCAGTACCGGCCTCTTTGACATTCTTGGCATAGGCGGATATGATGGACATCAAAGCCACCAGTACCAGCACCGTTGTCAATATAATGCCAAGAAGAAGCAGATAATCGGACAACACATAAACCGATGCATCCACACCGGACTCCACGCCGCCCATCAGGTTAGGCAGGGAAAGCATGGTTCCCAGAAAGCTGGAAAATCCCGCCAGCAAAGCGATTGCGCTCAAACTGACAATCTTTCCCAGCGCCAGTGCACTTCTTTTCATGGGTGTTACCAGCAAAGTTGCAATAGTGCCCCTCTCCTTCTCACCTGCGATGGCCTCCGGCGCTATTGAAGTGCATCCGCTGAAGAGGAAGGTCATAAGCAGCAGAGGAAGCAGCATGGCAAACACCTGCCCTGCGGCATCCTTCTCCGATGCCAGGTCATAAGCCTCGTCACCTGCATTCACATCGAACTTGTTCGCCATACCCTGCTCGTAAGCATCCAGGATTCCCCCTATGATGCTGTAAAGCTTTGTAGATTCCGACTCAGTGGAATTGTAATAAATTCCCACATTGGGAGCCGCACCGTCAGATACCTCGTATTTCGCCACTGATGCAGAGAAATCCGCCGGAAATACCAGGAGCATATCTGCCTCTTTGGCCGTAACAGCTGCCTTTGCGGATTCCGTTTCATCTTCCGAAATCTCTGTCCACTCCACGGAAAGCCCCCGCAGAACAGGGGACAGTTCCTCCGGCATATTCTGCACATAGGCAGATGCCACATAATCATCATCCGTGGAGAATTCGTTCATCAATCCCTTTCCCATAAAGGTATAGAGAATATAGATCATTAGTCCCGGCATGAGTACCGTGGTAAATACCATTCTTTTATCCCCGAAGAATCTGGCAAACTCTTTCCTGATAATTGTCAACATGTCCTTTTTCATACGATCTCTCCCACCTTTTCCTCATAAAGTTCAAAAAATCTCTCTTCCAGGCTCTTTCCCCCGCAGATCGCCTCCAGAGAATCACATGTCACCATGCGGCCGTCTATGATAATCCCCACCCGGTCGCAGATTTTTTCAATAAGACTGAAAATATGGGTGGACACAATAATGGTCTTGCCCTGGTCCTTCAGATCCACAAGGAAATCCGTCACCACTTTAGCGGTGAGTACGTCCAGACCGTTTGTGGGTTCGTCAAAAATGATCACATCCGGATCATGCACCATCGAAATCACCAGAGACACTTTCTGCTTCATGCCCGTGGAAAGGTTTCCCACCTTTACCTCCGCGAATTTATCAATACCGAACCTGGAAAAAAACTGCTCCTTGCGCTGCTTCTTCTCCTCCGCCGATACCCCGTGCAGATCCGCAAAAAAATCAAAGAGATAATTCGGCGTAAAGAATTCCTCCAGCTTCAATTCGCTTGTAAGAAATCCGATCTTGCCGCGCACCGCCTCCGGCTCTTTCACCACGCTGGAACCATCCAGCAGAGCGTCTCCCTGATCCGGTTTTATCAGCGTAGCAAGCATGCGAAGAGTCGTCGTCTTTCCTGCTCCGTTTGGTCCCAAAAGTCCAAACACTTCACCTCGATATGCGGTGAAAGACAGATTGTCCACCGCAACTTTGACCTTCTCCTTTGTCTTTTCAATTTTCTGTTGTTTTGCAGAAAGCTTAAATGTCTTTCTCAGCCCCTGCACCTCCAAGATTTTTTCCATGTGTTTTCCTTTCCGCCGCCCGCTCTCAGGCCGCTGGCGCAATGCTATATCTTAGTTCCGTAATATTTCCGAAACGCGGCATATCCGAGCAGGAAGAGAGCAATCAACCCAAAGCAGACATACATCAGTTCCTCTCTCTCAAGCACTCCTGCCACAACCAGAATTACATACAGCGCTACCAACAGGGTTTTTGCAATCGCCCGAAGTGCCAGACTGTCCACCTCCAGCTCCCGCTCATCCGTCTCCTTTAAACGGAATTCCTTCAGCTTCTCCTCGTCCGCCATCCTTCGATGTATCCGCACCACACCAACCGCACCGCCCAACATAAGTCCTGCACCCAACCCCAGCAGGTATCCCAACTGATACTCCCCGAAATGAATCCGGATACAAAAATTCAGAAACAGGACAAGACCTTCTGTTGCCAGGCCAACCAGGATGAGCAGTCCAAAACCTACCTGACGTTTCTTCAGCACCGCTCGGTACTCCTCATTGTTTTTCGCCCTGCACCCGGTAATAAACAAACTTCTCATTCTCCCTTCTTTCTGCCGCTTCGGCGGCGCAGATCATCAGTGAGAAGAATCGCTGTTCTTGTCTTCTCACGCTTCTTCCTCATCAAAGACAAAAAGTTCCTCGATAGTCACACCAAAATACTTTGCAATTTTATGTGCCAATATCAGAGATGCATTGTACTTGCCATTTTCCAGGGAAATAATGGTCTGACGGCTCACGTTAACGGCATCCGCCAG
>JAFLRO010000175.1 GCA_022511425.1 Acetatifactor sp.
TGCGTCAGGACCCTGATATCATTATGATCGGTGAGATTCGTGACCAGGAAACAGCGTCCATCGCGGTACAAGCATCCATCACCGGACACTTGGTAGTGTCTACACTGCATACCAACTCTGCGGCGAGTACAATCACCCGTCTGGCAGATATGGGTATTGAACCTTACCTGGTTGCCGATGCGACGATCGGCGTTATCGCACAGCGTCTTGTGCGTCGTTTGTGTCCGGACTGCAAGAAAGCCAAGAAAGCCGATGCGGATGATTTGGAGCTGCTTATGAGAAGACCGGATGAGGATATTACCGTCTATGAGCCGTGCGGTTGTCCGAGGTGTGATAATACCGGATTCAGAGGGCGTATCGGTGTCTATGAGATTATGGAAGTGACCCAGCCTCTTAAGACCATCATCAGCAAGGGCGGTAATGCCGAAGATATTAAGAACAAGGCGCTGGAAGAAGGCATGAGCACTCTGCGTATGAGCGCGACCAAGTACGTGCTTGAGGGAATTACCTCTATCCCTGAGATGATGAGGGTTTCCTTCGATATTTAAATTTTTTGTATATTATTTGTATATTATCAGGTAGTCTGCGCATAACGTTACATGCCCGAAGTCGGACAGTGTTTTGGCGTTGTGCGCGGGAATCTGAAAAAAATGTTGAAAAAATATAAATAAACGAAATATCGTTAATTTACACTCTAAAATTCTGTTGCATTTCTATTCCTGTTATGATATCATATCTATAGACATATCCGGGAATCTGAAGTTCTGATAACACGTCTGTGATCATCATCTGTTCTGTCAAGAATCCCTTATATGGATACAAACGGTAAGGGAGAAATTTGGTATGCAGATTGACGACCAGACAAAACAAGAAATACAGGACGGACAAGAATCCCAGAATTCTGTTGGAAGGGTTTTGCGTGAGGTAAAGGATCGGATGTTCCGCTCTTTGTTCAAGGAAGACAGGGAAGGTTTGCTGCAGTTGTATAATGCCCTAAACGGAACAGATTACGCGGATGCTTCGGATTTGGAAATTGTCACAATTGAGAATGCGGTCTATGTTGTGATGAAAAATGATCTAGCATACATTATGGTCGATGTGTTGAGCATGTACGAGCATCAGAGCACAATAAGCGGTAATCTTCCGGTACGTTTTCTGATCTACCTGACAGAGGAATATCAGAAGTTGATTGATCGGAGTGAAGAAAGTCTTTATGGCAGAAAACAGATTAAGCTGCCCATTCCCCGATGTGTGGTTTTTTACAATGGAGAAGATGAGTTGCCGGATGTGCAGGAATTACGGCTCTCAGATGCTTTTTCCGGAGATAAGGGGATGGCTGATGTCGAGTTGAGGGTGCAGGTGCTTAACATCAACTATGGGCACAATAAAGAGCTGATGAGAAAGTGCCCGACGCTGGAAGCATATGCCAAGTTTACGGCAACCTGTAGGCAATATATAGCGGAAGGCATGGAAAGACAGGCAGCTTATCAGCGGGCTGTTGGATATTGCATAGAACATAATATTTTAAGGGAGTTTTTGAAGAAAAACAAATCGGAGGTGGTCGGAATGTTGTTAGCTGAATTTGATGCTGAGAAGTATGAGAGAACAATCAGGGAGGAAGGAAGAGAGGAAGGAATAGAACAAGGAATAGAACAAGGAATAGAACAAGGAACACGGGCTTTGATAGAGACATGCATGGAACTGGGCAGCACAAAAGAAGAAACGCGCAGTCGGATCGTTCTGAAGATGCGGTTGTCCTATAAAGAAGCTGACAATTATCTGGAGAAGTTTTGGAGATGAACGAAGTGATGACACACGTGAAGTTATTAGGGAATAAAACAACAGAGCAGGGAGAGAAGCGGTACAGTATGATACAGGAGTTTGAGGCGAATATGTAAGAGCACGGAGGGGGTTCATCGAAGACGGTGAGCCCTTTGCTATGTGTAAATGACTACGTTTTGGAAAAAACTAAACCTCAATAATCACGCAAAATTCAAAAAATCTTCCGTTCCAAAATTTTAGGAAAATTTAAGAAAATGTGCGAAAAAGATTGCGTAAACGACATTTATTTGATATGATGATTCTAGATATAAAGTACTAGTTAACCTTTAGGAATAAGCAATCTATACCGATATAATAAACAGGAAGCGCCGCAGTGCGCTGCTTTTCGTACGCAAATAAGATATAGCGGTATAGTTTCAAAGTACATGGAGGTATGTTATGGCGACATGGGGCTACGTCGCAGTCGATAAGAGCGGTAAGGAAGTTAAGGGCAGCAGAGATGCCGACAACAGAGAGCAGGTAACGAGAGACCTGAAGAATCAGGGCTTGATCATCTTGGAGTTGAACGAGCAGAGTATGCTGACGAAGGATATCAGTATCGATTTCGGCGGCAAGCCTACACCCAGAGATTTGGCAGTGTTCTGCCGGCAGTTCGCAAGTATTACGCGTGCCGGTGTTACTATTATACAGACCTTGAATATGCTTGCGGAGCAGACGGAGAATGTGAAGCTGCAGAAAGCGTTATATGCGG
>JAFLRO010000176.1 GCA_022511425.1 Acetatifactor sp.
GGGTTGAGTGCGGAGCAGGCGCAGATTGAGGCGTTTTATGCGAATACGAGGAAGTAGGGATCTGCGCTGGAGGGTTTGGCATGTGTGCAGGATACGGCTGGATATGGCTGAATATGGCTGAATATGGCTCCGCGCGAGGGACGGAGATGCCCGCAGTTCGCTTTGTGCGACACAAATGCTGGCATTCCAGTGAGCCTCAATGCGTGCATGATTGGCTCACAAGCGGGAGCCAATCATGCTGAGTCTCACTTCCATAGCATTTGAGATGTCTTACAAAGCGAACTGCGGTCATCTCCTGTTTACTGCGGATTGGCAGATTTGCTGAGTTGCAGATGTTCATATTAATGTGATAATTTTATTTATTGCCAAATAAACACGTAGTTACAAATATGGAAGAACCTTTTAGTAGTAACTTTGACAGTTTAAGTAGTAACTTTGTCAGTAACAGGCTCCGGGCGGCGGGTGTGCCCTGGGCCAACAATTCAGCGGCGCCTTTAGACGGAGACGAAATCCACTGCCTACGCAGACTTAGGTGCGGTACTTTCGCACCTTAGTCGAAGTTGGCAGTTAGTTCGGCGGAGCGTTGCCGCGTTGGAACAGGACACACCCGCCGCCCGGAGCCGTCACTTGTGGAAAACATAAATCATTTAATATTAGCTGTTGATGGGGTGCTATGGACTGTAAGCATGAGTTCCAGCCCCCTGGAGAGGAGAAAACATGGGAAAACCAACTGGGTTTATGGAATATGAGAGGGAGGTCAGCAAAGAACAAGATCCCAAGAAAAGGATCAAACACTTTAATGAGTTCCATGAACATTTGAGTAAAGAAAAGCAAAGCCTGCAAGGAGCGCGATGCATGGAGTGCGGTGTACCATTTTGCCAGGCCGGGATGATGATCTGCGGCATGGCAAGCGGATGTCCGCTGCACAATCTGGTGCCCGAATGGAATGACCTGGTGTATACGGGAAACTGGAAACAAGCTTATAACAGACTAAAGAAGACCAACAATTTCCCGGAGTTTACCTCAAGAGTATGCCCAGCGCTGTGTGAGGCCGCCTGTACCTGCGGACTAAACGGAGATCCGGTGGCCACCAAGGAGAACGAGTATGCAATTATTGAGAATGCTTATGAACAGGGCTATGCGGCGGCAAAGCCTCCCAAGGTCAGGACAGGGAAAAAGATTGCGGTCATCGGCAGCGGTCCCTCCGGACTGGCAGCAGCGGACCAGCTGAATAAACGCGGCCATTCTGTGACAGTATATGAGAGATCCGACCGTGTGGGCGGATTGTTAATGTACGGCATCCCCAATATGAAGCTGGAGAAACAGATTGTGGAACGGAAACAGAAGATTATGGAGGAGGAAGGAATTACTTTTGTCACCGGTGTGGATGTGGGAAAGGATGTAAAGGCCGATAAACTGCTTCGGGAGTTTGACCGGGTGGTGCTGGCCTGCGGCGCTTCCAATCCCCGTGACATCAAAGCACCCGGCAGGGATGCTAAAGGAATTTATTTTGCGGTGGACTTTCTGAAGGCAAACACCAAGAGCCTGCTGGATTCTAATTTTGAAGATAAACAGTATGTAGACACAAAGGATAAGCATGTTGTAATCATTGGCGGCGGTGACACCGGAAATGACTGTGTGGGCACTTCCATCCGCCACGGGGCGAAGAGCGTGACTCAAATCGAAATGATGCCCAAAGCCCCCGACAAGAGGGCGGAGAACAATCCCTGGCCTGAGTGGCCCAAGGTCTGCAAGACGGATTACGGTCAGCAGGAAGCCATTGCTGTATACGGTCATGATCCCAGGATCTATGAAGCAACGGTGAAGGAATTTGTGAAGGATAAGAGCGGTAATTTGACAGCCGTTAAGATAGTGAAGCTGACCTGGGAAAAGGATGAAACCACCGGACGCATGAACATGAAGGAGGTACCCGGCAGCGAGCAGGTGCTGGACGCTGATATCGTGCTGATTGCGGCAGGTTTCCTGGGAGCGCAGTCTTATGTTGCAGAAGCCTTCGGTGTGGATTTGAACGAGCGCACTAACATAAAGACCGAAGCCGGCGCTTACCAGACCAGCAGGGAGAATGTGTTCGTCACAGGCGATATGCACAGGGGCCAGTCCCTGGTGGTATGGGCCATCCGGGAGGGCAGAGAGGCAGCAAGAGCCGTGGACGAGAGCCTGATGGGGTACTCTAACCTGGTGGTGCAGTAGATAAAAGGGTGGCTGCTTCATATCGGCCTTCCGGGGAACCGATATAAAGCAGCCAGTGTTATGAACGAAAGTCCGAAGCATCAGCACATGTGATCATAGATACACCATCATCAACTACCATAGGAGGTCAGCATTTTGAGACGCCCTATTTCTTCATGATTTACGGACTTTTCTTCATAGTCTCCGCTGAGAGATTGCAGAATTTGATCCATGCGGAATGGCTTCACGATGTAGTGTGTTGCGCCTAAGCTCTTACAACGGTCAATGACTTCTTGATCATCCACCGCCGATACC
>JAFLRO010000177.1 GCA_022511425.1 Acetatifactor sp.
TCCGCACTGTAAAAAATCAGTCCTGAATCACCAAGGTTTCCTTCCACCCACCAGTCTGCCACACTGCCGTTGCCCTGCTCATCCCATACAAGAATAAAACATGCCTCGCCTACACAATGCACATTTCCGCCCTCGCCGCATAGATACTCCCTTACCTGAAGTGCATCCCTGCCCTGCCATGTTACAATCTTTAAATCATAATATCCCCTGATGTTATATCCCACTTCCTTCGGGGCATCTGCAAGATATGCTAATTGGGTTTCGCCCTCCCATATATTGCGTGCCTGAAAGGTAATGCTCTCATCCAAATAGGGACAATATGCCGTATATGTATCCTGCTCCGGTTCCATAATCACACTAATCTTTAGCCCCACTTCATATTCATCATCAGAATCGGAAGGGAACTCAAGACGCTCCATTGTGCTTCCTGTATAACTGAACAGCACCTTATACCAGTCTCCCGATCCGCCGTTGCCAAACCCATTAAGTGCAAGAGCAATTTCCACATTGCCATCCCCATTCAAATCCGCATGGCAGAGATTCATAGGTCTAAAAAAAGGAAGATACTCATTCGTACCCATAAAGCAATAAGGCGGTTCTTCATTCATATAAAAATACACCGCTCCCTTTCCGGGCATATACTCCATTTGGGGTTCCTGCACCATAATAACCATATCGGTCATACCGTTGTCATCTATATCATCAAATATTAAATCACTGATTTCCCTGAAACCGCTGTCAAAAACACCATCATCCGTTATGATGTCAAACCACCTCTGAGTTTCCTTGTGACTTAATCTGCAAACCTCTTCGGCATATTGATAAAATTTCTCTGTATTTGCCTGTGTATAATCTATCACTTCCTCCTGCTCTACTTCAAGCGCAGGTTCCGTCGCTGGCATTGGCTCCGGCACAAGCGTTGACTCCGGCTCTGACTCCAATATTGGCTCCGGCAAAGACGCCGGCGTCTCCTCCAAAGGATCCTGTATGATTTCCGTCTCGGATTGCTCCGCCGCGCTTTGCCCGTCTGTATTCCCACAGGCAGTCATATAGGTACACATCATGCCGGTTAAAAATATGTATTTCAGCGTATGGCTGAATCTGCTAAATATAGTATGTTTCTTCATTCTGCTATTCATTTTCTCTCTCCAAAATAAATTCCTTCCACTGTGGTTTCTGCCGCTTCCTACTGCCGTTAACTCTGTATTCTTGTACGATTCATTCCAACTGGTTTTATTCTTTTGCATTATATACTACGCACTTTGTCCCCTCTTCTTCACAGAAACAATCTCACCTGTTTTATCGGATAACTCGTAGCTGCAATATGTATAATCAGCTCCGTAATATGTAACTTCATGTGTATGGTCTGCTGTAATATCCTGACTTTCATAAATCAACGTGTTTCCGTCATCATCTTCATAATAAAATCGGGGAGGTTTATAGCCCAGCAGAGTCTCATAATTATCAAAGATTTCTTCTTCACAGACAATATCCACTCTGTGCATATCCGGATAGTTTTCTTCTCTTACTATGTCTAAGGCTTCCTCTGCTGTATGCCGGGCAGCATTTTTCCGCACATCATCAAGCATATCTGCGTAACCACCATAATAATTTAAATCCGGCAATCTCGCTACCGTTTTTATACCTTGTTCGAATCCACGCATATCCGCTTCCGCTTCCCGAAAGGGAACTGTTTCCGCTTCAAAAGTACCTCTGTTTATCAACAGGGGATCATCCATAAAAAGAAGCGCATAGGTCTCAAAGGTACCTTCCTCATAATTCCAGATACTCTGCATGCCATGTCCGCTATGGGTTGACCGCTCGTAGACAATATACTCTTTTAAAAAAAGCTCTTCTCCTTTTATTTTAAAAATCAAATCATCTCCCCATCTGATAGAAGAACCGCCATAATCCGAAACCGTTAAGGTCCCTTCCTTTATTTCTGTTCCCGCATAAGGATCACCAATCATACCTCCTTCTTCTCTGGTCCTTATGAAATCATTGTTTTCATATCTGCACTGATATCCGACATCCTCAACATAAGTATACACATAAATCGGTCGTATTCCTTCTTGTACCGGCCGGGATTCGCCGCCGCGAAAATATTCATACCCAGGTTCATATTCCAATACAACGGCAAAATCTTGTTTATCGTCACCGTCTAAGTCACCTTCACATATGTCCATAAGACAGACCCCTTCCGGCAGTTCCTCATCAGAGATATCCGTATCCGGCAGTTTTCTTGCAATATAATCTCTGGCTTCACTTATACGTGCCTGAAATTCCTCATATCGTTCTTGGTAAATTGCTGTTCCCGAACCACTTTCCGCATCATCCTCTGTCTCCACAATATCTTCTGTTTGTATATCCTCTGTATCAACGCTTTCTTCTACTGCGGGAAGTGAAATTATAGCCTCCTCTGCGTCTGCCTCTTCTTCACTCTCGGTTTCTGTATTCTCTGCCTCTACGGTTCCCATC
>JAFLRO010000178.1 GCA_022511425.1 Acetatifactor sp.
AATCCAGCCAGCCCAAGGTATCTTGGGGAGCAACAGTCTTTCCTGCAAATGTATCCAGTAGCCCGTCGTCTGTGTTCAGCAGTTGGGTACTGTAAGACAGCAGGTCATTGACCTCGTCCATAAAGGCGGCGATGGCCTCTGGGTCAAACTCGCCGTAGAGCGGCTTGCCTTCGTAAAAGTTAGTGTCAAAGTTCACGCTGTTTTCCTGCACCACTGTCTCCGTCCCGTTCTCCAGAGAAAAAAGTTGGTAATTGTAAGTTCCGGTACCTGTGTACATGGTAGGATGGTAGCGTAACAGGTATGCTTCTCCATTCAGTATGCACAGAAACAAGGCATTATAGCCCGTATGCACGAAATACCCTTCTTCCGACCAGATGAGCTTGCTGTCCTCCCACAGTTCAAACCGCTGTCCCATGCCTTCATCCAATGTCACCAGCCGGGGCATTTCGGGTACGCCGTTGCGGTCAAGGTCGTACTCCCAGTCCACCATAGGTAGGGAGGAGCCGCCGATATCCGTTACCAGAGAGGGAGAGGCAATTTCCGGCGCAGACGAGACACTCGCTGAGGGTGTGATGTTGGCATCTTTCTCCACCATCTCCGCAATGGAATCTGTCTCACTATCCAAATAAGCAGAAGAACTATCTTCCAGCATTGTTTTGTCGTTGTTTTCAGAACAACCAGTTATAGAAAACGTCAAGGAAAACACAATCAGCATGGTAAACAGTTTTTTCATAATGCTAACACCTCTGCAACATCCAATTTATAAGTATCTGATATACCAACATCTCTATTCTGTATTGTTTTCACTATACAACATTCTAATGCCTATTTCAAGAGTATATTAACCTAGACGAAGTAAAAAAGGACACCGAGGGCGGAGGATAAATTACCCCTCTGCCCCCAACATATTCCTTACCTTCTGCCAATAAATTTTTTCGCCGATTTTCTTACCTTGTCGGACTTACTGCTCTTTCCTGTTTTGCTGATCTCATACACGCTTATCACACAGGTAAACCCAAGCGCAAATAACAGTAAACCTTCTACCATGGCCTTTCCTCCTTACGCAAACATAAACTCACATACACAGATACATCCAACAGCCGCTCCGGCTCCTGCTAAAAAGTACCACATGCCAACCACCTCCTTCCATCAAGCTCGTTTTTCTGGATAAAACAAAACCAATGCAATGTCATCAAATTCATATATCCACGGGTCAAAGTGATACGTCTCAGCCAATGAAGGTAATGATGATGCATAATCGTTTTCTGTAGGAAAATACAATAAATAACCGCCCATAGAAAAGGATTGTCTGCCTTCTCCGTAAGCGGTATCTAATACCAAAATATCTTCCATCATCTTCTCAAACACAGGTTTTTTCCCGGCTTTCTTAAACAGCACACTAAACGACGTTTAACAGTCGCGGGTGGAGCAATCCACCGGAACAACCCCAAAGCCAGATGTATTGCACTCTCATAAACACGAAAAGGAGTACAATCTCATATAAACTTGGACTGTACTCCTTATTAGCGTTCACTCACTCTAATGATATTTATTTATCGGTGATCACCGCCTGTGCCACTATGATACACAGGTGAGTAATAGACATTATATCGCTATGTAGAACTTAATTACACCAAACAACAACCGGCGATTTCTTCTATTCTTGCTTTCAAGCGTCTGATCTCATTCTCAAGACTGGTTACTCTTATTAGCAACAATTCTTTTTCATTTTCTACTTTTAATGCGTCATCAAGTTTTCTTGAAAGATCCAGATGCCCTTCTGTAATCAACTTTATATTGCGGTTCGTTTCATTTTCCAGCGTCAGTTGAATCTCCTTTACCTCTTGCATTAATCCTGCAATCTCATCCAAAATCAATTTTGCATCTTCTGACATTTTTTCCTCCCTTCTTTCCTTCCCCTAATAACATTATAAACATTATATAATATGATTGTAACTGTTGCTTTCGCTTTAGTCTGTTACAAAAACACCCCCAAGGATTTCTCCTTGAGGGTAATGATTCGCCTAGTAATCTTTCAATATACTACTTTTCTGCGATAGCTGCCTGTGAGGTTTGCCACTTCTGAAGAGCGGTAAGGAAAATCTTTCCTAAAGCTTCTTGTTTCAAATTTTTGACCCCACTGACCCTATCATAAAATAGCTTTGTTTTTAAAATGGATACCTTTATTCTCTATTATCAAATAATGAGTTTCTTTGCCCATTTGATAAGGTCTTCCGATTCGTATACTACTAATTCCTGCCATATGCCAGAATAGTATAGTCCGCTACCTTTTGCAGAATTCTTTTTGTTTCCATAAACATGTTCAGGCATCAGAAACGGATATTCATTCCATGTCGCCCTTCCTCTGCCTTCCATGGTAAGCACTCTGTCTTTCCGAAAATCAAATGTTCCATACCCTTTTA
>JAFLRO010000179.1 GCA_022511425.1 Acetatifactor sp.
TGATTGTGGCGGTTATTGTACTGGGAATCGGGCATATCGGGATTCATTTGGGACATAGAAAAGAAATTCAATAGTGTTGACAGTGCAAAACAGTACCATAATGGTAGAGTTTATAAAAACCTTAGGAAATCATGCTTTCCTAAGGTTTTAAAATTTTCTGCAACCAAAGGGCGATATTATCCATCTAATAGGTGTAAGGAGTAAAAGAATCCGAAAATATATTGTAATGATGGTCGGAAAAACTTTCGCTTCGGAATGGGGAAGATATGATACAACTGATTGAAAGAGCAAAAAAAGGAGATGCAGAAGCATTCATTCGTTTGATGGAAGACAATAAAGAGAGCATGAAGCGGGTTGCCTTCGCCTATTTAAAGCGGGAGGAAGATGTGGCAGACGCCATTCAGGACACAATTTTGGATGCCTTTGAGCACATTCATAAACTGCGCAAACCAAAGTATTTTAAAACATGGCTGACGCGCATCTTACTCAACAACTGTACCGAGATTTACCGTCAAAGTAGGAAACAGCCTATATACGACATAAATGCGGAAGAATATGAAAGCTATTCGCAGTGTGAAGGACTTTCGGGCGTGGAGGAGCAGAGCGACTTGGAATTTCAGGATTTACTGGCCCATCTGCCGGAGGAAAGCCGTGTGATATTTCAACTGTATTTCGGGGAGCAATACAGTATTTCCCAGATTGCGCATCTGTTGAAACTCAATGAGAATACAGTGAAAAGCCGACTGCATCGAGGCAAGGAACAGCTTCGCAAGATTGTGTGAAGATGAGAGACATAATCGTATGCAGTTTATATAGAAACCAATGAATAGTATGTCAAACAGTCGTGTTGAAGAAAGGAATCAATAGAATGAAAAAGGTATATACAGATGCAGACTTACGGCGAATCCTTGGAGCAAACAGGGCGGATAGTTCAATCATAGACCACAAGATACAGGAGGCTTATGCGGAAATCCGAAAGAGCAGTAATGCGAATAGCGGTCAAAGAACAGGACGCATTTGGAAAAAGGCTATAGGTGGTTTCGGGGCAGCGGCAGCAGCCTTTGTACTGGCAATGATTTTCTGTGCGGCTAATCCTTCGCTCGCATCGGAGATTCCCGTGCTCGGCGGTATTTTTAATAAGATGCAGGGAATCTTCCCTTTCGGCGGCATTCCGGGGGACGAGATTACCTATCTGCAGGATGACGTGCAGGAAGATACAGATGCGGGAGTAAATGTGAAAGGTGACTCATCCGGTGGAACAGTGTCGCAGGGACTGGCCGAAAGTACGGGAATCTTCGGAACATCCGACGATACTTCCCTGTCCCGATATCAGACCATGGACCAAGGACTCACAGTGACGCTGACAGAATATTATGCGTCCAACCAGAGCATTTTCATAGGAGTAAGAGTGGAAAGCGAAAAGGCGTTCCCGGAAATGGCTACATTCGGACCCGAACATTATCAATTGCTGCAGTTAAGCACCACAGAAACTTACAGTTTTCGCGATGAGGGAGCTGAGGTAAGAGGATTCAGGGATTTGGAGGGAAAACTGGTGGATGAGCATACCTTTGAAGGTGTCGTGCGGATTGATTATGACAGTATCAAGATGGATTACAGAAAGTATGATGCAGCGGTTGCAGAGGCAGACAGGAAAGGCGAACCGTACCCGGAGATAAATGATGATACTCGTGATTATTGGATAGAAGAGTATAAAGTGCCGGACAGCTTTCAGATGCAGTTGCAGATAGAAAAAATCCGCGGATATTTGTTGTCAGAAGAACAAGTAGAGACAGATTACCGTGTGCAAGGTACATGGACGATTCCCGGTACATTGGATATACAATGTAGTTCAGCCAACAGCGCTGTTATACGGATTGATGAAACAAATGCGGAGGGAATCGGTCTGGAGTATATTGAAATCTCCGCGGTTGAGATGACACTGCATCCGATTCAAAATGGGGATAGAGGGATTGTTGCTGTGGCTTTGGATAAGGATGGCAGACAAATCCGTCACGGTGGTACAAACGGGAATGAGCTTGCAATATACGGACATGACATATCGGTTATAACCGTATATATATGCGATTATTATGAGTATATGGATGAATTAAAAGGTATCGGGTTACAGCAGGGAGATGAAGCGTTCCGAGAAGCGTTGGAGGAAAGAGCATTGTATAAGAAAACGATTGACACCACACTGTATTCACAGGAAAAGTAGGAAGGTCGGTAGAATTATAGGAAAACATTTGCGGCGGGTTTACATAATTTGTAAGCCCGCTGTTTGTTGAATGCAGAGACAACTCTTTGTTCCATCAAAAGCACAATATGTTCCCGGGGCTTTAAAAATCAGATAAATTATGATAAAATATAACACAATATTGTTGATACAGTT
>JAFLRO010000018.1 GCA_022511425.1 Acetatifactor sp.
GGGAAAGTGGTTTCATCGGTACAAATGGCAATCATTGAGAATCTGACGCATAATGTCAGACCGTTCGCAGTGATCGAAAATGTTGTAACACATTTCGATTACAGAAATAGGGGATATGCTTCGGCATTATTAGAAAAAGCATCAGAAATTGCAAAAGGATATAAATGTTATAAAGTCTTTCTTGAGACCGGCTCAAATAAAGAGAGTACATTAAATTTTTATCGTAACAACGGTTTTGCAATTGACGAAAAGCACTCCTGTTTAAAAAGATTATAATGAATTAAAGGAAAGAAATCTATAGAAAGGAAGGCACATGGTGTTTATTATTGAAAATGATTTGCAGTATTAGGAGAAAAGCGGAATCTTCGGTATAAGAGAAAATAGCTTTCTCGCTATTGTAATATTGACAAGAAAGTAGAAAATGTTAAGAGCTTGGACACTGGATAACCAGTGTTTATTTTTTGTAAAATGTTTTTTTGACAGAGTTTTTCAGTGCATCTTTCTTCCTGAAAGAAAACTGGAAGGGGCATTTAACCATGGGGGAAAACGCAACAGAAACAAAAGCATTACTAAGTGTAAAAGAACTGTGCACCTACTTTGGAATCGTTCAGACCACGGCAAGAGAACTCCTAAGCAATCCTGCTAATGGTTTTACTGTAAGAATCGGAAACCGCCTGTATGCACATAAGTCAAGGCTGGACCAGTGGCTGCTGAACCGGATTCTGTAATGGTACAGGCGAGGATAACATCGCAGGAAGCGCCATCGGAGGTGGCAAAATTGACCAGACATTTTCCAAATGTGATTGTATTTTTCAATATTTCATGGTAGTATGAAAAGGGCAATTGGAATCCTTTCTGCGCTACACATAGGAAGGAGATACAGGAGGTTTTAACATAACATGGAACAGTACAAGCAGGAATTTATCGAGTTCATGATGGACAGCCAGGTGCTGAAGTTCGGTGAATTTACCTTAAAGAGCGGCAGAAAATCTCCCTTTTTCATGAACGCGGGAGCCTATGTGACTGGCGCACAGCTAAGAAAGCTCGGCGAATACTATGCCAGGGCAATCCACGACAACTACGGCGATGACTTCGATGTCCTGTTTGGTCCGGCCTATAAGGGGATTCCCTTAAGCGTGGCGGCTGCTATAGCTTACAGCGAGATTTACGACAGGGAGGTTCGGTACTGCTCCAACCGCAAGGAGGTCAAGGACCACGGAGATGTGGGCATCTTGTTGGGCAGCAGCTTAAAGGACGGCGACAGGGTGGTGATCATCGAAGATGTGACCACCTCCGGAAAATCCATTGAAGAGACCTATCCCATCCTGAAAACACAGGCGAACGTGGAGATCAAGGGTCTGATGGTATCTCTGAACCGCATGGAGAAGGGGCTGGGCGGTTTGGTAAGCGCACTGGAAGAAATTAAGCAGAAATACGGTTTTGATGCCAATGCTATCGTGACCATGGGCGAGGTGATTGAGCATCTGTACAACAAGCCCTATAAAGGACAAGTATACATCGACGATAAACTGAAAGCGGAAATTGATAAATACTACGAAATATACGGAGCATGAAAAGTGATACCATGAGCGTTAGAGAGCTTAAGCAGGTGGAACCTGTTCATAGCAATCGGCGAATGTCGATCACGAGCTATACTTGTGATATGCTAATGATGAGAGAGAGAAAACAGGAAGGGAGCAAGGCTATGGAACAAAAAGTATACAAGGTAATGAGAGGCGCTGGAGCTACCAATATTGCACTGGGAGTGATCACGATTGTGGCGGGTATTGTGTCCGGCATCCTGCTGATTATAACAGGAGCAAAGCTGCTTGCGGGAAAATCAAAGATATTATTATAAGGTAAGGAGTTATTATCGGGCATTTCCCGGCAAGTCACAGGGAAATGCCCGTTAGAGTTTTATGATGAAGAAAAAGGGCTACATATTTACCAATAAACGGCATTCTCAGCGTGCGATAATGGCGACTGTCCTGGGGATAATCAGTCTGGCGGCATTGTTCTTTGTGGTACTCTGTTCCTATCTGAGCGCTGGAGAGGCCAGTATAGGTTTTGGATTTACAGGGCTTCTTTCCACGGTGTTTTCTCTGGTGGGATTATGTCTGGGAATCACGACGGTGAGAGAAAAGGACTATTACAGATTTTTTCCGGTGCTGGGGATTCTGTTGAATCTGGCGGCGCTGGGAAGTGTCAGCCTGATTCTCTATGCGGGAGCCAGGCTATAAACATGAAAAGAACGAAAGTAATGAACAAGCAGAAAGTAATGAAAAGAACAAGTATAATATAAAGAACTAGAAAAAATATTAAAAAATAACTCTCTTTTTACATTTGTGTTGTTAGTAAAATGAATCAGTATTTATGGAGGTAATTATGACAAACTTTTCAATACAAGAAATGCTATCTATGCAAAAGGAGTTACAGAACAAGTATAAAGATAAATAGGAGCCGATTTGCCCGGAAACTGGGAAAAATAAATTACTATGGATGATTGGAGAAATAGGTGAAGTTATTGATGTTGTAAAACAAAATGGTGATATAAGAGCAGTTGAAGATCCTGCTGTTAAAAAAGATCTTGTGGAGGAAATGGCAGATGTTCTAATGTACTTCAATGATGTTTTGCTTTGCTATGGAATTTCTGAAGAAGAGTTGAAGCAATCATATATTTCTAAATTTGAAAAAAATATGACACGATGGTAAGTTCCAGATTATCGTACTTTGGATAGCTGCCTAACAGTCATGATTTATGGGGGTACTAATATGATTTTGTCTGACAAAACAATAAGCAAAATGCTCGATGAAAAATCATTGATTATAAACCCATTGACTAATGAACAGATACAGCCTGCAAGTGTAGATATAAGATTAGGTAATACTTTTAGTGTCGTTGATGATACTCCGACCGGAATTATTACATTAGAAAATCAAATTAAGTATAAGTCAATTACTACTGATACTTATTTAATATTACCAGGACAGTTTGTTCTGGCAACTACTATGGAATATTTTGAGTTACCTAATAACATTACTGCATTTGTAGAGGGCAGAAGTTCGCTTGGCCGTATGGGGTTGTTTATCCAAAATGCAGGTTGGGTAGACCCCGGTTTTAAAGGTGAAATAACTTTGGAATTATTTAATGCCAACAGATGTGCAATAGAACTCAAAACGGGACGTAGAATCGGACAATTGGTATTTGCAGAAATGGATGCTTATGCCCTAAATCCATATAACGGAAAATATCAGGGACAGACTGGAGCAACTGGTTCAAAAGTATTTATGGATAAGGAACACTTTTGTAAAAAGGGAGAAAAATAATTAAAGAGAATACCATTTGGCGGCTGTGTAAAAGGAAAATGAGAAAAACGTAGAGACAGAAACAGACAGAAACAGAAAGAGAAAGAAGCATAAAGAGATGAAAACATATAAAAACAAAAAGAAAAAGTCAGAAACAGAAGCAGAAAAAAAGAGAAATTGGTAGAGACAGAAAAAATGACGGAGATAGAAAAAATGACAGAGACAGAGAAAATGACGGAAATGGAGAAAAAGCCGGAAATGCTGGAAATGGATGAGGCAGTTCTGCAGGAGCGCTATGAGCTGGCAGTGGATCGGATTCGGCAGATTCCAGAGGAGCATTTTGGAGATCCGACTTTTGAAAAGTACTTTACTGCTGTAGCAGAATTTCTGTTAATGCTGGATGAAACCAGGTATTTTTTGGCAGAGGGCGGCTTGGAGAAAGCCCCTATAGAAGAACTGGCAAGAAGGAACCGTGCTCTGTATGCAGATGTGCTGCCGGAGCATTATGAGGAGAGTTACTGCAACCCCGAGTATGCAGTGAAGATGCTGGGTGAGGAGTTGGGGGCACTGTTATCCTATCTGGCATATAGAATGTTCACCATGATCGGCTTTGTGTATGAGGGGGTATTGGAAGAGGTGGTAGTGCGGATGGAACTCTTTGTGGAGGTCTATACCGCCTTTGCTTACCAGTGGCAGGAGGATAAAAAATTTCCTGACAGGGAGACTATCTGCCAGATTTTATACTGGGAAGTCAGTGATTATCTGGACGTAAGATCTCTGCGCCAGGTCAGGGAGAAAATGTGTTCAGAGGGAAGCTTTGGAGTCGACATCCTCCTGAACAGTGACTTGAGTGATATGCGCTATCTCTATGCCTACGGCGAATATGTCAGCGAAAATGAATTGGAGACCGCAAAGTTTATAGCGCAGCTGGACGAGGAGACAATCTCCACTATGGCAGATACTTATACAGAAGGATATCGCATTGGCTTTGAGGTCACGGGAAAGGATCTGTCGAAGAAAGAAACTGTACGGCTTGCCTATCGTCTTGGTTTTGAGCGCATGATGCGGAGAGCAGTTGAGAATTTTGCGAAGATGGGGTTAAAGTCCGTTGCATGTCGTGATGGCAACACCGGATTTTACAGTGCACCGCCCAACAGGCAGCTTACTTATGACCATAAGGACGATCACGCTATATACATGGACAAAAACTATATCAATCGGAGATTGGACACCTGGCGCACAGCCCTTGAAAAATACAAGAAGGAAGCCGGACTGTATGCAGGGCCCGCCGTAGTGGAGACCTTTGGCGAGGCTGATTTTGAACCGGTGAACAAAGCAGCAGCATTAAAACTGTCCGATGAACAGAATAAGCTGCAGGTGGAACTCCAATCCCGTATGGGAGCACTCTCCAACGAGTATACCTCCAGGGAGGAGATCAGCTTTACCATCATTGCGTTCCCCATCCCGGAGATTGGTCCGGTATTTCGGGAACTCTTTACAGAGACCATCCGGATCAATACTTTGGACTACAAACTCTATCGGGATGTACAGCAGAAACTTATCGACGCTCTGGATCAGGCGGATTACTGCGAGATCAAGGGAATGGGAGAAAACCGGACGGACTTGAAGGTGAATCTCTGGAAGCTGGCTGAACCTGCGAAGGAGACTATATTTGAGAACTGCGTAGCGGACGTGAATATTCCTGTGGGTGAGGTTTTCACCTCCCCGGTTTTGGAAGGAACAAACGGTGTGCTTCACGTGACCAGGGTTTTCCTGAACGGTCTGGAGTACAGAGACTTGTCTGTGACATTCAAGGACGGCATGGTCTGCGATTACGGCTGCAGCAATTTTGAGGATCATGGAGAGAACAGACGGTTTGTGAAAGAAAATGTGCTGCACCGCCATGACGCACTACCCCTTGGGGAGTTTGCCATTGGTACCAATACCACTGCTTATGTGGTGGCTAAGCGGCTGGGCGTGGAGTCCAAGTTCCCTATCTTAATTGCAGAGAAAATGGGGCCTCATTTTGCAGTGGGCGACACATGTTATTCCCATGCGGAGGATGTAAAGGTGTACAATCCTGACGGCAAGGAGATTGTGGCAAGGGAGAATTCGGTGGCAGCACTGCGGAAGGAGAAGCCCCTGGAAGCTTATTTCAACTGTCATACGGACATCACCATCCCCTATGACGAATTGGGAGAACTCACGGCAGTGCGCAAGGACGGCAGCAGGATTGCCATTATCAAAGAGGGCAGATTTGTCCTTTCCGGTACAGAACCTCTGAATGAAGCGTTTGATTTCCGCAGCTCTACTGAAAATTAAGCTTGATGCGGGGTATTTGATTTACACAATATTTAGCCGATAAATTCTTAAGAAACACAATATTTAGCAATTAGGACTTGCGCACCGACATGAATTTTAGTAAACTATAAATTATAAAGGATATCAAGGAGGACATCATGGCAAAAGTGAGTATTGTAATGGGCAGCGATTCCGATATGCCCGTTATGGCAAAGGCAGCGGACATTCTGGAAGAACTGGGGATTTCCTATGAAATGACCATCATCAGCGCTCACAGGGAGCCGGATATTTTCTTTGAGTATGCAAAGAGCGCGGAGGAAAAGGGATTTAAGGTGATTATTGCCGGTGCGGGCATGGCGGCTCATCTGCCCGGCATGTGTGCGGCAATTTTTCCCATGCCGGTGATTGGCATTCCCATGCACACTACCTCTCTTGGAGGCAGGGATTCCCTATATTCCATCGTGCAGATGCCCTCAGGCATTCCGGTGGCTACAGTGGCAATAAACGGAGGAGCCAATGCAGGGCTTCTGGCGGCTAAGATTCTGGCAACTTCAGAACCGGAGCTGCTTGAGAAGTTAAAGGATTATAGCGCAAAATTAAAAGATCAAGTAACAGCCAAGGACGCAAAGCTGAAGGAAGAAGGCTACAAGGCATATTTAGAAGGCATGAAGAAATAACTCATTTCCTGCGTAATAAAGATTGAGGTCTGGATCCATTTCAACGGGAATTCAGGACCGGAAGGGATCAGGTATAGAAATGGACTACAAGAAGGCCGGAGTAGACATTGAGGCGGGCTACAAATCGGTGGAATTGATAAAGGAGCATGTGAAAAGCACCATGCGCCCGGAGGTACTGGGAGGTCTGGGAGGCTTTTCAGGTGCGTTCTCCTTGGCAGCTATCAAGGGCATGAAGAATCCCATTCTGCTGTCGGGTACTGACGGCGTGGGTACCAAGATTAAGTTAGCATTACTGATGGATAAGCATGATACCGTGGGTATCGACTGTGTGGCCATGTGCGTTAACGATGTGGCATGCGCCGGCGGTGAGCCCCTGTTTTTCTTGGATTACATAGCATGTGGAAAGAATTATCCCGAGAAGATTGCCGCGATCGTAAAGGGCGTGGCAGAGGGATGTAAGCAGGCGGGAGCCGCTCTGGTAGGCGGTGAGACCGCGGAGCATCCCGGGCTGATGCCTGAGGATGAGTATGACTTGGCAGGCTTTGCCGTGGGTGTGGCAGATGAGAAGGATTTGATCACGGGGGAGCAGATCGCAGAGGGGGACGTCCTGGTGGGCATCGGTTCCTCTGGTGTACACTCCAACGGTTTCTCGCTGGTGAGGAAGGTCTTTGACATGACAAGGGAGAGCTTGGACACATATTACGATGAGCTGGGAGCTACTTTGGGCGAGACACTGCTTACTCCCACCAGAATCTATGTGAAAGCGCTGAAGGCTTTGAAGGATGCAGGTGTGACCGTCAAGGGCTGCAGCCACATCACCGGCGGTGGTTTTTATGAGAATGTTCCAAGGATGCTGCCAGAGAATAAGCGGGCAGTGATAAAGAAGGACAGCTATCCTGTGCCCCCTATCTTCAAACTGATTCAGGAGAAGGGTGCAATCGATGAAAAGATGATGTACAATACATACAATATGGGATTGGGCATGGTGCTGGCAGTCAGTGCGGACCAATCGGATAAGGCTGTGGAAGTCCTGAAAGCCGCAGGTGAGCAAGCCTGGATCGTGGGCTGCATTGAGCAGGGAGAAAGGGAAGCTGTAGTATGCTGAGGATTGTAGTGTGTGTCTCCGGCGGCGGCACAAACCTACAGGCGATTTTGGATGCCATTGATGGTGGGAAAATTACTAATACGGAAGTAATCGCGGTAATAAGTAATAATCCGGGTGCAAAGGCTCTGGATAGAGCAAAAGCTCACGGTATACCGGGGATGCTTATGAGCCCTAAGAGTTACTCCGACAGGGAGGCATTTAACAGCGCTTTTACGGAAGAAATGTGCCGGCTGGCTCCGGATCTGGTGGTGCTGGCAGGTTTTCTGGTGAGAATTCCGGAGGAAATGGTGGCAAAGTTCAGCAATCGGATCGTGAACATTCACCCGTCTCTGATTCCTTCCTTCTGTGGCGTGGGCTATTACGGACTAAAGGTTCACGAGAAGGTGCTGGAGCGGGGTGCAAAGGTAACAGGCGCTACGGTGCATTTTGTGAATGAGGGAATGGATGAAGGTCCCATAATTGCTCAGAAGGCGGTAGAAGTACTGGAGGATGACACACCGGAGGTGTTGCAGAGGCGTGTCATGGAGCTGGCGGAGTGGATTCTGCTGCCCCAGGCGATTGACGACATTGCAAACAACAGGCTTTTTATCGAAGACGGCAGGGTAAAACGTTCTTCCGGGGCGTGATTTGGAATAAAGATAAACTGACAGAAGCTGTCTGGTAATAGGTACATCATGGGCTTATGCGGAAAGGCGGCAGGAAAGAGGGAACATGAAGGTATTGATCATTGGCGGAGGAGGCAGAGAGCACGCCATCGCGGTTTCAATGAGCAAGAGCAGTCGGGTGGATAAGCTCTACTGCGTGCCCGGAAATGCAGGTATTGCACAGATTGCTGAGTGTGAGCCTTCCATCGGCGTCATGGAGTTTGACAAGATTATTGCCTATGCAAAAGAAAAAGCTGTGGATTTGGTGTTCGTAGCACCGGACGATCCTCTGGTGGGCGGTCTGGTAGACGAGTTGAAAGCCGCAGGTTTCCGGGTATTCGGGCCAGATAAGAAAGCTGCCATTCTGGAAGGCAGCAAGGCATTCTCCAAAGACCTGATGAAAAAGTACCATATTCCCACAGCTGCCTATGAGACCTTTGATGATCCTGATAAGGCGCTTACCTATCTTGAGACGGCAAAAATGCCCATTGTTTTGAAGGCGGACGGACTTGCCCTGGGTAAGGGCGTGTTGATCTGCAACACCCTGGAGGAAGCAAAAGCGGGAGTCCGGGAGATTATGCTGGATAAGCATTTCGGCGATGCGGGAAACCGCATGGTCATAGAGGAGTTTATGACAGGTCGGGAGGTGTCCGTGCTATCCTTTGTGGACGGCAGGACGATCAAGCCCATGACATCCGCCCAGGATCACAAGAGGGCGTTGGACGGCGATCAGGGTCTAAATACCGGCGGTATGGGGAATTTTTCTCCCAGTCCCTTCTATACGGAGGAAGTGGATGAATTCTGTAAGAAATACATCTATCAACCCACTGTGGACGCCATGGCAGCAGAAGGCAGGGAGTTCAAGGGTGTGATTTTCTTTGGACTGATGCTGACGCCGGAAGGCCCCAGGGTGCTGGAGTACAATGCCCGGTTCGGGGATCCTGAGGCGCAGGTGGTGTTGTGCAGGATGAAAAATGATATACTTGATGTGGTGGATGCCTGCATCGACGGGAACTTAGATCAGGTAGATCTGCAGTTTGAGGACAATGCGGCAGTCTGTGTGGTGTTAGCCAGTGACGGCTATCCCGTATCATACAAGAAAGGTTATGAGATCACGGGGCTGGAGAGCTTTAAAGGAAAAGAGGATTACTATTGCTTCCATGCAGGGAGTAAGTTTGATGATGAAGGACGGATTGTTACAAACGGAGGACGGGTGCTGGGAGTGACTGCCAAGGGAGCTACGCTGCGGGAAGCCAGAGCGAAAGCGTATGAGGCTGTAGAGTGGGTTTCCTTTGCGAACAAGTATATGCGCCATGACATCGGAAAAGCCATTGATGAGGCTTGAGTTTTTGCCTGAAAGGCCGGGAGATGGCGGACAGGAGGTATTGCTATGGATGTGGAACGTTTGCTGATGACGGATACTTATAATATTCCCCGGGAATGTGAAAAGTGCGGCGGTGTAATGGTCTTTCAAGGGCTCGGCGAGTATAAATGTGAGAAATGCGGCGAGCTGGCATATGATGACTACGGCAAGGTGAGGGGCTATATTGAAGAGCACAGAGGTGCTACGGCGGCACAGGTCGAGGAAGCTATTGGCGTATCTCAGAAGACTATCCGTCGTCTTCTCAAGGAGGGACGTCTGGAAGTGGCAGAAGGTTCCAGAATGTTTCTAAGGTGTGAAGTCTGCGGCAAAGACATCCGCTCTGGCCGGTATTGTCCGGAATGCGAGGTAAAGATGCACCGCAGTCTGGAGGAGAGGCAGAGAGAATTTGCCCGCAAGAATATGCAGGGCTTCAGTATGGGTCAGAAGGGTGATGAGGGACAAAAGCGTTTTACCAGACATTGACTGATTATTGATAAACAGGAGAGAAGGGAAAGCATTATGAAGAAGACGAAAGAGTTACATGAGTTACAAGCAGGCAGGCTATTGCGTATGGCTGTATGTACCATAGGTTTGGTATTGTCTCTGTCGCTGTTTGGCGGACATTTCTCCATCGTGAGCCATGCTGAGAGTGCAGGAAAGATTACAGCCAGCGGTGGTGCTAAAGTTCGAAGTTCTGCCAGCGCCAGTGCAAGTACACTGACCAGTTATCCAAAGGATACAGTGATATCCATTCGAAGCCAGATAAAGGCCAGTGATGGCTATACTTGGTATGAGGTTTGGGTGACGGCTGACTCGTTAGGCTATATCCGGTCGGATCTGGTTGAGATCACGGATGGTACCACACCTCCTACATCTACAGAGGTATCGCCATCCACACCGTCACCTACCAACAATAACCAGTCTCCGGCAGAAGTTACTGCGGTGAATCCTATCAGTGCAACTGTCACAGGAGGCGGAAGCGGTGGTGTCAGAATCCGCAGCAATGCATCTACAAACAGCCGGATTGTCACTACTGTTAACAATGATCTGGCTCTGACTGTTACCGGACAAGCAAACAGCCTGGACAGAGATAATAAGGTGTGGTATGAGGTGAACTTTTACTCCAATGGAGCAGAGATAACAGGATTTATCCGTTCCGATTTTGTTCGGCTTTCCGGAGACCTGACACCTTACACACCGCCTGAGGATACGGAACCTGAGCCCGGCATTGATGAGGGGACAACAGAGCCTGAACAGAATACTCCGGAGCTTAAGGCATATGATACGCTGAATCAGAATGGTGTCTGGTATCTTCTTACACCTGAAGATCCAATACATGGCTATGACATTGAAGATTTGCTGAAAAAACTAAATGAATATCCCGAATTGTATGAAAAAAGTCAAAAGGATGTAAAGTCTCAGAAAGTGGTGATAGTGCTTCTGGTGTTCCTTCTGGTGGCAGCTGCAGGAGGTGTTGGGTTCCTGATATTCAAGATTAGGGATATGATGGATTCCGCTTACTTTAATCAGGTTGAGAATGAGACGATTCGCAGAAGGAGCGAGCAGAGAGGTCCGGGAGGCCGCACGATGCCGACTGTGGGATCAGATAGAAAGGGAATGGCTCAGGGCCAGAGACCTTCAGGAGCACCTCAAGGCCAGAGACCTTCAGGAGCACCTCAGAGCCAGAGACCTTCAGGAGCGCCTCAAGGCCAGAGACCTTCAGGAGCGCCTCAGGGTCAGAGACCAGCAGGAGCGCCTCAGGGTCAGAGACCTTCAGGAGCGTCACAAGGTCAGAGACCTTCAGGAGCACCCCAGGGTCAGAAACCTGCGGGAGCGCCTCAAGGCCAGAGACCCGCAGGAGCATCTCAGGGTCAGAGTACATCCAGTCAGAAGCCCAAGAATTTTATGTCTGAAGATGATGAGTTTGAGTTTGAGTTTTTAAACTATGAGGGTGAGGACGAGAAATAATTCATCCTATAAAATGGTATAGAGTGGTAAGGGAGAGGATACTCTTAAAGGAGTGGCCTCTCCCTTTTACGGTTTTTAGGGTTCCAATACCCCGCAGCCATGCTGTGTTTCAAACCTGATATATGTCAACTTGCTGCGGGGTATTTGACTGTTGACACCACTGGATGTCTGTTATAATATAGATATAACAATCAGGGAGCCCATTTAATCTTTACTCGCCATAAATTGGCAGAATGAGAGAATGTTTGGAAAGAGACCGCAAATGGTGGGCTTAGGGGTGTAAATTATGATCATTGAGATTGATTTTAACAGTGATGAAGCGCTCTATCTACAGCTGCGCAACCAAATCATTATGGGAATTGCCACCTCTCAGTTCCACGAGGGAGACTCCCTACCCAGCGTGCGACAGCTTGCGGAATTGGTTGGAATCAACATGCATACTGTGAACAAGGCTTATACTGTGCTGAAGCAGGAGGGCTATGTGAAAGTGGACCGCAGACGGGGAGCTGTGATTGCTGTGGATGCCGACAAGATGCGGACGTTGACAGAACTGAAAAAACAGCTCCAGGTCATTCTGGCTGAGAGCAGTTGTAAAAATATTTCCAGAGAAGAGATACACGAACTGATTGAGGAAATATATGAGGATTATAAATAATTTAAGATAAAGCAGACGTACACTTTGGATTGGAGGACAAAATGCAGTCACAATTTACGGACAGGGCGCAGGAAGCCCTGAATCTTGCTGCGAAGTGCGCCAGGAGTCTGAAGCAGGGCTATGTGGGCACGGAACATATTTTGGTAGGACTTTTAAAGGAGCCGGGCGGGGTAGCCCATAAGGTACTGGCAGACAACAGTGTGGACGTGTCCCAGGTACAGGATATGATACAGGAGCTCATTGCTTTTGAGAACGGCGTGAGTCTGCGGGAGCGGGAAGGATATTCTCCCAGAGCCCGGAAGGTGCTGGAGGAGGCACACAGACAGGCTGCCAGATTTGGCCAGAAAGCTACGGGTACAGAGCATATCCTGATGGCACTGATCAAAGAGGGAGAGAATGTGGCAGTCCGACTGTTGAATACAATCGGAGCCAACGTACAGAAGATTTATGTTGATACATTGATTGCCATAGGACAGGACGGAAACCTTTACAAAGAAGATCTTGGCAGAAAACCGACAGGCCGACAAAAGGCCACTACCTTGAGTCAGTACAGCAGGGATCTCACTGCCATGGCAAGAGAGGGCAAGCTTGATCCCGTCATTGGCAGGGAGGATGAGATTCGCCGACTTGTGCAGATCTTGAGCCGCCGAACCAAGAATAATCCTTGTCTCATCGGTGAACCCGGCGTGGGAAAGACAGCAGTGGTGGAAGGATTGGCGCTGCGGATCGTAGAGGGCAAGGTGCCGTTTACAGTCAAGGATAAGCGGGTGCTGACTCTGGATCTGTCGGGCATGGTGGCGGGAAGTAAGTACCGCGGCGAGTTTGAGGAGCGAATCAAGAGAGTGATCAAAGAGGTCATAGATGACGGTAATGTGATCCTGTTTTTAGATGAGCTGCACACATTGATTGGTGCAGGAGGCGCTGAGGGCGCTATCGATGCCTCCAATATTTTGAAGCCTTCTCTGGCAAGAGGGGAGCTTCAGATGATCGGAGCAACAACCATTGCGGAATACCGCAAATATATTGAGAAGGATGCTGCTTTGGAACGCAGATTCCAGCCAGTGAATGTGGAGGAACCCACCGAGGAGGAGGCTATCCGCATTCTGGAGGGCATCAAGGGAAAATACGAGGATCATCATCAGGTGATGATCACACCGGAGGCGGTGGATTCGGCAGTCAGACTGTCCGCCCGGTATATTAACGATAGAAATCTGCCGGATAAGGCTATTGATTTGATTGATGAGGCAGCAGCCAGCACCAGGCTCCGTGCCATGGATATGCCGGAGAAGCAGAAAGAACTGCTGGATCAGATCAAGAAGATGGATCTGCAGATTGAGCGGTCCATCCGTATGGAAGCGTTCACTCAGGCAGCAGAAATCAAACGGAATCAGGATGAACTGGTGAAAAAACATAAACGGATGGTAAAGCGTTTGGAAAATAACGAGTCCAACAAGCGCTACACGGTCGGGGAAAATGAGATTGCCGAGGTTGTGGCCATGTGGACAAAGATTCCGGTACAAAAGCTGGCTCAAAAGGAAAGTGAGCGGCTGCTTAAACTGGAGAGCATCCTGCACAAGCGTGTCATCGGTCAGGAGGAAGCGGTAAAAGCTGTGGCAAGAGCTATGCGCAGAGGCCGCGTGGGATTGAAAGATCCAAAGAGACCCATCGGTTCCTTCCTGTTTTTAGGACCCACCGGCGTAGGTAAGACGGAGCTTTCCAAGGCGCTGGCGGAGGCTATGTTTGGCTCAGAGGATGCCATCATCCGGGTAGATATGTCCGAGTATATGGAGGGGCACTCCGTATCCAAAATGATTGGTTCGCCTCCGGGATATGTGGGCTTTGAGGAGGGTGGCCAGCTCAGTGAGAAGGTGCGCAGGAATCCTTATTCCGTAGTACTCTTTGACGAGATTGAGAAAGCTCATCCCGATGTATTCAACATTTTGCTCCAGGTGCTGGATGACGGTCATATTACCGATTCCAAGGGGCGAAAGGTCAGCTTTAAGAACACTGTGCTGATCATGACTTCCAATGCAGGAGCCCAGCGGATCGTGGATCCAAAGAACTTGGGATTTGCCACGGGAAATGACGCCAAGCGAGATTATGAGAAGATGAAGTCAGGCGTCATGGAGGAAGTCAAGAAGAGCTTCAAACCGGAATTCATCAACAGAATTGACGAGATCATTGTATTCCATCAGCTGAGCAGTGAGAACATGAAGGAAATCGTCAGTCTGCTGGCTTCCGATCTGTATAAGCGTTGTGAGGCGCAGATGGATATCCATCTGTCTATGACGGCAGCTTTGAAGGAGCATTTGGTTAAAAAATATGCGGATAACAAGATGGGAGCACGGCCGTTGAAACGGGCGATTCAATCGGTGGTGGAGGATGCGTTGGCGGAAGAGATTCTCATGAAAAAGATCCAGCCGGGGGATGTGGTTTCGGCGGGATTTAAGAATGAGAAGGTTACGTTTGCGGTAAAGTGATTTGTTGCTGTTCTCAGTTAGGTTTCCACGAGTGACGGCAGCGTGTGGCAGGTAATCGTGTGTGAACAGTAGCTAACTGTTATTTTACGAATGGATGAGGGTTTAACAACACTTGCAGAAAAATGGTATAGTTGATATAATGGGGTTGTAGCTTCAATATGAGCGACCAAGCTACGAAAGAACAGGAGGATACGCGAATGGCAGTCGTAGAAGAACTGCTCCGCAGTGAGGCGGACGGTACCATAAGCTTTGGCAACCACAAGTTGGAGCAGAAGGCAAAGGTGGAGGATTTTGAACACGCTGGAGATTTGTTGAAGGTAAAGACCTTCCGTGAGATTACAAAGCTGGAGAAGAACGGCATGTTTCTTTATGAGTCCGTGCCGGGAACCAGTGTGGTGGGTTTTCTTGAAAAGGAGAACGGCGTGGAGTTCACCGTGGAAGGCGCTGAAGATGCCCAGATCACCATTGGATTGATGGAGGATACGGAGTATGAAGTTTTTGTGGGAGGCTCCAGCATTGGAACCATGAAGACCGGGCTGAGTGGAAAGCTTTCTTTGAGTGTGGAGTTGGAGGCTGTCGGAGAAGTATCCGTAAAGGTGGTAGAGGCTTAGGGGCAAATACTCCATCAATTTGCTGCGGGATATTTGTAGGATAGATGTTTTGGGCTTTTATGGCCCGTGAGATCAGTTTGTAAGAGGAACACGCCGGGAGCATCAGTTTCCCGGCGTTCTCAGTGTACGCCCGGCAATAAGCGCTTCATGGCAAAAGAAAGTATTGGTGCTGCCAAATGAAAGTATTGATGCTGCCGAAGGGGAACTTAAGGTTTTGGGCGGAAGGGGAGGAAACATGGCAAAAGGTAAAAACAGCACAGTCTTTTTCTGTCAGGGCTGCGGCTATGAATCCACGAAGTGGATGGGGCAGTGCCCCGGCTGCAAAGAGTGGAATGCTTTTGTGGAAGAGACAATCAGCAAGTCACCCTATGCGGGCATGAATCCTACCCAGGGGACGGGGCACGGCAGGGGAGCAAAGGCTCAGCCCAGCGTGCTGTCTGAAATCCAGATCCGCAGTGAGAATAGAATCTCCACGGGTATCGGGGAACTGGACAGAGTGCTGGGAGGCGGTATTGTGCAGGGATCGTTGACTCTGGTGGGCGGCGATCCGGGTATCGGAAAGTCCACATTGCTCTTACAGGTGTGCCGCAATCTGTCTGCGGAGGGACACAAGATATTGTACATATCGGGGGAAGAATCCCTGTCGCAGATCAAGATGCGGGCTGACCGAATCGGTCAATTTACAGATCAAATGCTGTTATTATGCGAGACCAACCTCGATGAGATAGCGGAGGTAATTCGGACCAAGAAACCGGAGACGGTGGTCATTGACTCCATTCAGACTATGTATAACGAAAATGTGTCTGCGGCTCCGGGCAGTGTCTCCCAGGTACGAGAGTCAACGGGTATCTTGCTTCAACTGGCAAAAGGGCTGGGAGTGTCCGTGCTCATTGTGGGGCATGTGACCAAGGAGGGGACTGTGGCAGGCCCCAGGGTGCTGGAGCATATGGTGGATGCGGTGTTGTATTTTGAAGGTGACAGACATGCCTCCTACCGGATTCTGCGGGGTGTGAAGAACCGTTTTGGTTCCACCAATGAGATTGGTGTATTTGAGATGCAGGAACAGGGATTGACCGAAGTACTCAATGCCTCGGAATACATGTTGAGCGGCAGGCCGGAGAATGCCAGTGGCTCAGTGGTGGCCTGCACCATGGAGGGCACAAGGCCGTTGCTGGTGGAGATACAGGCGCTGGTCTGCCACAGTAACTTCGGAATTCCCAGAAGGCAGACTACGGGCACGGATTTCAACAGAGTAAACCTCTTGATGGCGGTGCTGGAGAAGCGCTCAGGGATGCAGCTTGCCTCCTGCGATGCCTATGTGAACATTACCGGCGGCATGAAAATTCAGGAGCCTGCTGTGGATCTGGGGATTGTATTGGCGGTACTGTCCAGCTTCAAGAATCAGGCGCTGAATCAGAAGCTGGTAGCCTTCGGAGAGGTGGGATTAAGCGGTGAAATCCGGGCGGTGAGTCAGGCCAGACAGCGGGTGGCGGAGGCGGAAAAACTTGGCTTCGAGACCTGTGTGGTACCCTATGTATGTGCGGAAGACTGCCGGAAGAACTGTGGTATTGAGATAATCGGAGTAAAGACGGTGCAGGAGGTCATTGACCGGCTGTTTTGATGAGATTTTTTGAGGCTGGCTATTGAATATGGGCAAATAGATGAAAATGAAAATATCTCTTGCAGACTTACCCTGCTCTGTGTTATAATGACTTTCGTCGGTGATGATGCAGACACAGGGGAATAGTACAGTGGTAGTGCGGCGGTCTCCAAAACCGTAAACGGGAGTTCGAGCCTCTCTTCCCCTGCTGGGGCTTAAAATGCTTAGAATAGGCATTTTAAGCCCTTTTTTCTTTTTCTCATATATCTTCGTGGCAATCAAACAACGAATTTCACCTAATAAATTGTTTCTGTTACATGAGAATAGAATAGTGACGCGGGAGTAAAAGCACCGAAGGACTTTAGTCCAGAGGTGCTTTTTTCGCGTTGTTTTCATATATGGGTGATAACTTTCGGTATCGTGGACGAGATAAAAACGCTTATTTAATTGAATGTTTTGTGTTGACGGCGATATAGTGGTTTGATACAATTTTGCATACAAACCAGGGAGGAGCAAAGTGATGGATAATCGAGAAATCAGATCCGGCACAGATAAAAATATTGAACAAAAGAACAAACCGTTGGAAAAAAGCGAAGCAGACAGAGAGAAATTCGAGAAACTGCTGGAGGAAACTGGCAGAGTTTACGGAGAAGCCCTGAGAAGACTTGCTGAAGGAGAGCCAAGTACTCACCAAGGCATGGAAGGAGAATGATCTTCCCTATCTCACCTTCGTATGTCTTTTTTACTTCCTCTCTAGGAATACCAAGCTCTTTGCCAGCTTCAAAGCACAGTTCCCCATACAAGCACAATTTGAGAGGGTCTTTCGAATCCATCCCTGTTAAAAGAAGAATGACCATTCTGTTTTGAGGAACAGGAATGTACTCTTCCCCAAAGGTAAGCCTTATCATGGGCAGTGAATACTCGCTCTGTTTCAAAGGAAAACCAAAGTTGGTCTTGACGTCTTCTTCGCTTTCTCTTTCAATCCACTCGTCTGTGTGCATATTGTTTCTCTTTTCACAGGTTTTGCAAACTCATGTATACCCAAAACAGCCTTTTATTTTTCGCATAATATGAAATTATCAAAGCAGTTTATTTTTCTTCTACTTCTGCCGCTTCGCCTACATATTGTTTTCGAAGGTATAGGCATCCATTTGCGACAGAACACAATCCTCATACAGCTCGTCAAGGGTTTCATAGCCTTCATAATAATAATTGTATTTCATATAGCTGGAATGGCCGGGGGGATCAAAATAATAACGGTTTGTAGCTGTCTCATAGTCGCTAAGGTCCACTATGCAGCTGCCGTCCCCGCTTATCATGATGTCACTAAACTTTATAAAGTCATAATAAGTGTAGGAGAAACCCTCAAACCCTGCGTCAACTTTGTATACCAGGTAGATGCAGTTTTGATTCCCGTTTCCTCCGTCCTTCTTGATGAGGAAGTAGTTTCCTATATAGGTCAGCGCGTTCAGTATGTCCGTTTCATCAAGCGGTGATTCATAGGCTGCTGCATAAATGTATTCCTCCTGCTGTTTCATTGCATTCAGCGTACTCCCATCAATCTCCGATGAAGATGTCACATAAGCCGGAAGTCCTTCCACTGTGAACTCTTTGCTGAGCGGACTCGGAACTGTGCCAAACTGTTCCACAAAACTGTCAACACTTCCTTGCAAGCTGGCGGTCACAGTAACCCTATCTCCGTTGGACAACCCACTGCTCTTGTCTGCATAAACCGAAATGTACTGCATTTCGATCCTGTCATAATCCTGCGATATATCTGCAGTACCGTCCGGTGATGCTCCTGAAAATTCCACACTCACATACGCGAACGGGTCGAATGTCCTAACCTCCGTAAGCCCCTTCACCGTGTACTGGATGTCGGAGTATTTAAGCTCCACGTTGAAATATTTTTTCGCATCCTCGTCCTCGCAGTCCCATTTAAGATTGACAACATCGCCGTTGCTGAGTTCGGAATACTTATCCAGCCGATAGTCCACGCAGTAGTCGAGAAGTACATCCACGACTTCCTCCCCGAATGTAAGCTCCAGCGCAATCTCTGCGGCTGTACCTCCGTCGTTGCTCTTTACATTTGCCTTGATTTTTCCATCGTAGTCTTTCGCAAACGCTTCGTCATCAAAGGTGCATTTTACCGTTCCCATGGAATCGTAGCCCTCGGCTTCAATGGTGATATACTGGTTGAGGTCTATGGTTGTAGAACCGCACCCTGAGAGTGCGAAGACCACTACGCCCAGCATGCACGCCAGTAACATTTGTTTCAGTTTCTTCATAGCTTTCTTCTCCTTTTTTGTTGTTTAGATTGGCATTTGTTAAATGCCCAAAACCATTGATTTTATTGAGTATAAACAAATAATACATTCAACCTGATTAATCATTTTCAGCATAAGTTTACATTGTCCATATTCCTCGTCACCTCTTTTTCTCCTTTGGATTTGTTCCCGCGTGCGATGAGCCAAGTAACCATGCTTGCACGGGTATTTGACGAATGCTGCGGAGTATTCGATTGTGCAGTACTTCCTTTGTCAGAATCTCAGCTATCGCTTTTAATTCAACATTTTTACAAATGTATCAGAATGTATCTATTAGTTTACTATTTGTGATGGAATGTGTCAAATATTTTGCTGATACTATTGGATAAAATATAACAAGAGGTGGTGAACTGTATGAATGATATGTACGAAGATATGTTTCCTGCACGCCTGGCACAGCTTCGGAGCCAGAAGAAAGTCTCGGCGAGAGATATGAGCCTGTCTATCGGGCAGAATCCGGGGTACATTAATAATATAGAGACTGGGAAGGCGCTGCCTTCCATGGCAGGGTTCTTTTACATTTGCGAGTACCTGGGCGTGACTCCCCAGGAGTTCTTCGACATGGACTCCAAGCAGCCGGCGGAACTGAGCCCGTTCGTGGAGAAGGTCAAGAAACTCTCTCGCACGCAATTTGCGAGCATAGAGACTGTAGTTGACGAATATCTGAAGATGTGACAGGGTAAAAATCTTTTTACCAGAAGACATTCGTGTCTTGTGGGATTGCATAAATGCAAAGGACAGGCATGGGCAGATATCCTCAATCTTTCAAGCAGCCGATTGGAATCGTGCTGTTTTGTTTTATTTGTTGATTTTTATTTTATACTTTTGCGGTCAGTTAAATACTCCAGAGAAATGGAAATTTGACTGTAAACTTGTGTTGAAGGAAATTTGACTGTAAACTTGTGTTGAAAACGATAAATCAGATGGAATGTATACTCTGTTCAAAAGAGGAGAAGCGGAAGATTAAAGAAGATTCGAATTGATAAGCACAGGTGATTCCAGTATAATTCAAATGTAGGGAATTGGATTCCAGGACGAATGCCGTGCCGGAAAGACTGCTTGGCTCATTGCACGCGGGAATGCAGGGAGGGTCTATGAGGAGATAGGGATGTGACGAGGCTTTCGCCTGAAATATGCACACAGGAGATGGGAAATGTCAGATGAACAGAACAACCACAGCGGACTAGAGACTGTTTATATTAAGGAAGAAATTTCAAGGTGTGAAGATTTAGAAGAGCTGAAACAAGTGGTTTTTCCAAAACTTCATTCACAGCAGGAAGAATGGTCTCGGAAAGTAAAGGAAATTATCGGGGGAAAGGGATTTACAAAATCGAAGTTCGCCGATTTATGCCGAGTGAGCAGGGTATCTGTAGACAAGTGGTGCAAGGGCTCAATTCCAAAGAACAGAGAAACTTTTTTGAGGATTGGAATGGCGGCGAATTATTCGCTTCAAGAGATGAATCGCCTTTTGCAAAGATACGGACAGTATCCGGCGTTATATTCAAAAAGCCTGGAAGACTGTGTCTGTATCTATGTGATTAATCACGGTTACGGAGAGGAATCCACTGAAAAATATCAGTTTATTCTGAATAGAATCAAGGAAAGTATTATAAGAGATGACAGCACTGAGGCAGTAGACAATGTTACAACAGAAAAGTTCGATGCCAGATTATCCGAAGTACAGGGAGAAGATGAATTAGAGCGGTTCATTACGGATAATATCGCAATGTTTTCAAATGCATACCATAAATTCTATGCTTATGTAAAGATGATCATAGCCGCAAACTACATGGAGCCTGCTTATGCGGGCAGTATATTCGAAATGGCTGAAGTTCAGGGCTGGTCATCCTCGCTTAGACAATGCGTGTCTGCCATAAGGCAGAACAAATGGTATCCCACCAGAAATAAGATTATTTCCCTGGGCCTGCATCTGAGCATGGATCATGAACAAATTGATGAAATGCTTGAACTGGCACACATGGAGCCGCTCTGTGCAAAAAATATATTCGAAAGCGTTATTATGTTTATTCTGGATGATGCAAGTCTCAAAGACATGCTGAACATTGATTCGGAAGATTATGATCCGGATGAGCTTTGCAGTTATGCCAGAGAAATCTTAAGCTCTTTAGATCTTCCAGAGGTAGAGGATTTTATCTCAGAATTACCGGAGGTAGACGATGCTTGGTAAAAAAGGAAACAGCCTTGTAGTAATTGAAAATGGGAAGCTTACAACATATTGTCTGGATGATAGAGTTATATGGGAAGTTGGACGGCCGTCAAAAGAGAACATTCCGGACATTAAGCTTCATTCGACAACTGTCAGCAGACATCATGGCCGATTTCAGAATATCGATGGAATGTGGTTCTATGTTGATAAAAAAGGAAAGAATGGAACTGTTTACAATGGCAAACATGTGACGACCGGAATCAGAGGCAGGGTAAAGCCCATCACGCTAAATAATGGCGATATTTTAATTTTTGGCGGCGGAGAAGAAGCTGCTATCAACAGTAAGACAATTTGGTCCATGTTTTCAGAGAGAAAATTTGAGGAACGCTGGAGAGTAGAAGATACAAAGGGGCTTAGCAGGCTCATCTTTACAGATGGAAATCAGTCCACTGTATTAGCAGAACCTTTAAAAGGTACAGTAATCGAGAAAGAGGATGGTATTGCCATCTACATGGGAGATATTACTTATCTGGTTGGAGATATCGCTGTTAAGGGCGTATAAAAGGAGCGAAGAATAGGTGCAGGAGTTTGATAAAGCTTTTGCGGAATTCGTTTTGAGCGCACTTGATGAGCGAGCATGTCTGTTTCCGCAGTTTGCATTCACTAAATCGAATAATGAATTGAAACTTCTTGGAACCGGCGGATTCTCATCAGTATATGAGATGTATGACAAAGAAAGACCTAAGCTTACATATGCACTAAAGGTCATCGGCTTTCAGCGTCATACAGTCAACTCTATGGAATTTTGGAGTACCAGCCGTATTCAGTGGATACTTTCTCAGGAATCCAATTATATTGTGAGGATTCTTGATACCAGAGAATTATTACTATTCTTTGACGACAGGGGAATGCTCACTGAAATAAAGGATGCAACAAAAGAGGCATGGGAAGAAAACGGGAACTCGTTACATTTGCAGTTTGTCTTAATGGATAGACTGGATGAACTGATTGAAAAACATAGATTTGGCAAGGCAAGGCTGCTTCGTGAAGTGTTAAATACAGAATCCGAGGTACTCAAGCTCGCATTTGAGATAGGACGGGCACTTGCACTTACACATAATAATAAATGCCTGCATCGAGATATTAAGATTGAAAACATTTTTTGGGATGCATCAGAGCATGTATATAAGCTTGGCGATTTTGGTATTGCCAAATGGGCTGAAGATGGAAATGCAGAAACCATCGTGTATACTGACGGATATGGCGCGCCTGAAATTGAAAGAAGACTTTATGACAGTTATAATGCCACAGCGGATATTTATTCCCTTGGCATTACTTTGTATTTGCTCTTAAATGATCTGAGGTTTCCCGGATCTGACGGGTATTATTCAAAGGTTGAAGTGCAGTATGATCCGGAGTTTGTATTTCCGGCACCTGTCCACGCATCCGAAAGGATGGCAAGAGTCATTCGCAAGATGTGCAGTTTTTACCCTGAGGATCGCTATCAGTCTATGAATGAAGTGTTGATGGAACTGTCCATGGTACTTGATTCAGAGGAGACTACAGCCTCAGACGAATTATTTGAGCTCGCTGATATTGCTACGGAGACTTATAAGGAAGAAAAGACAGAAGCTGACGAGGGAGAAGAACCAAAGGAACGGGTAAAGACAAGGGCTGAACGAAAAGAAGAACAGAAGATAATTGACATAATATATCGGGAAGAAAGTATAAAATATTTTGTTGTAATAACTGTCCTACTGACTCTTTTGTTCAAAGGATTACAACCGGATTCATCCATGGTCGCAGATTGGATGTTCTTCGCGCTTCCTGTAGCAGTTTTATTAGAAGCGTTGCTGCAGCGGGTGAAAGAATTCCATTTGTTCTTTGGAACAGTTGTGTTGGTATTTGCCGGACTTTCAATTTATTCAACAGGGTTGACTGTACCGCACATTATTCTGATTCTATGTGTGCTTGTTGGGCGTCCGGTTCTTACCCTGGCTGGAACAGTGTCTACAGGGCTTTGGATGTTATTAGAGGTAACAGGATGGCTTGAGTTTCTTGATTATCTCAGTAAATGGGATTTAGGATGGATTATCCTTATTGCTGTAGCGCTTGTTGTCCACCGATACTTCCATATGAGGATCGTGTGGAAGAAAACAACATATGTAAGAACTTTTCTGGGAATGACAGTATATGTCATAATGTTTCTTGTTATGTTCTTCGCAGGGGTAGTGCTTTTGATATTACAGAAATGCAGCGTGATTGTAGTTCCGGATATTGTGGGTCGTATGCATTTTATCAGGACTGGTATTATTGCTTATTTGGCTATGTGCCTGTTTGAATGGCGGGATGGGATATTTAGTGAAGAAGAGCAAGAGATAGAAGGAGGAGAAGAATCAGCCGGAGATGATAAGTTTATGGACAAATGAAGATATGGAAGCCATATTGGTACAATTAAATCATCAAAATCTTCCATTCAAGGAGTATGAGTTCTCTGCTTTGGGAGAGGGGCTTTCGCTTCTTGGGTCCGGAGCATCTGCAAATGTTTATGAGGCTGTGACTAAGGATAAGAAAAAGACGGAAGCCGCGATCAAGGTCATAGGGTTTGGCAACAGACATGTGGATTCTTTGGCGTTCCTTAGTTCTGTTGTAGCGCAGATGGAACTTGGTCTTTACGAGGATAATGTTGTTAAGATATATGACTCGATAGAACTGAGAGTATGGATTGAGGGCGAGCATGATGTGGTCAAGACTGAAGAGGTGCACTCATACGAAGAGGCTGAACCTGAGGACAATTGCCTTCATTTGCAGTTTATTCTTATGGAAAAGTTATCACCTGTCTTTCGCACAAATAGATTTCAGCATAAATTGATTCCGGATAAGCTTGAAAGGTATGATGAAAAAGAGATATTTAAGCTTGCTAATGAAATAGGGACTGCCATAAATCTTGCTCATAAGAACAATTTAATTCATAGAGATATCAAGCTTGAAAATATCTTTTATGAACCCAGGGGTGGGCATTATAAGCTGGGCGACTTTGGTATTGCCAGAACAACGGATGATGGAATGGCAAGTACAGTTGCCTTCACAAAGGGATATGGGGCGCCGGAAGTGGTCGGCACCCTGGAAGATAAGTATGATTGTACAGCGGATATTTATTCTTTTGGAATGATGCTTTATGTCTTGCTTAATGAAATCAGATTCCCTGAGTCTGAGAATTATCACCCTAATGTGTGTCAGTATGTACAAGGGTATATTCCTCCGGATCCGATAAATGGATCCGATGAATTGGTACGTATCGTACAGAAAATGATCCGCTTTGATCCGGATGACAGGTACCAATCCATGGAAGACGTGCTGGATGAATTTGATAAGCTGCAGTATGGTCATAGGATCATATATCAGAGAGAGCATAAGAGTACTTTACTTGCCATTGGAACGGCGTTCACGCTGATGGGGACCGCAACATGGAAACTCTCATTTATGCAGGGATTGAAGCTTGATTTCTCTATATGGGAATATCTATTTTGGGGACTGTGTATCAGCAGGGGCGTATTGTTGATTTATAAGAAGGAAACAGGATTTATCAGTACATCAATATTTGGCGTTGGGATATATTTGCTGATCATATCAGGTTTTTCATGGTGGCGTCTTTTGCTTTTATTATTCATTGCTGTAAACAGAGAAATGCTTGTTGGAATACTTGGAGGAAGTGCGATTATCATAGCGAATATTACATATCTTATTATGAGTACAGCTTCCCTCTCGGTAAGTGAATTTTCGGAATTTAGATGGATGGCTGTTCTTTTGCTTTCTTTGGCAGGGGTATTGTTGGGGGGGCATTTTTTGCTTGGAGAAAGTATGGAAGATATTGCTAAAGTATACTTTAGGAAGAATATATTCTGGATCTATGTATCATTATATTACATGATATTGGCGCTTTTTGGATGGGGTATCGCCGTTTCTGATAGGAATCCATATGATCTTTATCAAAGATTACTGGGAACTGAGAAGATCAATTGGATACTGTCGTGGAATCCCGCATTGGTGGGAATTTGCGGAGTAGTTTTTTGCGTTAGCTGGATGGTAAGAGAATGGATTCTTGTATTTATAAAAAAGAAGCGTGCATTTATTAAAAAATGAAAAGAAGTTCTTTGCTTGTAGCAGAGGCTGCTTCGCAAAGAATTTCTATGTTTTACCCTGAAGAATCGCTGCACAAAGAGAGTGTCTGCTCCTCTCTTTGCGCAGCGATTCTTTTCATGTATGGTTTGTATTGTCACAGGCAGAATGACGGGAAGTGTAAAGTTTCGGTGAAACTGCGGAACAAAAACAGGGGTATCATTATGCTACAAGATGAAGGAAATCTGGAATTGGATACTTATTTGATGTTGAAAGGCATAGTGAAAAAGGAAACTGAAACCGGGCTGATAATGAAATAGTCAGGGACTTTTAGTGTAGGACGCGGAGGAGTACGTTTGGAAGAAGGTCATTTCCAAACAATAGAACCCTACTTTAACAGGATTCTATTGTCAAGAACTATTGATTGTAATGCCTACGGGGCGGCAAAGGGGTGTAAAGTTTGAAGCAGATTATTAACGGGAAGATGTACAACACGGAGACGGCGCAGGAAATAAGCTGTGACAGCAATGGGATGGGCTGCGACGATTTATGGTTTGTAGAGGAGACCCTCTACCGAAAACAGAACGGGGAGTTTTTTCTGGACGGGCATGGCGGCCCTCTGTCCAGATATTCCAGACCCAACGGAAGTTTCAGCCGGAGCGGTGCCAGGGAGCTCGTACCCCTAAGCGCCGAGGAGGCGAAGGCTTGGGTCGAGAGGCACTGCCCAGTGGAGGTCTATATCGAAATCTTCGGGAATGTTACAGAATGAATCCGATATAATTTCCAAAAATGTTTGACGTATTCCGTCACAAGTGATAATCTAATAGATATGTGCTGATACTTTTTGAAATATGTCGAATTAAAAGCGATATCTGTGCTATTTGACAAAGAAGATGCTGCACAAAAATAGAAATATTCGGATTAATAAGCACAGGAGGACAGGATGGACGTTTATGAGGAATTAGATGAAAAAATCATTAACCAGACGGAAAGAGCCATGGACGGTATGGCGGACGACAACGATGACGCGGAATATAATGGCCAGTCTGGAGAATTGATGGAAATAGTTCTCAATACCAGAGAACAATGCCAGATGATGGAGCAGCTGATCAAGAACCAGATTGAGGTTAAGGATGACATGATAAACCGGCTTCACAAGGAATTGGATTACTATAAACAGGGGGCTGCGGATCGGTTTACAGATCAGCTCATGAAGGCCGTTATCAAGGTTCGCAAGGATATGTACAGGCTGATGTCCTCAGACAACTGGACGGAAATGTCTGCAGTGGATATGCAGAGGGAATATACCTATATTTTTGAAGATCTGACAGACCTGCTGGAACAACAGAATGTGGATGCGTACAAGACAGAATCGGGAGCAGATTTTGATGCGTCCATACATCAGCCCAAGCTTGAGGCGACGAATGACCTTTCTCTGGACAAAAAGGTGAAAGAAAGCCTGGGAGAAGGCTACAAAAAGGGTGATAAGGTTTTGCAACCTGAGAGAGTCGTCGTATATCAATATAAAGCATAAGCAAAAGGAGAGAGAAACAATGAGTTATGTATTTGGTATTGATCTGGGAACAACATATTCCTGCATTGCCTACATTGATGAGTATGGGAAACCGGTAGTGCTCAAAAACAGTGACGGAGATCATACGACTCCTTCGGTGGTTATGGTTGAGTCTGCCGACAACATTATTGTGGGAACGGAAGCCAAGAGATCCATTGAAATAGAACCGGACAAAACCGTTCAGTTCATCAAGAGAAAAATGGGTAAGGAGAACGATAAGGTTACTCTGAATGGAACTACATATACAGCGCCTGAGATATCCGCCTATATTTTGAAGAAGATCGTGGCAGACGCAAATGAGGAACTGAGACAGACAGGTGTTCTTCAGGATGGTGAGACCATTAAGGATGTGGTAATTACCTGTCCCGCCTATTTCGGAATGAATGAGAAGCAGGCCACGAAGACCGCAGGTGAGCTTGCGGGCTTAAATGTGCTGAATATCATCAATGAGCCCACGGCAGCAGCTATCAGTTATGGTGTGTCCGGAAATGACAAGGACGAGACTGTTCTGGTATATGACCTGGGCGGCGGTACCTTTGATATCACCGTCATGAATATATCCGGCAGCAATATCTCTGTGGTCTGTACCGGCGGCGATGACCAGCTGGGCGGCAAGGACTGGGATGAAGCGCTGATGGAATATGTAATGCAGCGTTATGAGGAGGAGAATGGTGAGGATCTTTCTGAGGATCCTGAGACAGTCGCAGCATTGTATGTTGATGTAGAGACCTGGAAGAAGTCTCTGACATCAAGGGAAAAAGTAAATATTTCCGTAAATGGGTCTTCCGGACGTTTTCGCGAGGAACTGACCCGTGAGAAATATGAGGAGCTTACAAGCGATCTCTTGAACCGGACAAAGAACCTGCTGGATGATATTCTTGGCACAGCAGAGAAACAGGGTTATCCTATTTCCAAAATTGACAAAGTGCTCCTGGTAGGAGGTTCTTCCAGAATGCCTCAGGTAGCAGCCATGATTGAAAGAGACTACCATGTGACACCCGTTCTCTCCGATCCTGATGAGGCTGTGGCAAAGGGCGCGGCTATCTATGCAGGCAATGAGAAGGCATATAATGACTTCGTTCTGGATGAGGCTGCAAAGTCCGGTAAATCTGTGGAGGAGATTAAGGAACAGAATTTAGTCACTGGTGAGATGGACAAGAAATTCGCACTGTCTGCAGGAAACACCGCCGGCGGCACTATGAAGATCAGCATCACAAATGTCCTTTCCAGGACTTATGGCGTTGAGCTACTGGATGAGGACGATAAACCCAGGATTTATAACATGTTGATGATCAATGACAAGCTGCCTGCCACAAAGACGCAGACCGGCTATGCAGCTAAGGATAATCAGAAAGCTTTATCGCTCAAGATCTATGAGAGTCGTTCTACGGATCACGATATGGATATTGACGGAAGGATGCCTCTAACTGAGATTGAAATGAAATTTACTCAGGAAGTTCCGCAAGGAACGCCTGTAGTGATGACACTGGCACTTGATAACACCGGTATGCTTCATATTATTGCTGAGGAGCAGAAGTATCACTCAAAACTGGATACTACCTTCCAGCTTTCCAACCAGATGACTGACGATGAGATGAAGAGCGCTGCGCTCAGAATGTCAGCTGCAAATGTAGAGTAGGGGGATTAATGTGGTAGCGGTAACAATCTTTTGGGCCTCCGCGTTTGCGGTGATCTTCTTCCTGCTGGGAGTAGTTTTCAAAGGACTGGCAGCAGCCTTTAATGCTCTAATGGGTTCTTCTATTGTAAAATTTTTTAAATTCACAGGACTGGCTGCCATTACAGTCGTAGTGTTGTTCATCATTGGTCTGATCGTATCCAGCATTATAGACGGATCAATTGGTGCTATCATAGGGTTTATTGTTTTGCTGATAGTGGTGCTCGCGATAGCCTATTTCCTTGTGGGATGGCTGGGAGCGATTATTTTAGCCGTTGCAGTCGTTGCGGCTGAATATATCCTTTTTGCAACATCATTTGTATTGGAACATGCATCATACTTTTGTGAAAAAGCGTATATCCACTTTCTGCGCATCATCATCAACAGAATGGAAAAATGCTAGGAGGTGCATATGGCAAATATACAGGAAAAGATTCTTGGCAAGTATGGAATCAATATTGACCAGGAAAACATTTTTAAGTTATACAAGATTGAGAGCAGTGAGATTTCACCACAGGAATTAGAGGAAAAAATAGCCGGGACAAGAAAACGCTGGAATCAAAGTGTCAACGGTACCAATGAGAAAAATGCAGAGCGCGACCGGGTCCGTCTGGAAAAGGCAGACAAATATGAAGCTATCCTAAGGGATGCCAAGCTGCGCAAGGAGGTATTTGTCTACTACACCCAAGGCGGTGAACAGAAAAATCGGGGCGGCGGTCCTGCGGGAGGAACTGAGTTTGCCAGAGAATACTTTAAGCTTGTTGGGACCTCAAAGAAAATCAGGAAAGTTGATGTGGATTTCTTCTTTGACTATTATCAGGCGGAGCGTAAGAATAAAAAAGCAATCCTTGAAATGCTGGAAAAAGATTTCAAGATAAAAATGTTTGGCAAAGAGGATAAATACGCTGATGAGAATACCGATATAGATCCTGATGGAAAGAAAAAAGATGGGTCCAGTCCAGTGATCGTGAACCTGTTCCAGAAGGCAACTATCTTGAAGCTACGGAAGTGCTTTGAGTTTTATGACCAGATTCTGAAAAGCAGTGATGTGTGCCAGAGGTATCCTAATCTGCGCAATGGTCTGTACAGTTTTCTGGGATTAAAGGAGATAGAGTCGAATCAGAAGTTCGCGGATCTGATAACTTCCCGGCGCGAAGAGGTGCATAAAGTCCAGCAGGATAAGGCCGAGCAGGGTAAAGGTTCTGAGTATAAGCCTCTGGTGGATTTATTTAATAATCTTCAAGTATTGACAAGCTATCAGGATGTTGCGGATAATCTGCCCGAGTTCAAGCTGTTGATCCAATATCCAAACCTTACGCCTTATATGTTTGCATTTGTGGAAATGAGACCTGACACATTAGATGGTATTTTTGATGTGGCCAACAGGGACTATGCTTTCCGGGACAAGGATGACTTTATTCTGAACTATTATAAGCCTGTTCATGATAATTTCGGCATATCTAATAACGGCATCAATTCAATTCTTAAGAAGGCGGAAAAGAAGGCAAAAACCAACAAGGTGCTTAACAAGATTGACGAAAAACTCGGTCGGAAGAAAGACCGGAAAATCTCCCTTGGAATGGAGTTGATCCACTGGCTGGTCTACTGGCCTATCTTTGCGGTTTATCTGGTATTTGAGATATTTAAAGGAATATTTACGCAGCTGCACAGACTTTTGATTCCTATATTTTTGCTTCTCTTTGTCGGAGGCAACTGGTGGCTCCCCCAAAAGATTGAAATATATAACCTTTTAGTTCTGCGGAAAATATTCTTTAAAGCGGAATGGTATGACGTTTTGGCGGATCTTTTTGGAACTCCAGAGAATTGGTTTATGGCCATCATCTCGTCGTTGATCATGATCATTTCGTTGCTGGCTGTCTATGTAATTCCTCCGCTGTTTGTAGTGCTGTTCCTTCATGAGACATTGAAAGACCTGAACAAACGGTATGACTGGATAGGATACCAGAGGACTTTCAGGAACATTCTGCAGAATCTCCGGCAGAAGACGGAAGAACAGTATACGGCTCAGAAAAAGCTTTTCTTTAAGAAGAAAATGCCACAGGCAATCGTCAATATTGTATGTCTGGTCATCCTGGTAGCGACCATTTACTTCATTCCCGTTGGTTTCAGAGCACTTAGTGAGACGACCGGATATTTCCAGTCGGAAGAGACACCGGGTCAGGATATCCAACTCTCCGGAGAGGAGAACTCTGATGATTCGGCGAGCGATAAAATGGAAACACATTATGTGACATCTTCATCGGAGATTGATGGGGATACGCTGAATGCAATGATACAGCAGGCAGAATACATATGCACAGCAGACTGGGAATCACCGCTTGATGAAACGGACATACTGAACGGGGTGACTTATGTGGGCAACTATTTCCTCAGCAAGAAGGATGGAGCGCGCGGGGATGAAAACTGCATCTATCTGGTATACAGTATTGACGCAGAGTATGCGGGGAATTCCTACCCTCATTATAACTTTACAAAGTTTAGCAACATCATGGTAAGCGGGGACGGCAGCTGCACAGTGGATCTGAGCAACTACGAGACAGCTTCGCACCACTACAACACAGGACTCAGGATGTACTACAGCGATATATATTATTATGGCTATGAAACCCTTGACGAGTTGTATACGGATTGTGTTCTGTCGCAAATTGATTCCTATACCTTTGAAAACAATGTGGCAGAGTAGCGACTGCTTTCTCTCCCGGGGAGTAATTTCCCCGCAAACAAGGCTTTTATTTAAGCCGGAATGTTCTGTATTGACGGAAATACCGGGATTTGATACAATTTTACATACAAGACGAGCATGAAAGCTGGGTGTATAATAGAGCCAAACGTATATGCTATAATGCCAGTAGGCAAAAATGACAGAATTACCATCGGCACACTCCCTTTCTCTACCTGTCTAGGGGTGGTAACAGTTATATTGTAGCACATCAGAAAAGAAGAATTAAGGATAACAATCAGGGCTATTTGATGAAAATGAAAGATGTGGGTAATGCAATGGAAGAAAAAAACGAGGCATTGGAAGCAGCATTGAACGAACTGCATAGATATGTACTGAATCTGGTGGAGAAGGCCGGGGAGAGTACGGAGTATGGGGAGCAGCTCTGGCAGGGGATCAGCCAGTCCGGAGGACTCTTGCAGGAGTTGGCATACTATCACGATTTTGGCAGTTTCCTGAGCAAATATCAGGTAGCAGGTTATACCCTGTCAGATGCACTTATCTGGCAGGTGGATCACTTCAAACTGTACATGGATCGTCATCAGGACATGAATCGCTACCGTCAGGAGAGATTGCTTCTGTCGGCATTTGAGACATTGCTGCAGATGGAGAAAGATCCCCGTACACTGGCAGAAAAGATGCGGGTAGAGACCGGACAGGACATCCAGCCGGGGATGTAAGTGTTGCTCAAACAATAGAAAGTATGTTCCGCAAATTTTCTGTATAAAGACTGAAATGTAGATAAGAAAAAGCACTCATGGCAGCTATGGCTGCCTGAGTGCTTTTGTTTTGTGTACTCTATCTAAAATTTAAACCTTGCCCTGTGTATACGCGATTTCAGCTTCCAGAGTACTGGGCACCTGCGCACCATTGTTGCGGATCTTCTGAGCCAGCACCTCCAGGTGATGGACACGCTGACTGGCCAGAATCTGGGAACGTTCCATGAGTTCGGAATACAGCGGGTTCTGTGACAGGGTGGTCATCAGGCGTGCGGGGAAAGGACAGTAGGCGAACAGAATCTTCCGGGCCACTTTGTTAAGTCTTGGCGAATTGTTGCCCTCGAACAGCACCCAGATGATATAGTCGCGTACAAACATTTCCTTGAAACTGTTCTTTGCGCGCTGCAGGCTGACACGGACACGCTCCTTAGCTTCTGCGCTGAGCTCGTGGTTTTTGCGATAGAACTGCACGTAGTCGAAATATTCGCTGGTGAGGGAGCGCTCGGAGACATCGTTCCAACGGCTTCCCTGAATACGCTTGCACATTTCCCAGCGGAATTCTCCTGCCAGACGCACCATAGTGGTGGTCAGGTCCTCCATGTGGAAGATGGAGAATACCATTCTGCCGGGGCTGTTTCTTTTCTTTCCCTCGATTTCCTGCCACATAACGCCGCGGATTCCTACGTTAGGCGCCAGGATCACATCCGGTACAAATTCCAGATGGATCATTTCTTTTCCCATGATATCCATATTTTCGAAATCCATACTCTCACGGTAAAAGGCGGAATAGTCGATGCTTCGGATAGTCTCCAGGGCTTTGCTGATCTGAGTTAAAGTGACAAAAGCGCCTTTTAAGTCCTTCAGTACGTTCTCGGCGGCAAAGAGTGGGCAGAAAGTGCTGATGCGTCCAAATGTAACTTTATTCGCCGAAGCAAACATATTTTCAAGCTCATATTTCACCCGGCTCATGGGATCCTTCTCCATAGAGTCAAGCTGGGATGCAGTGATATTGCCCTGTGCTTTCTGTTTGTGCAAATAGTCGGTGTAATCCTCGTCAAATTCATTCCGGCTGGGACTCTTGTCACCGTTGTAGATGGCCAACAACCAATGATAGAAGGTGTAAACACCGAATTTACTTTGGTCTTCTATGCCAAATGTAAGGTTGTACAGCACCCCGCAGTTTGAAGCCCCCGCCAGCTCCTCATCCACATATCCAAAGTACAGGAACATTTTTACAGGAGTGGGTATATAAGGAGTTCCCAAAGTCTGCTCAAACACGACGGCATAGAGGGAGTTAAACTCTGCCGTTAAGCGTTTGCGAAGCCGGCCGGCCACATCATCCATGGCATTTTTGTCTTCAAGCTTTTTATAGTCGTTCACATGCTGACGGAAAGTGTCGGCATCTTTGAAATCAGCTCCGGCAAACTCCAGTATGGCATTCAGGCTGCCTGCCAGCTCCGAAAGGATGGAGGCGCTGAGGGAATCTTCGTTTTTATCTGCAGCCAGCTCCGGCTTGTTGACCACAGACAAGCGGCTACGGAAGCTTTCAACTCTCTGCGTTACTTGATTGGCATCCAGAGCCGGGTTCCCTTCAAAATGCGTGATCATTCTCTCGATATCTTTGCAGAGTGATGTAGCATCCTCGGAATTAGCGCCAAGCTGATAATAGAGGGAGGTATAAAAATCAAACAGGTCATTTCCGGAGCTGTTTAAGTAATACTGAAGGATCTGAGTGCAGTAATGGTTCTGGTCGTCCAGCAGGGTGTAGGTTTTGCGGAAGTCAAGGCTTCCCTTGCGCAGCATACCCAGAGAAATGCCGGGCTCCTGAATCAGAATATTAGCATATTTGCTGGAATAAATGTTCTGAAGGCCGAGATAGTAGCTGTTCAGCCATATGTCGGGATCTTCTGCGACGATATAAGCACTCACTTCATTTAGTCCATCCAGTGACCTGGGGGTGACCCGGTAACGGGCACAGAGGGCAGTGTATTTCTCGTAGTCCTCTGTCAGGTTCTGATGCAGATTGGCACAGTTCATTTCGGAGATGGAACTCTGGCTCAGAAGCATATTGATCTGTCTGAACAGGGAGATCATGAACACCCTGGCCACATCGGGATGTTTCTGGAGCAGATCATCCAGGGCCTCCATATTGTTGACCGGATAAGTCAAAATCGTACTGTCCTCTGTAGCGGTGTAGCCCAGAAAGTGAATTTCTGAACATATTTCACAAATACCGATTACATCTCCCTTTTTCAGCTGATAGGTTCCGCCCGGATATTCAGCGTTCACTGCTCCCGCTGTAATCAGGTGAAGAGCCGTCATGGGCTGTCCGTTTTTATAAAGAGATTTACCTTTTTCCAATACTGTTCCCGCCATATTCTAAAATAATCCTTCCCGCCGGACTGTTTCTCAGCCAGACTAAATTCGTAGAATAGATGACTATTATACATAATACCATAAATTATTGACATTTGTATAGATAAAAACATCAGTTTTTTGATTTTGTCGGATTTTTTGATTGTTCTTATATATGATGCACAATAAAAGTATACAATTAAGTATCTATAATTTTGTACTGTACTTTTATTAAATTTGTGATAAAATAAAAATACATATGTGTCAGTTTTGGGAAAATACAGTAAAAAGGGGAGTGCAATAATTAGGATGGAACAGAATTCGGAGTACCGCGCACAGCTGCTGCAGGAATATAAACAGACAGTCGTGCCATTATTGAAGTATATTCCCTGGTTTGAAAAGAATGCAGGGCAGTCGGGCAGCACCTTGTATCAGGGAGCGGATGCCCGCGAGAATATCATGAGCTTTCCTGTGTATGATTCCACTCTGATGAGCTTTGTTAAAGAAGCTGCCAAATCCCCGCTGATGGATCGCAATTACAGCTATGTGTACACCCGTAACCGTATCAGGTCCCACGAGGATGAGAGAAGGATAATCCAAGAAGCTGAGCTGAAGGACTGGGATATCCTGAGAGGAATTTTATCAAAGTATGTGCTGGGAGGCAGAACCAAGGCGATTCTTTGGAGCGAGGCAGCAAAGGAAAATATTTTTTTCCTGGTTCTGAAACAGATGCAGAAGATCATCGAATTTTGGGATAAACCTTTGGATATCAGATAGAAGGGGAAGAAACATGGGAGAAAAGTCAGTGCAAAAGAGGAAGTTCATATTGGAGACAGCCAGAAAGGTCTTCGTGGAAAAGGGCTTTAAAAAAGTCACCATGAAAGATATCGTCGAGGCTTGTGAGATCAGTAGGGGCGGCCTGTACTTATATTTTGACAACACCAGCCAGATTTTTATGGAGGTCATGAAGCTTGAGAGCGAGGAGGCGGATGACGTTTTCTCGGACAGTATCACGGAAGATGCCACAGCAGCAGATATTCTGGTGCTCTTTTTGCAGGAGCAGAAGAAGGAGCTGCTTAGGAAAAAGAATACATTGACCCAGGCAGTCTATGAGTTCTATTTTGAAAATCAGCCTGCCAAGAAGGATAATGTGCTGAAAAAGCAGTTTGATTCGGCGGTGAAAATTATAGAGAAGCTGATTGAGGCCGGTGTGGAAAACGGCGAATTTTACTGTGAGGACTGTGCGGGTACTGCCCGAAATATTATGTTTGTACTGGAAGGGCTGAAGATTTCCGCCCAGACCATCAACATCACGTCCGATACAGTTGACCGGGAAATCGTATATATATTGAGATCTCTGGGAGTGGAAGTGGAGGAGTAACATGGGAAACGTTAAGCGGATCTATGTTGAAAAGAAGAAGCCCTTCGCAGTCAAGGCCATGGAGCTTCATGAAGAACTGAGAAGCTATCTTGACATCAATGTGGACGGTGTGCGGGTGTTCATCCGTTATGACGTGGAAAACATTTCGGACCAGGTGTTTGAGAAAGCCTGCCGAACCGTGTTTTCGGAGCCACCCGTAGATGACCTCTATAGGGAAAATATTGAAATTCCCGTCGGAGCCAGAGTGTTTTCAGTGGAATTTCTGCCCGGACAGTTTGACCAGAGAGCCGATTCCGCCGTACAGTGTGTACAGTTCCTGGACGAGAAGGAAGAACCTGTGATCCGCACTGCCGTGACTTATATGATTTTGGGGAATATGACTGAGGAAGAGTTTGCCCGGATCAAATCCTATTGTATTAATCCTGTGGATTCCCGGGAGACCGGGCTTGAAAAACCCGAGACACTGATCTCGGTTTTTGACGAACCTGCTGATATTTCTGTTTTTCAAGGTTTTACCGAAATGGATGAGGATGCGCTTAAAAAACTCTACGATTCTCTTTCCCTTGCAATGACATTCAAGGATTTTCTTCATATACAAAATTATTTCCGTAATGATGAGAACCGGAATCCTTCTATGACGGAGATTCGTGTTCTGGATACCTATTGGTCGGATCACTGCCGTCACACTACCTTTTCCACCGAACTCACCGATGTGGAATTTGGCGAGGGCTATTACCGCTCTCCTCTGGAGACCACATATCAGAGCTATCTGGACACCAGGGAAGAGATCTTTGAAGGCAGAGAAGACAAATTTGTCTGCTTGATGGATCTGGCGCTGATGGCAATGAGAAAATTGAAAAAGGACGGAAAACTCCAGGATCTGGAGGAATCCGATGAGATTAACGCCTGTTCCGTGGTGGTGCCTGTTGAAATGGATTACGGTGATCACAGGGAGACAGAGGAGTGGTTGGTGTTTTTCAAGAATGAGACACACAACCATCCCACGGAGATTGAACCCTTCGGCGGCGCGGCAACCTGCCTTGGGGGCGCGATCCGGGATCCGCTCTCTGGAAGAGGTTATGTATATCAGGCTATGCGCGTCACCGGCGCGGCTGATCCCACGGTACCCGTTGCGGACACTCTAAAGGGTAAGCTGTCACAAAAGAAGCTGGTGAAAGGTGCTGCGGACGGTTATTCCTCCTACGGTAATCAGATTGGCCTAGCGACGGGATTTGTAAAGGAAATATATCATCCCAATTATGTGGCAAAGCGCATGGAGATCGGCGCTGTCATGGGGGCTGCTCCCAGAAAGAACGTGATCCGGGAGACCTCGGATCCCGGGGATGTAATCATACTCTTGGGCGGACGCACAGGCCGTGACGGTTGCGGCGGCGCAACCGGATCCTCCAAGGTGCACACGGAGCAGTCCATTGAGACCTGCGGTGCGGAGGTGCAGAAGGGAAATGCTCCCACAGAGAGAAAAATTCAGAGGCTGTTCAGACGATCTGAGGTATCCAGAATCATCAAAAAGTGCAACGATTTCGGCGCAGGCGGTGTTTCCGTGGCTATCGGAGAACTTGCGGATGGTCTGACGGTGGATTTAGATAAGGTACCTAAGAAATATGCAGGTCTGGACGGCACAGAGCTGGCCATCTCCGAATCCCAGGAAAGAATGGCTGTGGTGGTGGATCCGGGAGATGTGGAGAAGTTCCTGGACTATGCCGCTTGTGAGAATCTGGAGGCTGTGCCGGTGGCAGTGGTCACTGAGGAGCCCAGGCTGGTACTTAACTGGCGCGGAAAGAAAATCGTAGATATAAAGAGAGCCTTTCTGGACACCAACGGTGCCCATCAGGAAGCTACCGTCAAGGTGGACATCCCTGACGAGAAGGAGAATTACTTTGGAAAATGGGCTGTTCCGGCAGTGGGAGAGAAGCTGGAGGCCAATGACATAAAGGGAGCATGGCTTACTCTGTTAAGCGATCTGAATGTCTGCTCCCAGAAGGGACTTGTGGAGATGTTCGACGCTTCCATCGGCGCGGGCAGTGTGCTGATGCCCTACGGCGGAAAGCATCAGCTCACGGAGACCCAGGCTATGGTGGCAAAGCTGCCCGTGTTGCAGGGAAAGACCGACACCGTTACCATGATGAGTTACGGTTTTGATCCGTATCTGTCCTCATGGAGTCCTTACCATGGAGCTGTTTATGCAGTGGTGGAGTCCATGGCGAAGATAGTTGCAAACGGCGGAGATGCCGGAAAGATCCGTTTTACCTTCCAGGAATATTTCCGTAGGATGACCGGGGAGCCGGAGCGTTGGAGCCAACCCTTTGCGGCACTGCTGGGAGCATATGATGCACAGATCGGTTTCGGCCTTCCCTCCATCGGAGGAAAGGACAGCATGTCGGGCACCTTCAATGATATTGACGTGCCGCCCACACTGGTATCCTTTGCGGTGGACATTGCAAAACAGAGCGATATTGTGACACCGGAGCTTAAGAAAGCGGGCAGCAGACTGGTCTGCTTTGAGATAGAAAAGGACGATTTTGACATACCCATGTATAACGCGGTTGCCGAACTCTATGGAGCCATCCATGAGCTGACTGCGGACGGAACCATTCTTTCTGCATATGCTCTCGACGCAAAGGGAGCCGCAGCGGCTCTGTGCAAGATGGCATTTGGCAACAAGCTGGGTGTGATTGTGGAGAGTGATCTGCCGACAGAAGATTTATTTGGTAACGGTCTGGGCAATATTCTTGCTGAGATTCCGGCAGATAAGCTGGCGCTGTTGGAGGAGAGGGAATTGGATTACACCCTCATCGGTACAGTGACGGAGGAGCCGTTGTTTGTATACGGCGATGTGCGCATCACAATGGAAGAAGCACTAAAAGCCTGGACTTCAAAGCTTGAGAAGGTATTCCCCACAAAAGCCGTAAAGGACACGACGCCCCTGGAAAATGCATTATATAAAGCGGACAACATCTATGTATGTAAGAATAAAGTGGCAAAACCTACGGTGTTCATCCCCGTGTTCCCCGGTACCAACTGTGAGTACGACAGCACCAGAGCCTTTGAGAGAGCTGGGGCATATGTGGTCACAAAGGTATTCCGGAACCTGAGCGCTCAGGACATCCTCCAGTCTGTGGAGGAGTTTGAAAAGGCTATTTCCCAGGCACAGATCATTATGTTCCCCGGAGGATTTTCCGCCGGTGATGAGCCGGACGGCAGCGCCAAGTTCTTTGCGACAGCGTTCCAGAACGAGAAGCTGAAAGAAGCGGTGATGAAGCTTATCAATGAGAGGGACGGTCTGGCACTGGGGATCTGTAACGGGTTCCAGGCATTGATCAAACTGGGATTGGTTCCCCACGGCGAAATTGTAGGTCAAAAGGAAGATTCACCGACCCTGACCTTCAATACCATCAATCGGCACATTTCCAAGATGGTTTATACAAAAGTGGTTTCAGATAAATCTCCCTGGCTGCAGGGTGCGGTTCTGGGAGAGACCTACTGCAACCCGGCTTCCCACGGTGAAGGTCGGTTCGTGGCACCGAAGGAATGGCTTGAGAAGCTGTTCGCAAACGGACAGGTGGCAACTCTGTATGCCGATCCGGATGGCAATGTGTCAATGGACGAGGAATATAATATAAACGGTTCCTACTGCTCCATTGAGGGTATTACTTCACCCGACGGCAGGATACTGGGCAAGATGGCTCACTCGGAGCGCCGGGGCGATGCAGTGGCAATGAATATTTACGGTGAGCAGGATATTCGGATATTTGAATCCGGTGTACAATATTTCAGATAGAAACAGAAAGGGCGATGGCTTGACCATCGTACAGGTGGATTGTATGTTAATAGCATTGGTACCTCTTTTTGACGAGAACATGGCGGTGAAAGCCTACTCTGTGTTCTCCCAGAAGGACAATTATTTTCTGGATCCCATGATGCAGGGAACCAGACAGAATGACGGGGCAGCGGTAATAGACGGCCTGGAGCTGATCAGTACTATGGGAATTGAGACCCTCTCTGAGGATAAGGAAATTTTCGTACCGGTCAGCAATATCTCCATATTTTCGGATGTAGAAAGCCAGTGCGATGCGCATCATGACAGAATTGTGTTTCTGCTGGACAACACCATCCCCCCTGTGCCAATGTATATCGACCGGCTGATAGAACTCCGCGAGAAGGGTTACAAGCTGGCCATACGGAAACTGGCAGTCTCTGAGTTTGAGGATTATAGAGAAGTTTTCAAGCTTATGGATTATGTTTTTCTGGACAACAGAAGGATTGCCATTGAAAAGGCAAGGATTTATTTCAGCAAGCTTTATCCCAACATTAAGCTCTGTGCCGGCGGCATTGACAGCATGGATGTGTTTGAGAAGCTGAAGACCATTGGCGGTTATCAGCTGTATGAGGGCGATTTCTACCGGGTACCTGTGACAAAAGGTTCCCACGAGGTGGCGCCCCTGAAGGTAAACTATATCGAGCTGTTGAATGTAGTCAACGACGCTAATTTCGAGCTAACCAAAGCAGCGGACATTATTGGACGCGACACGGCATTGACCATTTCTCTTTTGAAGATGGTGAACCGCATGACGGTAAATTCCGGTATTACCACTATCCGCCACGCGGCTGCAATGCTGGGACAAAAGGAGCTGCGCAAGTGGATCAATACTGCAGTGGTCAACGAGATGTATGCCGACAAACCCAGCGAAGTTACGCGTGTTTCACTGCTCCGCGCTAAATTTGCAGAGAATCTGGGCCCCATCTTCGGTATGCGGGATAAAATTGAAGAGCTGTTCCTGATGGGACTGTTCTCCGTTCTGGACGTGATCTTGGAGAAGCCTATGGCGGAAGCGCTGGAGATGGTCATGGTGGCAGGCGAGGTAAAGGACGCTCTGATCAATGGCAGCGGAAGGCTGGCACCGGTGCTGAATCTGATTCAGCAATACGAAAACGCAAACTGGCAGGAGGTCACGAGACTGTTGCTTCTGGATAAGAAGGATGTGGATTCTGTGAACGATGCTTATAAGGGATCGCTGGAATGGTATAGGGATCTGATGTATGAAAAGGTGAAATAGTTGCTTTTAGCATCTAGCCATGCGAGTGACGCCCAGCCCTGCCAATATCCTTCCGGCAGACGCGCTTCCGCTCGGGTCAGCACGTAGCGGACACTAGGCTCGAAAGTACCTCGCCAAGTGCCGACGTGCTTCTACGGTCTGCCGGAAGGATATTGGCAGTACTGGTCTGTATTGAGCAGGGCGTGAAAAGTAACATAAAATAAGGTGATGGAAAATGGACGGGCATTTATTATTGCCCGTCTATTTTATATGTGATATAATGGCGCAGAAGAAAAACAAGCAGCGCCGAAGGCGCGGGTTTGCGAGTGTACGGCGAAGAGAAATCTAAGGCTGGAAAACTTGGCTGCGGTGGCGGCGGAATGAGAGGCAGTATGAAGGCGTATTTGATTTTGGAGGATGGCACCGTTTTTGAGGGAACTCATATTGGTGCTGTCAAAGAGATAATAAGTGAAATCGTGTTCAACACATCCATGGCGGGCTATCTGGAGGTATTGACTGATCCCTCTTACGCGGGACAGGCAGTGTGTATGACTTATCCTCTCATTGGTAATTACGGTATCTGCAAAGACGATATGGAATCCTTAAAACCCTGGCCGGACGGCTTCATCGTGCGGGAACTCTCCCGTATTCCCAGCAATTTCCG
>JAFLRO010000180.1 GCA_022511425.1 Acetatifactor sp.
AATGATATTATGCAGGGGATTCCCGGCGGATTTTTCATTTATCATGCGGACGGTAATGAAGAATTAATTTATGTCAATGATGCGATGTTACACCTATTTCGATGTGATACCATAGAAGAGTTTCAAGAGCTAACCGGGAATTCCTTTCAGGGAATTGTACATCCCGATGATCTGGAACGAGTGGAGGCATATATAGCACATCAGATTGCGGGTGACCCCCAGGCACTTGATTATGTGGAGTACAGGATTATCCGGAAGGACGGGGAAGTCTGCTGGGTGGAGGACTTTGGACATCTTGTGCATGATGAGACAGAGGGAGACATTTTTTACGTTTTTATCAGTGATATTACTGAAAGAATACAGAAACTGGACAGAGAGCGCATCAGCCATCAGGAGATGATCGATGCGGCAAGCAGCCGTGAGAGACAGTATATGACCGCAATTACCTCTGATGCGATTGCAATTTATGAGGTGAATTTGTCTAAAGATCTGATGGAAGGAAAAGCAACACGGTTCGTGGGAAATAAGGAGATATCCATAGCAGAAGACATGGGATTTTCCATGCCCCTTCGGTACTCAGAATTTGTGAGATGCCTGGGAAAGCGCGTGCCTGTTGGCAGCAGGCAGGATTATTATGACCATTGTTCACCGGAGTATCTGCTTAGCTGCTATGAAAAAGGTATTCTGGATCCCTGTTATGACTTCTGGATTCAAGACGGCAGGGGAACATGGATTTATGCCCACAAAATATTCGTTATCACAAAAAATGAAATCACTGGGGACATTGTGGCAATTGCGCTGATAAAGGATCACTCGGAGATAAGAGAAAAACAGGATCAAAATTTGAAACAGATGGAAATGATACAGGCTCTTAGTGTGGATTACGCCAATGTTTACTGGGTGAATCTGACCAGAGATACCGTGCAGGCTTTCCGGATGAGCAATGAGATCATTAAGAATTTTGGAAACCGGTTTCAGGAGGGAAGTTACAGAAATCTTATTCACTTTTATGTAACTACATCAGTATATGAGCCGGACAGAGAAATGCTGCTGGCTTACACTGCACCGGAGCACCTGATAAAAGCGCTGGAAAAAGAGAGTTCCTGTGCAGTAAATTATCGGGTTATGAGAGATGGAAAAATTGAATATTATCGGATGAAAGCTTCCCGTATCGAGAGTGTCAACGAGGATGTGGAAATAGCAATAGGCTTCAGTAATGTAGATATGGAGGTTCGCCATGAGATGGAGCAGAGAAAGCTGGTGGAGGATGCCTATGAGATTATTTCAGGACTCAGCAGCGAGTACAATTTTATCGGTTTGATCGAACCGGAGAGCGGAAGTTTGTCGGTATATAAAAATACAGATGAGTCAGCGGAGGTTGAGGATACTCTTGCTATTCAAAAAAATTACTATGATGCTATTCATGCATATGGGGAATATGTGTTATCTGACGATAAAGAAATGTGGTTTGACGTTACCAGAATAGAGAATATCCTGGAACGGCTGCAGGAAAAAAATATTTATAATGTGAATATCAGAAGGACAAGCAAAGATAGTAAAAGGACTGATTATATTCAGTTCACTTTTACCAGAGTATCCGGTACTGAGGACTACTTCCAGCTTGTCATGGCCGAGAAAAAGATTACGGAAACCATTGAGAAGGAGCTGACGCAGAGAAATTTACTCAGGCGGTATGAATTGCTTTTCGTGAGCGCTACGGCGGATATTTATTCCCACCTTCTGAGGGTGGATCTTGAAACTTGGGAAACTATACAGATTGACATCAGACACGGTGAGTTTACCAAGATAGATGTGGGGAATTGGGATGACTACCTTGAGGCACGGCTTATGGAAGTAGTGCCCGGAGACAGGGAGAAGGTCCGGAGTACTTTCAACCGCGGTGCTTTTGAGAAGGCAAAGGCGGGTGATAAACTGACATGCAGTTATGAATCGGATGCAGCAGATAATATGGGAACAATTAAGTATCTTTCTGTAACGGCCAGGGTACAGGGCGAAAAGGGACAGCGGTTTGCTACTGTCTTTTCCATTGATAATACGGAGTTGGTGGAAAACGAACGCAAGCAAAAATCACTCTTGGAATATGCTCTGGCACAGGCACAGCAAGCCAATTCAGCAAAAACTACGTTCCTTTCCAATATGTCTCATGACATGAGAACACCAATGAATGCCATTATCGGCTTTTCAGCTATAGCAGCGAGTCATCTGGATAATATGGATCGGGTGAAGGATTGTCTTGATAAAATCATGTCTTCCAGCAATCATCTCTTAAGCCTGATTAATGATATACTGGATATGAGCCGGATTGAAAGTGG
>JAFLRO010000181.1 GCA_022511425.1 Acetatifactor sp.
AGGTAGACGGCAAAACCTATCACCTTGGCTCTTACAACGGCTGTAAGCTTCTTGGAGTAAAGCCTCAGACCGATGCCGTGAAATCCGCTGTTATGCATAAGCTCGCTCAGTACCTTACTGACGAGAAGCATCAGATGGAGCGTTTTGAGACTCTTGCTTGGGGACCTGCTAATCTGGCAGCTCAGCAGTCTGAGGCAGTTCAGGCTAACCCTGCTCTTGCCGCTCTGCTTGCACAGAACGCTTACTCCGTTCCTCAGGGTCAGATCCACGGTTCCTGGTGGACTCTGGCAAAGGTTATCGGTACCGATGTAAAGGCTGCTACTGATGATGCCGGTCTTCAGGCTGCTCTGGACAATTATACGGATAAGATGAATGCTCTGTTCGATATGTCTGATGACGTGAAGAATGCGTTCACTGTTATCGGTTCCATCAATGACGACGGCTGGTCCACCGATATTCCCATGACCGAGGCAAACGGCGTTTGGACCACCGAGGCTCTTGAGCTGAAAGCCGGCGACGAGTTCAAGGTTCGTCAGGGCTTAAGCTGGGATACTGCTTATCCTGCAAGTAACTATGTTGTAGAGGCGGATGGCACTTATCAGATTCAGTTTGATTCTGCTTCTGAGACTGTGTCCCTGATTGCGAACTAGAGAAAACTTAAGGAAAATACTACACCAATTTTGATTAATCAGATAGACACAAAAATTGGTCGGAGCGAATCTGGCTCCGACCAATTTTTTAAAAGGGGTGATTTGATGAAACAATACAGTGATCTGGAGTTCCTGCGGTTGTCGAAATGGCAAAGGTTCTGTCATCGGTTTGTCGCTTTCTTCTGCGGCATTCCCGGCGCCATTGGCAGCCTATTCAAAAAAATTGGGAACTTTTTTAAAAAAGTCGGGCTGGCAGTGGCAAACGAATGCAAGGATATTGTGAACACGTTTACGAAGGGTGATGCCAAGACAAAAATATCCTACGTCATCATGGGATGGGGCTCTTTTTTTCGCGGGCAGATCCTGCGGGGCATATTGTTTTTTCTGTTTGAGGTGATATTTATTGTCTATATGATTACCACCGGCTCTTACTGGCTGTCCAAGCTGGGCACATTGGGCACACAGGGACCCACGGAGGATTATAATGTCATACTTGACCAGTATGTGACTACTTATCATGACAATTCTTTTAAGATTCTGCTCTACGGCGTGCTCACAATCTTTTTCATTATTGCTTTTCTTTATACCTGGCGCGTCAATATTCGTCAGAACAAGATTGCAGAGCAGATCATACGCTCCGGCAAGAAGCTGAAAAGCGGTAAGGACGATCTGCGATCCCTGGTGGATGACCAGTTCCACAAAACACTGCTGGCATTGCCTTTGACCGGTATTGTGGTGTTCACCGTCATGCCCATATTGTTCATGATTCTGGTGGCTTTCACCAACTACGACGGTACTCACAACGGCTACAGCAACAACCTTTTCACATGGGTTGGGTTGGATAATTTTAACACCATGCTCTCCTGGAGCGGCGGGGGCGGAGCAGCTCAGTCCTATTCCGCTACCTTTGGCGAGATTTTGGTTTGGACGCTGATGTGGGCCTTTTTTGCCACCTTCACCAACTACTTCCTGGGCATGTTTGTTGCCATGATGATTAACAAAAGAGGGATACGTTTAAAGAAAATGTGGCGGACCATTTTGGTCATGACTGTAGCAATCCCCCAGTTTATATCTTTATTGTATGTCTCCAAAATGTTTGCGAAAAACGGTCTGATCAACCTGATACTGACGGATTTAGGGTTGATCAGTAATGCACTGCCTTTCTGGGAGGATCCTATCTGGGCGCGGGTGACTGTGATAATTATCAATATATGGATTGGTATTCCATATCTGATGCTGATCACTACCGGTATTTTGATGAACATTCCTCAGGATCTGTATGAATCTGCCCGTATTGACGGTGCTAACGGCTGGCAGCAGTACAGAAAGATCACACTTCCGTATATGTTGTTCGTTACCGGTCCGTATCTGCTCACCAGCTTTACCGGTAACATGAATAACTTTAACGTGATCTATCTGCTCACCGGCGGCGGGCCAACTAATTCTGCGGCTTCAGCGGCTTCCGGCTCAGTGGGTTATACTGACTTGCTGATTACCTGGCTGTTCAAGATAACCACCGGTGCGGAATCCCAGTATTATCTGGCCTCAGTGGTAGGTATCCTGGTGTTTGTCGTGGTAGCGCTTATTTCCCTTGTGGTATATAGCTTGCTGCCGTCTATTCAGAATGAGGAGGACTT